>JANXSQ010000323.1 GCA_025356595.1 Janthinobacterium sp. | reverse complement strand
AAAATTGGCGTTTCACGCACTCAGGAGACCCGCATGGTCGATTGGCAATGGCAGGCATTCGAGGAACTCGGCGGCGCCCAGTTGTATCAGGTACTGGCGCTGCGCCAGCAGGTGTTTGTGCTGGAGCAACAATGCCTGTACCAGGACATGGACGACCACGACCAGGCCGCCTGGCACCTGCAAGCCTGGCGCAGCGTGGACGGCAAGCGCCAGCTGGCCGCCTACCTGCGCTGCCTGGCCCCGGGCGCGAAATACACGGAAATGTCGCTGGGCCGCGTGCTGACGGCGCCGTCCGCGCGCGGCACCGGCATCGGCCGGCAACTGCTGGAACAGGGCATCGCCCGCGCCGCGCGCCAGTATCCCGGCCACGCCATCCGCATCGGCGCCCAGCTGTATCTGGAGCGCTTCTATCAGAGCTTCGGCTTCGTCACCGTCGGCGCGCCCTACGACGAGGATGGCATCATGCACATCGACATGCTGCGCGCGGCGTCGGCAAGCTGAGTACCGGGGCGGATTGGCCCGCAGGGCTTGGTCCGTGCTGCGCCGGCCTCAGAACGTGACGACGAAGCGGGCCCCGGCCGCCACCGACCTGGCGTAGCGCACGGTGCCGCCGTTGCCGTGCACCAGGTGGCGCACCATCGCCAAGCCGATGCCGCGTCCCTGCTTCTTGGTCGAAAAGAAGGGTGTGAAGATGTGCGCCGCCATCGCCTCCGCCACGCCGGGGCCGTTGTCGACGATGTCGATGCGCAGCCGCCCGCCCCGGCTCAGGCGCGCGCTGACCAGCGCCTCCGGCCCGGCCACGCCCTCGGTCGCCTCGGCGGCGTTTTTCAGCAGGTTGATCAGCGCCTGCTCCAACTGCCCCGCATCGACCATCACTTCCAGCGAGGCCGGCACGACGGAGAATTCGGCGCGCCCGCCGCGGGCTTGCCAGAGCGGCCCCAGCAAGGCGGCCAGGCGGCCGAACAAGTCCTCCAGCCGCACCCGCTCGGCCTGCGCCTGCGGCAGGTTGGACAGGCTGCGGTAGCTGGCGACGAAGTCGACCAGGCTGGCGGCGCGCCGGCCGATGGCGTCCAGCGCGGTGCCGAGGTCGGCGCTGACGTCGGCCGGCAGGCAGGCGCGCGATTCCTCCAGCAGATCGTAGGCGGTGCGCGACAGCGAGGCCACCGGCGTCAGCGAATTCATGATTTCGTGCGTCAGCACATGCACCAACTGGCGCCAAGCGTTCAGCGCCTCCGCCTCCAGCTCGCTTTCCACCGGCATCAGCGCGGCCAGGCGCTGCGCCGCGCCCTGCAGGGTCAGCGCCGACACGGCCACCAGCGCGCGCTCGACGCCGCGCTCGGTGTCGAAGCCGATCAGGCTGCGCTGGCCGATCGGCTGCGCCTCCAGCAATCGGTACAACTGCGCCGCCGCGCTGGCGCGTCCCGGCGCCACCAGGCGGCGCGCGTTGGCGTTGAGCGGCGTGACGGCGCCCGGCCCGCTCAGTTGCTCGATGCGGAACAGGGCGATGGGCGCGTGCTCCAGGCGCGCCTCCAGGGCCAGCGCGCCGTCGACCAGGCCCTGGCGGTCGGTGGGCAGGCCGACGCTGGCGTCGGGCAGGCGCAGCGGCTGGCGCGGCGCCAGCCGGCCCAGGCAACGCCACAGCAGGGCCGCGCAGGGCAGGGCCGCCAGCGCGCACAGCACCAGCAGGCGCGGCGACGGCGCGACGGCCTGGGCGGCGGCGGCCGTCGCCGCCAGCGCGGCCGCGGCGGCGCCTATCGCCAGCTTGAGGGCGCGCTCAGATGCCATGCTTGCCCAGCTTGCGGTACAGGGCGGCGCGGCTGACGCCGAGCATCTTCGCGGTGTGGCTGATGTTGCCCTTCGCCTGGGCCAGCGCGGCGGCGATGGCCTCGCGCTCCAGCGCGCCCAGAGTGAATTCCTCGCCGCCGTCGGCCGCCTTCACGGGCGCCGGCGGCGCCGCCTGCGGTCCGGCGGCCAGGCCGAAATCGTCCAGGCCGTAGTCGGCGCCGCGTCCCAGGATGACAGCCCGCTCGCAGGCGTGGCGCAGCGCGCGCACATTGCCCGGCCAGGCGTGCTGGCGCAGTTGCGCCAGCGCCGCCCCGTTCACGCCGCGCGCGGGTCGCTGGTACTGCGCCTCGTACAGCGCCAGGTAGTGGCGCAGCAGGCCGGGGATGTCGTCGCGCCGCTGGCGCAGCGGCGGCACGCGGATGACGATGGTGTTCAGGCGGAACAGCAGGTCGGGCCGGAACACGCCGGCGTCGAACAGGCGCGCCTCGTCGAGATTGGTGGCGCTGATGATGCGCACGTCGATCGGCTCCGGGCGGTCGGCGCCGATCGGCGTCACCTCGCGCCGCTCCAGCGCCGTCAGCAGCTTGGCCTGCCCCGCCAGCGGCATGTTGCCGATCTCGTCGAGGAACAGCGAGCCGCCGCGCGCGGCCTGGAAGCGCCCGGCCCGGTCGGCCTTGGCGTCGGTGAAGGAACCCCTGCGGTGGCCGAACAATTCGCTCTCGAAGGTCGATTCCGGCAAGGCGCCCATGTCGACGGCGAAGAAGGTGCCGGCGGCGCGCCGCGAGGCCAGGTGCAGCGCGCGCGCCACCAGTTCCTTGCCGACGCCGTTCTCGCCCAGGATCATCACGTTGGCCTCGGTCGGCGCGACGCTGGCGATCATCGCCTTCACCTCCTGCATCGCGGCCGACTCGCCCATCAGCACCGCCGTCGCGGCGTCCGGCGCCGGCCGCGCGGCGCGGCGCGCCAGCGCGCTGTCGACCGCCGCCACCAGGCGCGCGTTGTCCCAGGGCTTGGTGATGAAGTCGCTGGCGCCGCGCTTCTGCGCCTCCACGGCCAGCGGCACGTCGGCGTAGGCCGTCAGCGCGATGACGGCCGGCGGACGCGCCTGCGCGCGCAGCAGGTCCAGCGTGGCGAGTCCCTCGGCGCCGTCGACGCGGCCGGGCGTGAAGTTAAAGTCGAGCAGCACCACGTCCGGCACGCCCTCGGCCAACAGCGCCGCCAGGGCGGCCGGGTCGTTCAGGGTGGCGACCCGGCCGTAGCGGCGCCGCAGCAGCAATTGGGCGGCGCAGGCGACGTCGATGTCGTCGTCGAGTATCAGGATGTGGGCGGTGGGGTCGGCCATGGGGGCAGTGGTGAATAGGCAAGATTGCCAGGCATTCTAGCAGCAGCGGCCGGCCTGCGGGCCGGGCATTGCGTCCTGCGGCGGCACTGTCCGTTTCCGCACGCGGCGACTGTCCGGAGCCGGACAGTGGCGGCCCGAAAAGGCCTGGCCGGCGGAGAAATCGTGGGCCGGAATGAAGATTGCCTGAAAAATACTGTTACTATTTACGCATATCAAAACCACCATCGTCCGCGCCCGCGGCATGGCCGGACCGAGCCACTTCTTTGCATGGAAAACTATGTTCCGACCCTGCGCGCTGGCGCTTGCCCTGCTCTGCGTTCCCGCCGCCGCGCCGGCTTCGCCGCTGCCCGACTATCCCTTCGTCAGCGCCAGCGGCAAGGCCGAGCTGTGGCTGGCGCCGGACATCGGTGAACTGCAGTTCGAGGTGGTCATCCAGCACAGCGACAGCGAACAGGCGCTGGCGCAACTGAACGCGCTGTCGGAGACGTTGACGACATTGTTCAGCGAGGCCGGCGTGGCCGGCGCCGACATCGGCGCGGCCGACCTGGGCAAGAAAAGCGTCGCCCTCAGCGCCAAGGAGGATGGCGGCGCGCCGGACGCCGCCTACGCCTACATCCTGACGCGGCATTTCTCCGTCCGCGTGCGCGACCTGAAAGCCTGGCCCGGCTTCATCGGCGCGCTGCTGGGGCGCGATCACGTCGACAACGTCGGTGTCGCCTTCGACCGCATCGACCGCGACCAGGTCAACGACCGCCTGCTGCAGGAAGCGGCGCAAAACGCCCGCCACACGGCGGCCGACCTGGCGCTGGCGTTCGGCCGCAAGCCCGGCGCGGCGGTGGCGATCGCCAGGACCCCGCTCGACAAGCTGGGCGGCGCCTTCGGCTTCGGCGCGGTCGACGGCCCCGGCGCCGCCGCGACGCCGCCGGCGCCCGGCGCGCTCAACTACGCCGTGCCGAGCGCGATCAAATTCACGCAAGCCGTGCACGCCGTCTTCAAGCTCAAGTAAGGCGCCGCGACAAAGCCGGGGCGCCGCGCCCGCGATCGCCGATAATCATGCTTTTCAGCGAGGGCGTACACAATGACACAAGCAACAGCCCTGATGTCCTGGAGCGGCGGCAAGGACTCCTGCCTGGCCCTGTGGCGCGCGCGCCGCGCCGGCATGACGGTGCCGCTGCTGATCACGGCGATGGATGAAAGCGGCGCCCGCGCCCGTTCGCACGGCGTGCCGCCGGCGCTGCTGCAGGCGCAGGCCGACAGCCTGGGCGCGCGCCTGCAGTTGTACCGGGCCAGTTGGGCCAGTTATGAGGAAAACTTCATCGCCATGCTGCGCGCCGCCGCCGCCGAGGGCATCGGCCACGCGATCTTCGGCGACATCGATCTGGCGCCGCACCGCGCCTGGGAAGAGAAAGTGTGCGCCGCCGCCGGCCTGACGGCGCACCTGCCGCTGTGGGGCGCGCCGCGCCGCCAACTGGTCGACGAGTTCATCGCCGCCGGCTTCAAGGCCGTCGTCGTGTGCGTCAACGGCGGCCATCTGTCGGCCGACTTCTGCGGCCGCGAGTTCGACGCCGCCTTCCTCGCCAACCTGCCGCCCGGCGTCGACGCCTGCGGCGAGAACGGCGAATTCCACACCTTCGTCTACGACGGCCCCGGCTTCAGCGCGCCGGTGGCCCTGCGCCGCGTCCAGGTGCTGCGCTACGACGCGCCGGCCGACCTGGGCGGCGCCACCTACTACTTCCAGGAATTGGCGCCCCCGCCGGAGAGAGAACACCGGCCCGGGCGTTAACGACAAAACGGGCGATCCAGGATCGCCCGTTTTGTCCGCCGCGCCGCGCCGGCGCGGACGCTTAGTTCACCGCCGTCAGCTCGACGTCGAACACCAGGCCCGCGTTCGGCGGAATCTGCCCGGAGCCGTTGGCGCCGTAGCCGTCCGCCGAAGTCAGCACCAGGGTGCGCTTGCCGCCCACCTTCATGCCGGCGACGCCCTTGTCCCAGCCGGGGATCACTTGGCCGCTACCCAGCTTGAACTTGAAACCGCTGCCGCTGTCGAATTTGGCGCCGTGCGAATCGCTCGCCTTGGCGCTGTACAACCAGCCCGTGTAGTTGACCGTCAAGTTGCTGCCGGCCGTCGCCACCGCGCCCGCGCCGACCAGGCTGTCGATCTGCGCGTACGCGGCCGGCTGGGTGTTCGGGTCGAGCGGCGCCGGGGTGGAGCCGCCACCGCCGCCGCAGGCGGACAGCGCGACGGCGCAAGCGATGGATGCGACGAATTGAAGCGTGGATTTCATGTGTCCCTCAGTATTGGTCAGTCGCCTGGCGCGCCAATGCGCCGGCAAGGGCAATAGTGTAGCAGGAGAAACTTTGACAAAATGTAAGCAGTCGTAAGCGTCGCCCCAAATACAACACCGGCCGCCGGCGCCCCGGAGGGCGGCGGCGGCCGGCGCGGCGGCGGCGCTCAGATCTCGACCTGGGTGCCCAGTTCGATCACCCGGTTGGTCGGGATTTGATAGTAGTCGGCGGCGCCGCGGGCGTTGCGCGACATGGCCACGAACAGATGCTCGCGCCATGGCGCCATGCCGGCGCCCGGCGTCGAGATGACGGTCTGGCGGGCGATGAAGAAGGACGTCTCCATCATCTCGAAATGCAGGCCGTGCCCCTCGCACAGGGCCAGCACCTTGGGAATGTCCGGCTCATCCTTGAAGCCGTAGTGCACATTCAACTGGAAGCACTGGTGGCCCAGATCGGTGATACGCACCTGCTCGGCCGGCGGCACCCACGGTTCCTCCAGCATGAACACGGTGAGGAAGACGACGCGCTCGTGCAGCACCTTGTTGTGCGACAGATTGTGCAGCAGCGCGTGCGGCACGCCGTCGCTTTCGCCGCGCAGGAAGATGGCCGTGCCGGGCACGCGCGTGGGCGGCGCGATGAACAGCGAGGACAGGAAGTCGTCGAGCGGAATGGCGTGCTTCTGCAGGTTCTGGAACACCAGCAGGCGGCCGCGCTTCCAGGTCAGCATGACGATGAACAGGATGGAGCCGAGCAGCAGCGGGAACCAGCCGCCGTGGAACAGCTTGAGCGCGCTGGCCGAGAAGAACATCAGGTCGATGGCGACGAAGAAGACGGTGGCGAACCAGCACAGGGCCAGGTTCATCTTCCAACGGTAACGGATCACGAAGAAGGTCAGGATGGTCGTCGCCAGCATCGTCGCGGTGACCGCGATGCCGTAGGCGGCCGCCAGGTTCTCGGACGAGCCGAAGCCGATCACGGCCAGCAGCACGACGATGAGTTGCAGCCAGTTGATGGCGGGGATGTAGATCTGCCCGATCTCGCTCTCGGAGGTGTGCAGCACGCGCATGCGCGGCAGGAAGCCCAGCGCGATCGCCTGCTTGGTCATCGAGAAGGTGCCGGAAATGGTCGCCTGCGAGGCGATCACGGTGGCCATGGTCGACAGAATCACCAGCGGATAGATGCTCCAAGCGCCCAGTTGCTGATAGAAGGGATTCGAGATCGCCTCGGGATGGGCCAGCAGCAGGCCGCCCTGGCCCAGGTAGTTCAGCGCCAGCGCCGGGAAGGCAATCAGGAACCAGGCCATGCGGATCGGCTTCTTGCCGAAATGGCCCATGTCGGCGTACAGCGCCTCGGCGCCGGTGAAGGCCAGCACCACCGCGCCCAAGGCGACGAAGGCGACCAGCCGGTTCTCATTCAGGAAACTGAAGGCGTACCAGGGATTCAGGGCGGCGAGGATCTGCGGCTGGTCGACGATGTTGACGATGCCCATGCCGGCCAGCGTGGCGAACCACAGCAGCATGATGGGCGCGAACCAGCGGCCGATGCCGGCCGTGCCGTGCGACTGCACCGCGTACAGGGCCACCAGCACCAGGATGGTCAGCGGCACCACGTAGGTCTTCAGGGCCGGCGTCGCCACCTCCAGGCCCTCGATGGCCGAGAGCACCGAGATGGCCGGCGTGATCACGCTGTCGCCGTAGAACAGGGTGGCGCCGAAGACGCCGGTCAGCATGAGCGGAAAGTTCCAGCGCGACAGCTTGTTCACCGACGACAGCGCCAGCGCCATCAGGGCCATGATGCCGCCCTCGCCGCGGTTGTCGGCGCGCAACACCAGCGTCACATACTTGAGCGAGATGATCAGCGTCAGCCCCCAGAAAATCAGGGAGACGACGCCGAGCAGATTGTTCGGATTCAGCACCAGGCCATGCTCGGCGGTGAAAACGGTCTTCAGGGTGTAGAGGGGGCTGGTCCCGATATCGCCGTAGACGATACCGACAGCGGCCAGCGTCAGGGCGACGAGGCTGCTTTTTTTATGTTGCGTCAAGGTGGCACCCGGTTTTATTTTGTTTTGTTGCATTGCACAATAAGATATGTATTAGCAAATTGCAAGAATATTCTGGCATAGGCTGGCGTACATGCGTGGGCGTCGATGAGCGCCATTCTACCCCATAGGCTGATGGCGAACTTGGCCGTTTTCCGCCGCCCGCCGCTGTCGCGCGGCGACCACGGCCACGCTGCGGCGCGGCCCCGCGCGCGCCATCCGCCCGCGCGGCTCCGGGCCCGGATCCGGCGCCGGCGGTTTTGGCCGGGCGGCGGCGGCGCGCGCCCATTTCAGCGATAATGGCCCTCCTCCCGGCCCCTCCATTGATCGCTTCTATGAATCCAGGCATGTTCTACGCCACCCTCGCGTTTTTGAGCTGGGGCCTGTTCCCCCTGTTTTTCCACGCCATCGCCGAGGTGCCACCGCTGGAGATCCTGGCGCATCGCATGTTGTGGTCGCTGCTCTTCCTGGCCATCGTGCTGACGCTGCGCCGCCAATGGGGCTGGGTGCGGCCGCTGGCGCGCCGCCCGCGCGTCGTCGCCGGCTTCGTCGCCAGCGCCTTCCTGCTGAGCGGAAACTGGTTCATCTATATATGGGCCATCAACCATGGCCACGTCATCGACGCCAGCCTCGGCTATTTCATGACGCCGCTGCTGAACGTGATGCTCGGTTTCCTCTTCCTGCACGAGCGGCCGCGCCGCCTGCAGTGGATCGCCATCGCGCTGGCCGGCGGCGGCGTCGCCTGGCTGGCCTGGCAGACCGGGCAGATGCCGTGGATCGCCCTGGCGCTGGCCGTCACCTTCGGCGCCTACGGCCTGCTGCGCAAGACCGCCGCCCTCGGCCCGCTCGAGGGCCTGTCCTTCGAGACCATGATCCTGTTCCCGCTGGCGCTGGCCTATGTGCTCTGGCTCGGCTGGCACGGCCAGAACACCTTCCTGACGACGCCCTCGACGCTGACGCGCTGGCTGCTGGTGGCCTCCGGCCCGATCACCGCCGTGCCCCTGCTGCTGTTCGCCGCCGGCGCGCGGCGCTTGCCCCTGTCGGTGCTGGGACTGCTGCAATACATTTCGCCGACCATGCAGCTGCTGCTCGGCGTCTGGCTGTTCCGCGAATCCTTCACGGCCGAGCGCATGACCGGCTTCATGGCCATCTGGGCCGCGCTGGCCCTGTACGCCGGCGAGGGCCTGTGGCGCGCGCGCCGCGTCGCCGCCTGAGGCCGCGCGCACTTTGTTGCTAGCCCGAACAGGGCGTTTATCGTATCCTGTCCATCTTTGTTTATCACCCGAGATTCCGCAATGGCAAATTACGTCTACACCATGAACCGAGTGGGCAAGATCGTCCCACCGAAACGCCAGATCCTGAAAGATATTTCGCTGTCCTTCTTCCCGGGCGCCAAGATCGGCGTGCTGGGCCTGAACGGCTCCGGCAAGTCGACCCTGCTCAAGATCATGGCCGGCATCGACACCGACATCCAGGGCGAAGCCGTGCCGATGCCGGGCCTGAACATCGGCTACCTGCCGCAGGAACCGGTGCTCGATCCCGAGCAGACCGTGCGCCAGGTGGTCGAGTCCGGCCTCGGCGAAGTGTTCGAGGCGCAAGCCAAGCTGGACGCGGTTTACTCCGCCTACGCCGAAGAGGACGCCGACTTCGACGCCCTGGCCACCGAGCAGGCGCGTCTGGAGGCGATCATTTCGACCTCCGACGGCGGCAACCTGAACCTGCAACTGGAAATGGCCGCCGACGCCCTGCGCCTGCCGCCGTGGGACGCCAAGGTCGGCGTGCTGTCGGGCGGCGAGAAGCGCCGCGTCGCGCTGTGCCGCCTGCTGCTGTCGAAACCGGACATGCTGCTGCTCGACGAGCCGACCAACCATCTGGACGCCGAATCGGTCGACTGGCTCGAGCAATTCCTGCTGCGCTTCCCCGGCACCGTGGTCGGCATCACCCATGACCGCTACTTCCTCGACAACGCCGCCGAATGGATCCTCGAGCTCGACCGCGGCCACGGCATTCCGTGGAAGGGCAACTACAGCTCGTGGCTGGAGCAAAAGGGCAACCGCCTGAAGCAGGAGGAGGCCACCGAATCGTCGCGCCAGAAGACCATCGCCAAGGAACTGGAATGGGTGCGGCAGAATCCGAAGGGCCGCCAGGCCAAGTCGAAGGCCCGCCTGGCGCGCTTCAACGAGCTCTCCGAGCACGAATACCAGAAGCGCAACGAGACGCAGGAGATCTTCATCCCCGTCGCCGAGCGCCTGGGCAACGAAGTGATCGAATTCAAGAACGTCTCGAAGGCCTTCGGCGACCGCCTGCTGATCGACAATCTGTCCTTCACGGTGCCGGCCGGCGCCATCGTCGGCATCATCGGCCCGAACGGCGCCGGTAAGTCGACGCTGTTCAAGATGATCACCGGCAAGGAACAGCCGGACAGCGGCGAAGTCGTGGTCGGCCAGACGGCGCGCGTCTCCATCGTCGACCAGAACCGCGATTCCCTGTCGGACGGCAAGACCGTCTTCGAGGACGTCTGCGGCGGCGCCGACATGCTCACCGTGGGCCGCTTCGAAATGCCTTCGCGCGCCTACCTGGGCCGCTTCAACTTCAAGGGCGGCGACCAGCAAAAAATCGTCGGCAACCTGTCCGGCGGCGAACGCGGCCGCCTGCATCTGGCGAAGACCCTGCTGATGGGCGGCAACGTGCTGCTGCTCGATGAGCCGTCCAACGATCTGGACGTGGAAACCCTGCGCGCGCTGGAAGACGCGCTGCTGGAATTCGCCGGCAGCGTCATGGTCATCTCGCATGATCGCTGGTTCCTCGACCGCATCGCCACGCACATCCTGGCCTTCGAAGGCAACTCGCAAGTCTCCTTCTTCGACGGCAACTATCAGGAATATGAAGCGGACAAGAAGAAACGTCTGGGCGAAGAAGGCGCGAAGCCGAAACGCATCCGCTACAAGCCTTTGACGGTGTAGCGACAAGAAGCCGCCCTCGGGCGGCTTTTTTCATGCGCCGGGAATGCCGGCCCGGACGGAAAAACAGCTCCACCGGGGAGCTGTCGCATTCACACTACAAGCGGGCCTTGCCGTCCGCGTCGTGGCTAGAAGTTGTAGCGCGCGCCCAGGGACAAGGCGGTCGATTTGTGGCCGAAGTCGGCGCTTTTGCCGAAATGCTCCACTTCCGCCGTCAGCGAGACGTTCTTGTTGATCGCGTATTGGGCGCCCACGGAAGCGTACAAGCCAGTCTTGCGGCCGTTGTTGGCAATGCCGGCCGCGTCGCCGCTGCCGCTGATGTTGTCCTTGTTGCTGGCCAGGCCCAACTTGCCGAAGACGCCGACTTGCTCATTGACCGGCATGGTCGCCTTGCCCGCCACGTAGAAACCGTCCGACTTCGAGTCGATGTGGCCGTTGGCGCCGTTTTTCACGTAGTTGTAGCCCTGGCTGCCGAAGTCGGCGTAACCGCCCTCGACCGCCCAGTTCTTGTCGAATTCGTAGCCGGCGAAGATCTTGCCGGCCGCCTTGGTGCCCGAGTTGCTGTCGCTGCTGCTGGTGTTGGCCACATCGAATTTGTAGCGGCTGGCGGTCACGCCGGCGCCGACGTACGCGCCTTCGGCGTGGGCGACCGAGATGCCCGACAGAACGGTGGCGGAGGAAATCAAGGCGAAGATGATTTTTTTCATGGTGCTTTCTCTTTCAAAAAGAAGTGCGGGAACTCGCTAGAAGTGCAGAAACTCGCTTTGGGTCGCAGTTGGTCGAAGTGCGATGTAGCCACCTTAGCACCGGAAAAAAGCCAAGTCGCGCCGCTTTTCGTAAAAAATGTGACGAGATGTAAGTTACAATTTCTTACCGGAAATCTCAATATCAGTTCACCATTTTCAGACGCAGATCAAAACGGCGCGGAAATGAGTGATTTTAAAGGATATTGCGGAAAGTTAGATTCACCCGCGGCCCGCAGGCTTGGCGCTCCTTGTTGATGCCATGACGCCAATTTCTTTGGGTCACACCCGCCATCAGCAACAGGCTGGCGTCGCCCAGCGCCAGTTTCAGCGTCTTCGGCAGGCGCTTGTGCTTGAGGATGAAGGTGCGCGGCGCGCCGAAGCTGAGCGAGGCGATGGCCGGCTCGGGGCCCAGCTCGGCCTCGTCGTCGGAATGGAAACCCATGCTGTCGCGTTCGTCCCGGTAGTAGTTCAGCAGCACGCTGTTGAAGCGCCGCCCGCAGGCGCGCTCGACGGCGTCCTTGAGCGCCAGTTGCAGCGGCGTGAACGGCTGCGGCTCCAGCGTCATGCCGGAATAACGGTAGCGCGCCGTGCCGTGCCAGGCCGTCAGGCGCGGCTGGGCGTGGCGTTTGCCCCACAGGGTGATGGATTCGGCGCGCCACGCCGTCTGCGCGATCAAGAGCGCCAGCATGTCGCCGGCGGGCACGGCCAGGCGTTCGAGGAAGTACAGTTCGCCGTCCTCGAGGGGAATCGGGCTCAGCGTATCGTTGGCGGCAAACAAGTCCATGGCTATCGATGGCGGGATCACGGTATCATCGGGGCGTATCCTCGGGAGCCTACATGAAGAAACGCCAATTCCTGGGCGCCGCCGCTTTGGCCGGCGCCGTCTTGCCCACTATACCGCAGGCGCGCACGGCGCCGCCGCGCGGGCCCACCCTGCTGACGCTGAGCGGCGCCATCGACAAGCCCAACCGCGGCCGCTTCGATGCCCTGCGCGACCAGATGATGCACAAGCAAAAAATCACCTTCGAGCGCGCCCACGCCTTCGATTTCGCGGCCTTGCTGGCCTTGCCGGCGCGCAGCATCAAACCGACGCTGGAGTACGACGGCAAGGTCCACGTGCTGCGCGGACCGGCCCTGCTCGACGTGCTGGAGGCGGCCGGTGCGGCCGGCGGCGACGCCGCCCAGCTGGTGCTGCGCGCCGTCGACGGCTATGCGGCCAGCATCGGCGTGGCCCAGGCGCGCGCGCAAGGCTTCATCGTCGCCACCCACCTGGACGGCGAACCGATGGCGCTGGGCGGCCTGGGACCGCTGTGGGCCGTGTACGACGCCGACCGCGTGGCGCCGATGGCGGCGCGGCCCTTGCGCGAGCGTTTCGGCCTGTGCCCGTGGGCGCTGTACCACATCGAAGTGCGCACCTGAGGCGCAACAAAAAGCCGGGGCCGGATCCCTAGGATCCGACCCCGGCTCGATGCCGCGCCCGCTGTTTCCGGCCCGGTCCGCCTTAGGCGTAGGCCTCGGCCAGCGACATCACGCGCGGCGCCACGACGATGCCGATGCCATTGAAGAGGGCTTCGATCGCGGCCAGATTGATCGCGCATTCTTCGCTTTTCCAACCCTTGAACAGGTCGGTGCCGTCTTTTTGGAAATGCAGGTCGAGCACCTTGCCCTTGTCCTTGTGCAGGTAGTTCGAGGTGTAGGTGTTTTCAAAGCCCAGGGCTTTCAACTGGGCCAGCACGTCGAGCGGCTGGTTGTCCGCGTCGGTCGCCAGGAAAACCCCGAATGTCTTGCCCGGCGGCTTGGCCGCGATGTCGACCTCATAAATGCCGGGTGCCTTGGTGACGGTCGTGCTCTTCAGAAATAACATCTTCATACCCCTATCCAAATGGCGGCGGCACGCGGTGCCGCGCGCTTGTTATCACACTGTCTTACTCTTGGATTCGCCAGGAAAGATTCCAGAGGACAAGCTTATTGCTTATTACCGGGTTTGTCGACTAATCCGGGGATTTATTTGGGAATGCGTAGTATTAAAGTGGCATTGTCCGCGGGCGCGCCCGGCCGCGCCCGCCGCGAAGGCCATTGCGCCATTGCGCGCCCGGCCCCATACTTGCAACTAGCACAACAATCGTTCCCGCAGCGGCCTTCAAAACCGTTCCAGCCCCCACCACCGACACCATGCGCCTGTTCTCCATCAAGTACCGCCTTCTCATCTGGATCACCCTGATCCTCGCCGCCGGTTTCTGCGCCACCAGCCTGGCCAGCTACATCTCTTCGCGCGACGCCATCGAGCAGGGCATTTCCGAGCAGACCCTGCCGCTGACCGGCGACAACATCTATTCCGAGATCCAGAAGGACATCCTGCGCCCCGTCTTCATTTCCTCGCTGATGGCGCACGACACCTTCGTGCGCGACTGGATCCTCGGCGGCGAGAAGAACCCCGAGCAGATCGTGCGCTACCTGAGCGAGGTGAAGAAGAAATACGGCACCGTCAGCAGCTTCCTCATCTCCGAGCGCAGCCGCGCCTACTATTACGCCGGCGGCACGCTGAAGTCGGTGCGCGCCGGCGAGCCGCGCGACGCCTGGTTCTTCCGCCTGCGCGCGCTCGCGGGGGCCGACTATGAAACCAATGTCGATTTCGACATGGCCAACCGCGACAGCATGACCATCTTCATCAACCACCGCGTGCTCGACTACCAGGGCAAGTTCATCGGCGCCACCGGCGTCGGCCTGACGCTCGACACCATGGGCGGCATCCTCGACCGCTACCAGGCGCGCTTCCGGCGCAACATCTACTTCGTCGACGGCGCCGGCAACATCGTCCTGAGCGGCAAGACCATGCGCGCCGTGCGCGGCTCGATCCGCAGCCTGCCCGGCGTCAGCGCCATCGCCGCGCGCATCCTCAACCGCGACAGCCACCCGACCCACCTCGGCTACCGCGCCGAGAAGGCCAATATGCTGGTCAACTCGCGCTTCATCCCGGAGCTGGGCTGGTATCTGGTGGTCGAGCAGAACGTCAGCGACGAGGTCAAGCCGGTGCAGCGCGCCTTCGTCCTGAACCTGGCCATCAGCTTCGCCGTCACCCTGCTGGTGCTGGCCATCACCCTGCTGACGGTGAACCGCTTCCAGCGCCGCCTCGAGCGCGTCGCCTCGACCGACGCGCTGACCGGCCTGCTCAACCGCAAGGCGCTCGAGCTGATGTTCCGCAACACCATCCTGATGAGCAAGCGCAGCGGCCGGCCGCTGGCGGCGATCCTCTTCGACATCGATTTCTTCAAGCAGGTCAACGACAACCACGGCCATCTGTGGGGCGACACGGTGATACGCGGCGTGGCCGACATCGCCCGCGAGGTGGTGCGCGAGAGCGACGTCGTGACGCGCTGGGGCGGCGAGGAATACCTGATTCTGCTCAACGACTGCACCCTGGCGCAGGCCGGCGCGATCGCCGAGGCGCTGCGCCGCGCCGTCGAGGAGCACGACTTCGGCATGCCGGCGCCGCGGTCGCGCGTGACGATCAGCCTGGGCGTGGCCGAGTACCGCCACGACGAGGGCGAATCGACCTTCTTCTCGCGCGCCGACAGCGCCCTCTACCAGGCCAAGAACAACGGGCGCAACCGGGCGGAATTGTCGGCGCAGTGAAGGTCGCGGCAGGGATGGCGCCGCAAGCGCAGCGCCCCGGGTCTTAGGCCGGCGGTGTGGCGCGCTTGCGCCGCGCCAGCTCGGTGGTGGGCGCCTCCAGCGCCTCGTACAGGCGGCCGGTGGCGGCGTCCCACGCCCGCACGGCGCGGCGCTGCCTGTCGACCGTGGCCAGGTCGCCGCGGGCCAGCGGCCCGCTCAGCGCCGGCGCCGCCCCCAGCCGGAAGACGTTCGCCGCGGTTTCCTCCACCAGCGGGCGCACCAGTTGGCGCGCCACCGGCTCGGGGATGCCGGCCGCCTGGTAGGCGCGCAGGGCCGCGTCCAGCAGCGTCACCAGATAGTTGCTGGCGAAGACGGCGGCGGCGTGGTACAGGGTCTTGGCGGCGGCGTCGATCGGCACCGGCTGCGCGCCTATGGCCAGCAGGGCCGGCTCGAGCGCGGCCAGCGCCGCCGCGTCGCCCTCCACGCCGCACCAGGTGCCGGCGAAGGCCCCCGCCACGGCCTCGGGATCGGCGAAGCTGCGGATCGGATGCACGCTGGCCACGGCGGCGCCGGCCGCCGCCGCAGCGGCCAGTTCGCCCGAGGCCAGCGCGCCGCTGCAATGGAACAGCGTCGTGCCCTCCAGCAGGCCGGCGGCGGCCAGCGCGGCGCAGGCCGGACCGATCTGGTCGTCGCCCACGGCCAGCATGGTGAGGTCGGCGCGGCGCAGTTGCGCGTAGCCGGCGACGGCCGCGCCGGCGCCGATGAAGGCCACGGCCGCGCGCGCCGAGGCCGGCGAGCGGGTCAGCACGTCCTGCACGCGGAAGGCGCCGCGCGCGGCGAACAGGCGGCCCAGCACGCGCCCGACGTGGCCGGCGCCGACGATGTTCAGGCTGCGCATCAGAAGCTCGAACCCGGCTGGGCCAGGAAGTCCAGCTCGGCCGGCGTCGAGGGCCGGCCCAGGATGGCGTTGCGGTGCGGGAAGCGGCCGAAGCGCGCGATCACCTCGCGGTGGCGGCGCGCGAAATCGAGCATGCCCTCGAAGCCGGGCGCGGCCGCCGCGAGGCGCTCGAACAGCGCGACGGCGCGCTGCTGCTGGGCGGCGTCCTCGGCGTGCTCGAAGGGCAGGTAGACGAAGGCGCGCCGCCACGGCGGCAGCGCCTGGTCGGCGCCGCTGTCGACCAGCGCCAGCGCCGCCTGCAGGGCCAGCGCGTCGCCGGAAAAGGCCGCCGGCGTGTCGCGCCAGACGTTGCGCGTGAACTGGTCCAGCAGCAGGATGCGCGCCAGCGCGCCGGGCGCCCCGGCCGCGTCCCAGTCGCGCAGGCCGCCCCCGGCGGCGGCGCCGATCAACGCGCCGAAGCGGGCCAGGATCCGCGCGTCGAAGGCGGCGTCCTTGCGGAACCACTCGGCGCGCGCGCCGTCCGGCGGCGCGAACCAGAAATCGAGGACGGCGGCGGCGTCGGCGTGCAAGGCGGCCACCTCAGTTGCGGGCATGCGAGAGCTGGAAGCCCTCGATGCCGTCGAAGGCGGTCAGCTCGGCCGACAATTCGGACAGCGTCGCGCCGCTGTGCTTGGAGAGCGCGATGGCGACGAAGCGCCACTCCTGCAGGCCGGCCTCGCTGCCTATCATCAGCGAGCCGCCGGCGATTTCGTAACCGCGGCTCAGGGCGATGCGGCGCAGCGCGTCCTCGCGCGGCAGGTAGTCCTTCTTGAAGCGCATCGTGATGGCCACCGCGTGGCGCGACGGCAGCCAGGCTTCGACCCGGAACAGGAAGATCATCGACATCGCGCACAGGAAGGCCAGGCCCATCGCCGACAGGTAGAAGCCGATGCCGACCATGATGCCGATCACCGCCGAGGCCCAGATCGAGGCCGCCGTCGTCAGGCCGCTGATGTTGAAGCCCTCGCGCATGATGACGCCGGCGCCGAGGAAGCCGATGCCGGTGACGATGCCCTGGATGATGCGGGTCGGGTCGGTCGAGGTGATCAGCATGATGTGGCCGCCGAACCAGTGCTGCGGATAGCCGCCGATGACGGTCAGCGCGCAGGAGGCCATGCACACCAGGCCATAGGTGCGCATGCCGGCGGCGCGGCCGTGGTAGGAGCGCTCGTAGCCGACCATCAGGCCGAGCAGCAGGGCGCCGATCAGGTTCAGCAGGATGACCCCGTTGGTGGCCACTTCGGCCATCGACCAGTAGGAACGCAGGACTTCAAACGACGGCATGGAATGGTCTTTCGGCGCGCCTCAGGGCGCTTTTTTAGTTAATTGTTTTTCGAAGGCGACATCGAGCTTGCTGACGCGGCGCGGCGTCTGCGGCCCCAGCGCGTTGACGAAGGCGACGAAGTCGTCCAGCTCCAGCGGCGCGCTCAGGGGCGGCCGGCCGGCCGCTTCGCTGAGGAAGAACAGGCCGGCGCCGGTGCGCGCCATGGTGTACTGGGGGTTGCCGCTGCGCGCCTTGAGGCGGTCCACGGCTGCGGTGGCGCGGGTCGAGCGGCCGCTCACAGGGCCTCCGTGCGGGTGTTCAGCCAGGCCAGCGCGGCGCCCGAGAGCAGCGGCGCCAGGCGCGCCCGCACCGTCGCGTGGTAGGCGTTCAGCCAGTCCAGTTCGTCGGCGCGCAGCAGGGCCGGGTCGATGCAGCGGGCGTCGATCGGGCACAGCGTCAGCGTCTCGAAGCGCAGGAAGTCGCCGAATTCGCCGCTCCCGGCGGCCACGTTGAGCACCAGGTTTTCGATGCGGATGCCCCAGCGGCCGGGCCGGTACAAGCCCGGTTCGATGGAGGTGATCATGCCCTCCTGCATGGCCGTGTGCGGCTCCGGCGCGGTCGACGGCGAGATCGACTGCGGTCCCTCGTGGACGTTGAGGAAATAACCGACGCCGTGGCCGGTGCCGTGGCCGAAATCGGCGCCGGCCGCCCACAGCGGGGCGCGCGCCAGGGCGTCCAGCATGGGCGATTTGGTGGCGCGCGGGAAGTGCGCCGAGGACAGCGCGATGACGCCCTTCAGCACCAGCGTGAAATCGCGCCGCTGTTCGGCCGTGATGGCGCCGACCGGGACCACGCGGGTGATGTCGGTGGTGCCGCCCAGGTACTGGCCGCCGGAGTCGATCAGCAGCAGGCCGTCGCCCTCGATGGCGGCGTGGGCCGCCTCGGTGGCGCGGTAATGCATGATGGCGCCGTTGGCGCGGAAGCCGGCGATGGTGGCGAAGCTGGGGCTGACGAAGCCGGGCCGGCGGGCCCGCGCCGCGCACAGCTCGCGGTCGACATCGAGCTCGCTCAGGGGCGCGCGCGGCGCCGCCAGCGCCGCCTCCAGCCAGGCGAAGAATTCGCACAACGCGGCGCCGTCCTGTTCCATCGTGCGGCGCACGTGTTCGGCCTCGGCGGCGGTTTTCCGCGACTTGGCGAAGGTGCTCGGATTGACCGCCTCGACGACGCCCACGCCGGCCGGCACGGCGGCGCGCGTGCCGAAGGTGACGCGGCGCGGATCGAGCAGCAGGGTGGCGCCGGACGGCAGCGCCGCCAGGGCCGCCGGCATGGCGGCGTAGGGCGCCAGCTCGACGCCGTCCGCGGCCAGCGCGGCGCGCAGCGCCGGCGCCACCTTGGCCTCGGCGACGAACAGCGTGGCGCGTTGCGGCTCGATCAGGGCGTGGGCCAGGAACACCGGGTTGTAAGGGACGTCGGCGCCGCGCAGATTGAACAGGTAGGCGATGTCGTCCAGGGTCGAGACGATGTGCCGCTCGGCGCCGTGCTGCGCCATCGCGGCGCGCAGCGCGGCCAGCTTGGCGGCGCGCGGCAGCGCCGCGTGGGGCGGCAGATGCTCGAAGACGGCGCCCTCGGGCAGGCCGGGGCGTTCGCGCCAGACCGCGTCGAGCAGGTCGATGTCGCTGCGCAGCGCCACGCCGGCGCCGGCCAGCGCGCGCTCCAGCAGGCGCGCCGTGGCCAGGCCCAGCACGGCGCCGTCGACGGCCACGCTCTGGCCGGCTGTCAGGTTCGCCGCCAGCCAGTCGATGTACAGCACGCTGGCGCCGGAGGGGATTTTCATGAGTTGCACGCCGCTGCCGGCCAGTTCCGTCTCGGCCTGGGTCCAGTAGCGCGCGTCGGTCCACACGCCGGCGAAATCGGCCGTGGCGATGAAGGTGCCGACCGAGCCGGTGAAGCCGCTCAACCATTCGCGGCCCTGCCAGCGGCCGGGCAGGTATTCGGACAGGTGCGGGTCGGCCGAAGGCACGATGAGGGCGTCGATGCGCTGCTCGCGCATGGCGTGGCGCAGCTGTGCCAGGCGCGCCGCCGGCGCGGTGTTGTCTTGTGTGTGCATGGGCGTGCTCAAATCCAGTGTCGGCTCCGCCGTCCGCCGGCACAGCGAAGCACTATCATACCGCGATTGGCGACGGGCCGGCAGGCGCAATGGCCGCCCCGCCGCGCCCGTCCGGCACGGAGCGCGCGGGGCGCCGCGGCGCTGCGGCGCGCCGGCGCCGTTTCCCCGCGGTTTCCCGCTACTCAGACGTGTTCGGCGACAAAGTTGTTGAACCAGGGGCGCAGCCCGCCCAGCGTGAAACCGCCGTCGACCAGCAGGCTTTGGCCGGTGACGAAACGCGCCTCGTCGGAGAGCAACCACAGCACCGCGTCGGCGACGTCCTCCGGCTGGCCGATGCGTTGCAGCGGCGTGTGCATCTGGAACGGCAGCGCCGCCGTCGCGCTGGCCAGCACGCCGCTGGCCATCGGCGTGGCGATGATGCCGGGACTGACGTTGTTGAGGCGGATCCCCTGCGCACCCAGCTCCACCGCGGCCGTGCGGACCATGCCGTCCAGGGCCGCCTTGCCCGCCGCGTAGGGCGCCAGCCCCGGCATGGCGCCGTGCGCCGTCCACGACGAGGTGTTGACGATCGCGCCCCCGGTGCCGGCCGCCAGCATGGCGCCGATCTGGTACTTCAGGCAGGCGAACACGCCGCGCAGATTGGTCGCCATCACGGCGTCGAAGTCGGCCAGGCTCCAGTCCTGGATCGGCGCGAAGCCGCCCAGCACACCGGCGTTGTTCCAGGCCATGTGCAGGGCGCCGAAGGTGGCGACCGTCCGCGCCACCAGCGCCTCGACCTGCCGCGCGTCGGACACGTCGGTCGGGACGGCCAGGGCGACGCCGCCGCCGGCCCGGATCTCCGCGACGACTTGATTCAGCTCGGCGGGCCGGCGCCCCGCGATCACGACGTTCGCGCCTTCGCGCCCGAAGCGCAGCGCGGCCGCCCGGCCCATGCCGCTGCCGCCGCCGGTGATGAGCACCGTCCGTCCGGTGAAGCGCTTTTCAGGGGATGCATTTGTACGCATTGTTCAGTTTCTCCGTTAACCAGCCCGGCAGACGGGCCCAGTGATGGGATGGACACGCCATCCCTTGATGCACGATCAGGATCCGGCGGGTGCGCCAAAGCTCAATGCCTGATGCCGAGCTTGCCGAAGTGCCGCCCGCCGGCACTGAGTTCGGCATACGCCGCGGCGCTGTCCTCGATGTCAAACACGCGGTCGATGACCGGCACGATACGGTGGGCGGCAATGGCTCGGGCCGCCTCCGCCAGGTCGGCCACGGAGCCGGTGTTGTTGCCGACGACGCGCAAGGCCTTGACGATGATAGGCAGCAGGTCGAGCGAGGCTGCCGTGCCGCCGACGAAGCCGACCGTGAACACCGTACCGCCCACCGCCGCCGCGTTGAGCGAGCGCACCATGCTCGCCCCGCCAACCGTCTCCACCACCAGGTCGGCGCCGCGCCCCTCGGTGAGCCTCAGCACTTCCTCGTCCCAGGCGGGGGTGGCGCGGTAGTTGATCAGGTGATCCGCGCCGATCTGGCGCGCACGCTCGAGCTTTTCGTCGGACGAGGACGCGAGGATCACCGTGGCGCCCGACGCCTTGGCGAACTGCAAGGCAAAGATACTGACGCCGCCGGTTCCCAGCAGCACCACGACCGAGCCGGGGCGCACCCGGGCCGAACGCACGGCGTTCCAGGCCCTCGTTGCGGCAATGGGCAGCGCCGCGCCCTGGACGAAATCCAGGTGGGCCGGCAAGGCGACGAGACTGGCGGCGGGCACGGCGACGTATTCGGCCAGCGAGCCCGGCAGCGTAACGCCGCGCATCGCGGCCACATTGCGCGGCGTGATGGCACCGCCCCGCCAGTTCGGCATGAAGTGCGGGATCACCCGCGCGCCGATGGCCAGGCCGCTGACGCCGTCGCCCAGCGCGGCGACCTCGCCCGCGCCGTCGGCAACCGGAATCATGGGGAAGCCCGCGCCGGGGAAGTGGCCCGTCGCGATGGCCACATCCACGAAGTTCAGCGTGGCGGCGCGCAGGCGCACCAGCACCTCGCCGCGAGCGGCCTTCGGGTCGGGCAGTTCGGTCTGGCGCAAGGCGCCGAGGGTGGCAGCGCTAAGTTGGATGGCTTTCATAATCTCTTTTCTTAAATGCAACTCGTGTCGGGTGGCGCAGCCTGCCTGCCCGTGACCTTGGAATCACGCGACAAGCCAGAGCGGCGCCTGGCCACTCCGCCTGCGAGGAAGGCCCCCAGTATCATTTAAAATAATTTGGAGATAAACTGCGATTTTATTGATGCATTTGACATCAGGAGTTTTAAATGGATTTGCTCGACAGCATGAAGGTGTACGCCCTGACCGTCGAAAAGGGCAGCCTCAGCGCCGCCGCCACGGCCTGCGGCATCTCGGCGACGATGGCCGGCAAACACCTGCGCACCCTGGAGGAACGCCTGGGCATGCGCCTGCTGAACCGCACGACCCGGCGCCAGCACCTGACGGCCTTCGGCGAGGACTACTATCTGCGCTGCAAGGAGATCCTCAGGCTGGTGGCCGAAACCGACGCCCAGGCGCAGGACCTGCGCCTGGCGCCCACCGGCAAGCTGCGCGTCAGCGCGCCCCTCACCTTCGGCAGCGAAGCGCTGATGCCGGCCCTGTCGGCCTACCTCGAGCGCCATCCGCAGGTCAGCATCGAGGTGGCCCTGAACGACCGCGTGGTGGATCTGGTGGAGGAGGGGTTCGAGGTGGCCATCCGCATCGGCCAGTTGCCCGATTCCGGGCTGGTGGCCAAGCCGCTGGCGCCGTATCGGCTGATGATCTGCGCCTCGCCTGATTATCTGGCGCGGCGCGGCACGCCGCGGCGGCCGGAGGATCTCGGCGGGCACGAGTGCCTGTCCTTCTCGGCCTCGGCCCTGGCGCCCTGGCGCTTGAGCGGCCCGGAGGGCGAGTCCCGGATTCCCGTCGCGGGGCGCCTGCAGGTCAATCACGGGCAGGCGCTGCGCGTCGCCGCCCTGCACGGCCTGGGCATCGTGCTGCAACCGGCGATTCTCTTGCAGGCCGATGTGGAGGCGGGGCGCCTGGTCCGGCTGTTCCCCGCGCATGAACTGGCCAGCCGGCCGATGAGCGTGGTCTACCTGCCGGATCGCTACCGCTCGCCCAAACTGCGCAGCTTCGTGGATTTTCTGGTGCAGCGCTTCGGCTGAGCGGCGGCCGGCGCCGGCCCGGCCGCCCGCGCCTAGACGAGTTTGTGTTCGATCAGCTTGCCGCGCAGGCGCTGCGCCTTCTCGACATGCTCGGCGTCGTTGACGAAGACGATCTCGTCCTTGAAGGACAGCAGGCCGCCCTTGCCGGCCACCGGCTCGACGCGGAAGTCGGCCAGCGCCGGGTCGCTGCGCAGTTCCAGCACGCGCGGATCGGCCAGGTAGACCAGCCAGCCGCCGATGTAGGGCTTGGCGTCCTCGACCTCCTCGGCGAAGTCGAAGGAGAAGATGCGCGCCTTTTCCGGTTGCCAGAACTTGATGGCCTCGATGAAGAGGTCGCGGATGAAGCCGAAAATATAGAATTCGGGATGGGGGAAGTTGAGGTGGTCCGGGGTCGGGAACTGGATCGTGACGGTGTTGTAGACTTGCTCGGAGCTCTTGCCGGCGTGGATGTTGACGGCCACCATGCCGTCCTCCTCCGAGCCGCAATTGACGAAATTCATGTTGAAGCCGCGCCAGCCGACCGAGGCCCAGACCGGCGTGCCGTCCGGATTGGCGACGTTGTAGACCTGGTCGCTGCCGCCGGCGTGCTTGTAGATGAGCTTGTCCAGATTCGACAGTTTCGGCATCAGCTTGACGACCGGCTCCTTCTCGTCGCCCACCCATTCCATCGCCTCGAAGACCGGGTGGGTCTGCTCCAGGAAATGCAGGAACTCCCGCACCTTGTCGGCGTACTCCCGCAGGGTCAGGGGATTTCCCTTCCAGTACAGGCCAATAACGTATTCGTCCATCATCACACATCTCCCCGCAATTTAAGACGCGCCCGCGTCCGGCCCTGCTGAAACCTCTGAGCACCGCCTCGGAATACCGTGCGGACGTCTGTGGCTCTGGCCGGTGCGCGGCAGTGTTGCCCGCCCCGTGCAGTGCCCGCACTGCGGCGGAGCGGGCGCCTTGCATCGCTTCCGACCAGAACCACAGCCATCCCACACTCTATTCCGAGGCGGTATTTAGCGTGTCATCCGGCGCATATTGTCGATCGAAATAGTGTTGCCGTCAAGAAATGTAAAGCCCCTGCCAACGTTGACCGCCCTACTGTACCGTTTACGCCTCATAGCGGCGCAAGCCGTCCAGGTCGAGCACGCGGATGCCGCCGTAGTCCAGGCGCAGCAGGCCGAGCTTCTCCAGCACCTGCAGGGCCTGGTTGGCGCGCTGCCGCGAGGCGCCCGACAACAGGCCGATCTCCTCCTGGGAAATCTGCACCAACTGTTCGATGCCCGGATACAGGTGGGAATGGAACAGCGACGCCAGGCAGCGGGCGACGCGCGTGTTGATGTCGAGCAGGCGCTCGTTCTCGACCATGCCGATGAACTGGCCGAGACGCTCGTTGAGCTGCATCAATAGAAAGCGCGTGAACGGCAGGCTGGTGTCGAGCAGCCAGTGGAAGGTGCTGGCCGGCATGCGCGCGATGCGGCTGTCGCGCAGCGCCATCGCGTCGTATTTGCGCGTCTCCTGCTTGAGCAGCGAACCCTCGCCGAACCAGCCGCCGGGCGGCACGCCGGTGAAGGTGACGCTCTTGCCGTTGGGCGAAAAATTGTTCATCTTCACCATCCCGGCGACGATGCCGATCCAGTTCTCCACCGCCTCGCCCTTGTGGCAGACGAAGCCGCCCTTGGGCACGAAGGTCTCGAAGGTCTCCGCTTCGACGCGCGCCATTTGCTCGGCGTTCAGCATGCGCGCCCAGATGGTGGCGCGCAGCGCATCCCGCAAACTCACTTCAGTGTTCATCATTGTGCGGCGCACCATTGAAAAAGTGGCAAATGTCCCCGAAAAGACAACACGGCGTATCAACGCAAGCTAATATCATCACACAAAAACGCAGACCAACGCGCGTCGCATCGCATTTGATGACGACGCTCTGGGACAAAAGCAACAGGGAGACACTGGTGCAGACATTAGCAGTCGTAGATACACAGACTTTCCCCCGGCGTTTATTGCAGCACGGGATGGTCAGGCCCGGCAAGCCGGCCTTCCGCGAAAAGCATTTGGGCATCTGGCAAAGCTGGACCTGGGCCGAGGTGAACGCGGAGGTGCGCGCGCTGGCCTGCGGCCTGGCCGCGCTCGGCTTCGGCCGCGGCATGCACCTGGCCATCATCGGCGACAACCGGCCCCGCCTGTACTGGGCCATGCTGGCGGCGCAATGCCTGGGCGGCGTGCCCGTGCCCCTGTACCAGGACGCGCCAGCGGCCGACATGGCCTTCGTGCTGGAGAACGCCGACATCGCCTACGCCATCGTGGAGGACCAGGAACAGGTCGACAAGCTCAGCGAGGTGAAGGCCCTGTATCCGCGCATCGGCCACATCGCCTACGACGACGAGCGCGGCATGCGCCACTACCGCCAGCCGGGCCTGCTTTCCCTGGCCCAGTTGCAGGAGCTGGGGCGCGCCCACGACCTGGCCCAGCCGGACTTCTTCGCCGCCGCCGTGGCCGCCGGCAAGGGCGAGGACACCGCCGTCATCCTCTACACCTCGGGCACCACCGGCAAGCCGAAGGGCGTCTGCCAGAGCCACGCCGCGCTGCTGGCGGCCGGCGCCGGCGGGGTCGCCTTCGACGCGCTCAGCGACGCCGAGGACATCCTCTCCTATCTGCCCATGGCCTGGGTGGGCGACTGCCTGTTCTCGCTGGCCCAGGCGATGGTGGCCGGCTTCACCGTCAACTGCCCGGAATCGGGCGACACGGTGCAGATCGACATGCGCGAGATCGGCCCGACCTGCTACTTCGCGCCGCCGCGGGTGTTCGAGAACATGCTCACCAGCGTCATGATACGCATGGAGGACGCCGGCCCGCTGAAGCGCCGCATGTTCCACCACTTCATGGCCGTGGCCAAGCGCAGCGGCGCCGCCATCCTCGACGGCAGGCCGGTGGCGGCGCGCGAGCGCCTCGCCTACGCCCTGGGCAGCCTGCTGGTCTACGGCCCGTTGAAGAACGTGCTGGGCCTGTCGCGCGTGCGCGTCGCCTACACGGCCGGCGCCGCCATCGGCCCCGACCTGTTCCGCTTCTACCGCTCGATCGGCGTCAACCTGAAGCAGTTGTACGGCTCCACCGAAACCTGCGCCTACGTCTGCCTGCAACCGGACGGCAACATCAAGTTCGACAGCGTCGGCCTGCCGGCGCCCGGCGTCGAGGTCAGGCTGGCGGCCAACGGCGAGGTGCTGGTGAAGTCGCCGGCGACCATGAGCGGCTACTACAAGCGGCCCGACGCCACCGCCGAGGTGATCGACGCCGACGGCTACTTCCACACCGGCGACGCCGGCCTGTTCGACAGCGAGGGCCACCTGAAGATCATCGACCGCGCCGCCGACGTCGGACGCATGACGGACGGCGCCATCTTCGCCCCCAACTACATCGAGAACAAGCTCAAGTTCTTCCCCTTCATCAAGGAGGCGGTCGCCTTCGGCCACGCCCGCGACCGGGTGTGCGCCTTCGTCAACATCGACCTCGAAGCGGTCGGCAACTGGGCCGAGCGGCGCGGCATCGCCTACGCCGGCTACACCGACCTGGCGGCCCGCGCGCAGACCTATGAACTGGTGCGCGACTGCGTCGAAAAGGTCAACCTGGAGCTGGCCGCCGAGGCGCTGATGGCGGGCACGCAGATCCACCGCTTCCTGGTGCTGCACAAGGAGCTGGATCCGGACGACGGCGAGCTGACGCGCACGCGCAAGGTGCGGCGCGCCTTCATCGCCGACAAATACGCGCCGCTGATCGCCGCCCTGTACGAGGGCAAGCAGACGCAGTACATCGACATCCAGGTCAAGTTCGAGGACGGCCGCAGCGGCTCGTCCAGCGCCGAGCTGCAGATCTGGGACAGCCGGACTTTCCCGGCGCTCGGCCAAGCCGCATGAGGGAGACAGAGACGATGCTGATGAACGAACCGGACGGTCATTTCGGCACCGGGCGCAAGACCGGCCCGGTGATCCTCGACCTGAAAAACATTTCCCTCTCCTTCGGCGGCGTGAAGGCGCTCACCGACATCTCCTTCGACGTCAGACAGCACGAGATCCGCGCCATCATCGGCCCGAACGGCGCCGGCAAGAGCTCGATGCTGAACGTCATCAACGGCGTCTACCGGCCGCAGAAGGGCGAAATCATCTACCGCGGCGAACACCGCAAGGGCATGGATTGCTACGCCGCCGCCAAGTCCGGCATCGCGCGCACCTTCCAGAACATCGCCCTGTTCAAGGGCATGACGGTGCTCGACAACATCATGACCGGGCGCAACCTGAAGATGAAGTCGAATTTCCTCCTCCAGGCCCTGTACTGGGGGCCGGCGCGGCGCGAGGAGATCGCCCACCGCGAGAAGGCCGAGCAGGTCATCGACTTCCTGGAGATCCAGGCGATCCGCAAGACGCCGGTGGGGCGCCTGCCCTACGGCCTGCAAAAGCGCGTCGAGCTGGGCCGCGCGCTGGCGGCCGAACCGGACATCCTGCTGCTCGACGAACCGATGGCCGGCATGAACGTCGAGGAGAAACAGGACATGTGCCGCTTCATCCTCGACGTCAACGACCAGTTCGGCACCACCATCGTCCTCATCGAGCACGACATGGGCGTGGTGATGGACATCTCCGACCGCGTCGTGGTGCTCGACTACGGCAAGAAAATCGGCGACGGCACGCCCGACGCGGTGCGCAACAACCAGGACGTCATCAACGCCTACCTCGGCGTGGCACATTAAGGGAAGCAGATGAACATCAGTTTTTTCTTCGAGGTACTGATCGGCGGCCTGCTCTCGGGCGTCATGTACGCGCTGGTGGCGATCGGCTTCGTGCTGATCTACAAGGCCTCCGGCGTGTTCAACTTCGCCCAGGGCGCGATGGTGTTCTTCGCCGCCCTGACCTGCGTCGGCATCGTCGACAAGTTCGGCGCCCCGCTGTGGGTCGCCATCCCCGTCACCATGCTCGTCATGATCGCGCTCGGCATGGCCATCGAAAAAGTGGTCCTGCGCCCGCTCGTGAACCAGCCCGAGATCACCCTGTTCATGGCCACCATCGGCCTGGCCTTCTTCATCGAGGGCCTGGCGCAACTCATCTGGGGCTCGCAGGTGCACAAGCTGGACCTGCCCATCGAGGACGTGCCGATCCAGTACCTGCTCGACAAGTTCAACATCATCGTCTCGCAGTTCGACGTCGTCGCGGCCGCCATCTGCGCCCTGCTGGTGACGGCGCTGGCCCTGCTGTTCTCGAAGACCAAGGTGGGCCGCGCGCTGCGCGCCGTGGCCGACGACCACCAGGCCGCGCTGGCGGTGGGCATTCCCCTGCAGCGCATCTGGGCCGTGGTGTGGTCGGTGGCCGGGCTGGTGGCGCTGGTCGCCGGCCTGCTGAGGGGCGCCCGCAACGGCGTCCAGTTCGCCCTCACCTTCATCGCCCTGAAGGCGCTGCCGGTGCTGATACTGGGCGGCTTCACCTCGGTGCCGGGCGCCATCGTCGGCGGCCTGATCATCGGCGCCTCGGAGAAGCTGGCCGAGGTCTATCTGGGACCGCTGGTCGGCGGCGGCATCGAAGGCTGGTTCCCCTACGTGCTGGCGCTGCTCTTTTTGCTGGTGCGCCCGGAAGGCCTGTTCGGCGAAAAAATCATCCGCAGGATATAGCCGGCCGGGCCTCCGCAACAGACCAGCCGAACACCCGGCCTCACCACCAAGGACACACATGATCTACCGCGAAGCAGGACAATTCAAGACCAGCTACCAGGCCGACAACCAGATCCTGCCGATCCGCCAGGACCGCGTCGCGCTGCTGCTCACGCTGGCCGTGGCGCTGCTGGTGCTGCCCTTCGTCGCCTCGGCCTACACGCTGTCGGCGATCATGATTCCGTTTCTGATCTTCGCCCTCGCCGCGCTCGGCCTGAACATCCTGACCGGCTACGCCGGCCAGCTCTCGCTGGGCACGGCCGCCTTCATGGCGGTGGGCGCCTTCGCCTCCTACAACTTCGTCGCGCGCATGCCCGGCATGCCCATCCTGCTCGCCTTCGCGCTGGGCGGCCTGTGCGCGGCCATGGTCGGCATCGCCTTCGGCCTGCCCTCGCTGCGCATCCGCGGCTTCTATCTGGCCGCCTCGACCCTGGCCACGCAGTTCTTCGTGGTCTGGTGCCTGACCAAGATCCCCTACCTGACCAACTACAGCTCCTCGGGCGTCATCACGGCGCAGAAGATGAGCATCCTCGGCTACCAGTTCGACACCCCGGCCAGCAAATACGTGCTGGTGCTGGCCATCGTGTCGGTGCTGGCGCTGCTGGCCAAGAACATGATCCGCTCCAACGTCGGGCGCTCCTGGATGGCGGTGCGCGACATGGACATGGCCGCCGAGGTGATCGGCTTCCGGCCCATGCGCACCAAGCTGCTGGCCTTCGCCGTCAGCTCCTTCTACTGCGGCGTGGCCGGCGCGCTGTACGCCTACGCCTACCTCGGCACGGTCGAGCCGGAAGCCTACAACCTCGACCTGTCCTTCCGCATCCTGTTCATGATCATCATCGGCGGCGTCGGCTCCATCCTCGGCTCCTTCCTGGGCGCCGCCTTCATCGTGCTGCTGCCGATTTTCCTGAATATACTGGCGCACGCGCTGTCGCTGCCGACCAACGTGGCCTCGAACCTGGAACTGATGGTGTTCGGCGCCCTGATCGTGTTTTTCTTGATCGTCGAGCCGCACGGCCTGGCGCGTTTATGGCAGATCGCGAAAGAGAAACTGCGTCTGTGGCCCTTCCCGCACTAGGCCGGGCCGGGAGACACGGAACGCAGTCCGACACGCATGCAATTTCATCGAATCACCGAGGAGACAACGCAATGAAGAGCATCAAATCGCTGTTGCTGGGCGCCGCCATCGGCGCCGCCGCCCTGACCGCCGCCGGCGCCGCGCTGGCGCAGGAACAATTCATCGCCCTGCCGTCCTACCGCGTCGGCCCCTACGCGGCCGGCGGCTCCGGCTTCTACGGCGGCGTCATCGACTACTTCAACCTGGTCAACCTGTCCGGCGGCGTGAACGGCGTCAAGATCAGCTGGGAGGAGTGCGAAACCGAATACAACCCCTCGCGCGGCATCGAATGCTACGAGCGCCTGAAGACCAAGAACGGCGGCGCCACCCTGGTCGAGCCGCTTTCGACCGGCGTCGCCTACGGCATCCTCGACCGCATCGCGCAGGACAAGATCCCCCTGACGATGCTCGGCTACGGCCGCTCCGACGCCGCCAACGGCAAGACCTTCCCCTACGTCTTCCCGCTCATCACCAGCTACTGGAACCAGGCCGCCGGCATGATCAAGTACCTGGGCGAGAAGAGCGGCGGGATGGACAAACTGAAGGGCAAGAAGATCGTGCACCTGTACCACGACTCGGCCTTCGGCAAGGAGCCGCTGCCGGTGCTCGAGGCCTTGTCCAAACAGTACGGCTTCGAGCTGGTCAAAATCGCCGTGGCGCCGCCGGGCAGCGAGCAGCAGTCGCAGTGGTTGCAGATCCGCCAGGCCAATCCCGACTACGTGATCCTGTGGGGCTGGGGCGTGATGAATTCGGTGGCCATCAAGACGGCGCAGCGCAACGGCTTCCCGCGCGAAAAGATGCTGGGCGTCTGGTGGGCCGGCTCGGAGGAGGACACCATCCCCTCCGGCGACGCCGCCAAGGGCTACAGCGCGATGACCTTCAACACGCCGGGCAATTATCCGGTGATGGACGACATCAGCAAGAAACTCTACGCCGCCGGCAAGGGCAACCTGGCCGACCACGCGCGCGTCAACTCGGTCTACCACATGCGCGGCGTCACCGCCGGCATCCTCTGGGTGGAGGCCATCCGCGCCGCCCAGGAGCACTTCGGCAAGGGCAAGCCGATGAGCGGCGAGCAGGTGCGCTGGGGCCTGGAGAACCTGAACATCGACGAGGCGCGCCAGAAGGCCGTCGGCGCGCTGGGCATGTTCCCGACCGTGAAGACCAGTTGCGAGGACCACGAGGGCTCCGGCGCCGTCAAGGTGCAGCAGTGGGACGGCAAGAAGTGGAACGCCATCACGCCCAACTGGATCGTCGGCGACAAGGCGCTGACGCGGCGCCTGGTCGACGAATCGGCGGCCAGGTACGCGGCCGAGAAAAAAATCACCCCGGCCTGCATGAAATAGGCATGCCGCCGGCGGGGATGCGGGCCGCGGGCCCGCCGCCCCGCCGCCGCCCGGCCCGCAGCGCCGCGCTTTAACTCTTTGAAAAACAGCCATGACAACAGCCAGCCAGCCCTACCTGTCGGTCAACAACATCGAAGTCATCTACGACCACGTGATCCTGGTCCTGAAGGGCGTCTCGCTGCAAGTCCCGCAGGGCAAGATCGTCGCCCTGCTGGGCGCCAACGGCGCCGGCAAATCGACCACCCTGAAAACCATCTCGACGCTGCTGCGCGGCGAGCGCGGCGACGTCACCAAGGGCGAGGTGCAGTTCCGCGGCGAGCGCGTCGACCAGCTGACGCCGAACGAACTGGTCAAGCGCGGCCTGTCGCAGGTGATGGAGGGGCGCCACTGCTTCGGCCACCTGACGATAGAGGAAAACCTGCTCACCGGCGCCTACACGCGGCAGATCTCGCGCGCCGAGCTGAAGGAGTCGCTCGACAAGGTCTACCACTACTTCCCGCGCCTGCGCGAGCGCCGCGCCAGCCAGGCCGGCTACACCTCCGGCGGCGAGCAGCAGATGTGCGCCATCGGCCGCGCCCTGATGGCCAAGCCGTCCATGATCCTGCTCGACGAGCCGTCGATGGGCATCGCGCCGCAGATCGTCGAAGAGATCTTCGGCATCGTCAAGGACCTGAACCACAAGGAAAACGTCTCCTTCCTGCTGGCCGAGCAAAACACCAACGTCGCGCTGCGCTACGCGGACTTCGGCTACATCCTGGAGAACGGCCGCGTCGTCATGGAGGGCGCCGCCGCCGAACTGGCCAGCAACGAGGACGTCAAGGAATTCTACCTGGGCGTCTCCGGCGCCGGGCGCAAGAGCTTCCGCGACATGAAATTCTACCGCCGCCGCAAACGCTGGCTGGCCTGAGGAGCGCCATGAATCTGCCACAAGCGATGGCGCTGTGCCGCGCCATGCCGGGCGCCCGGGAAGACGAGAAATGGGGCGGCACGCAGGTGTTCACGATCGGCCTGAAGATGTTCGCCCTGGTCAGCCACGGCCGCGGCGAGGCGAGGCTCAGCTTCAAGGTCGAGGACGGGCGCTTCCTCGAACTCACCGACCGGCCCGGCATCGTCCCGGCGCCCTATCTGGCGCGGGCGAAATGGGTGCAGATCACCGCCCCCGAGGCGCTCGACGACCGCGAGGCGGCGGCCCTGCTGCAACGCGCCTACCAACTGGTCTTCTCCAAGTTGACCAAGAAACTGCAACGTGACATGGAAGGGCAGGAAAAATGACCGATACGCTCGACAGCCTGGAACAACGCCCGCCCGCGGTGCGCGAACGCGAGTTGATGGCGCGCCTGCCGCTGCTGATCGCCCAGGCCCAGCGCGCGCCCGGCTGGGCGCGCATCCTGGCCGGCGTCGACGCCGCCGCCGTCGACAGCCGCGCCGCGCTGGCGCGCCTGCCGGTGACGCGCAAGTCCGACCTGCAGCGCCTGCAGCGCGAAGCCCATCCCTTCGGCGGCCTGACCAGCACCGCCACCGGGGACCTGGCGCGCGTCTTCATGTCGCCCGGCCCGATCTACGACCCGGAGGGGCGCGGCGCCGACTGGTGGCGCTTCGCCCGGCCCATGTACGCGGCCGGCGTGCGCGCCGGCGGCCTGCTGCAGAACTGCTTCTCCTACCACTTCACGCCGGCCGCCTTCATGGTCGAGGGCGGCGCCGCGCGCATCGGCTGCACCGTCATCCCGGCCGGCAGCGGACAGACCGAAATGCAGGTCCAGGCGATGGCCGAACTGCGCCCCGACACCTACATCGGCACGCCCTCCTTCCTCAAGCTGATCATCGAAAAGGCGCAGGCCATGGGCGCCGACATCAGCAGCGTGCGGCGCGCCGTGATGGGCGCCGAGGCGCTGCCCGAATCGCTGCGCGCCTGGTTCCGCGCCAACGGCGTGGCGCAGGTGTTCCAGACCTACGCCTCGGCCGACATCGGCAGCATCGCCTACGAAACGGCCAGCGGCGGCCAGCTCGACGCCGGCATGGTGCTCGACGAGGACGTGCTGCTGGAGATCGTCCACCCCGGCAGCGGCGAACCGGTCGCGCCGGGCGAGATCGGCGAGGTGCTGGTGACGCTGTTCAACGCCGACTACCCGCTGATCCGCTTCGCCACCGGCGACCTGTCGGCCATCCTGGTCGGGGGAGAGGGCGGCGGCGGCGCGCGCAGCAACGTGCGCATCAAGGGCTGGCTGGGGCGGGCCGACCAGTCGACCAAGGTGCGCGCCATGTTCGTCCACCCCTCGCAGGTGCACGAGATCGCGCGCCGCCACGCCGGCGTGGCCAGGGCGCGCCTGGTGCTGACGGGACGCATCGGCGCCGAAACCATGACGCTGCATTGCGAAATGGCCCAGCCGGGCGACGCGGCGGCGGCCATCGTCGTGACGATACGCGAACTGACCAAGCTGCGCGGCGAAGTGTGCATCGTCGCGCCGGGCAGCCTGCCGGCCGACGGCAAAATCATCGACGACCGGCGCGACTACAGCTAAGAGCCAATCCCAGTAGGGAGCGTCGCCGGATGTTGCTCCATCGGGAGCGCGGACAAGGCGGGAGGAGGACGCATGGCTAGCCATGCTACGACGAGCAACGCCGTCCCCGCTTCCGGGGGGCCGGCAGCAGGCGGCGCTTCGTCTACTGGGATAGGCTCTTAGGCCGCCGCCTCCAGATAGGCCGACACGTAGCCGCTTGCCATCAGCCCCTCGCGCATCATGGCGCGGGCGCGGTGCAAGCGGCTCTTGACGGCAGACACTGAAATATTCAGATGCGCCGCCACTTCCGGCGCCGTGAATTCGTCGACGTCGCGCAGTATCAGCACTTCACGGTATTCCGCCGGCAAGGCCGACATCGCCGCAGCAAGATCCTGGCGCAAGGCGTGCGGCTCCGGCGGGTGCTGCATGGACTCCTCGACCAGTTCGGTCAGCTCTTCCGTTTTTCTTTGCATCCGGAACAGGCGGTAGCACTCCCGTTCAATGATACGGAACATCCAGCTGGCCAAGGCCGAGACGGCGCGCAAAGTACCGATCTTCCGATGCAGTTTCCAAAGCGCTACTTGTACCGCGTCCTCCGCATCTTCGCTGGTCGCACAGGAACGGCGCGCGAAGCGCTTCAAATCTGGTTGCGAGATCAGCAACAGCTTCTCTATGGCGGCGAGATTGCCTTTGCAGGCATCTTCAATCAGTTGTCCTTCGATATGGATCATGGGCAGGAGGAGAGGATAAAAAAGTCGGCGAAGATGCGGCAATAGCGCTTGCCGAGTGAAATTATATCTATGCAAGCATTATTATGCTGCACGCCAAAGTACAGATATTTAATGCGGCATTTGCAATACATAGCAGAACTGCTGCAGCCCTTCCCGGAAACGCTGCTGCATGGCATCTTATCCTGAGCGGTGCCTAGTCCTGATGCACCAACAGCTTCTCAGATACCAGAACCTTGCTGACGACGCCCGGGATGCGCGAAGAAATGGTGCCGACGTGGCCTGCCAGATAGGCATTATCCGTTTGCTCAAAATAATAACTGCGCCACCACATACGGCCGCCGACAGCGCTGGCCGTCAGCAAAACCAGACACAGCACCGCCTTGACGCGTCCCGGCCGGCCACTTTTGAGTGGCAACAGGATCCGCGGCGCGGGGCCGTAAAGCGGTCGCTGACGGGTTGGATTGCTCAATCGCCATCTAGTTACTCCAGAAAAATTATTTTATTCGCTGAGCAGTCTTAAGGAGCAATGCTCGTTAAGACTGCTGCCATTCCGCACTGGGCCGGCAGATGTCTGGCACCGTTGGCGCTCTGCTGGCTAGGCTTGTTCTGACTTCTGCTTGCGGCGGTTTTCGATTGTTTTAAGCAAGCCCTTCAGCCAACACATAGGACAGCCGCGCAACAGAAAAATGGCGCCAATGACCATCGGGACGGCCAGCAGCAACTGGCTGCTACCCAAATAAATGGCGAGTGCGATCAGCGTGAACGCCGCTACGCCCTTGAACAAATGCATTCCGATTGATGTACTGCAAAACATATACCCTCCATTTCAACGTTCGATATTCTCCGCCCGCTGGCCCCGGCAGCTTGGCTGCAGGGGCCAGCGCCCTTATAGCTTGCGTCCGACCATCGCGCACATGGGGCAAAAGCCGATGAAGCCGGTACACGCGGCAATGGCGCCGACGGCGACGGCGCTCCATTTCATCCAGTCTTCCGGCGCGAAAAAGAAGCCGCCGCACAGGACGATGAGACCGATACAGACTCGGCAAGCGCGCTCGACAGCAGGCAGGTTCTTTTGAAAAAACATGGTTAGGCTCTCCTGGTAAGGTGAAGTAGGGGACTGCTGTAGGCTAAGAGCGCGCGGCGGCTCGAAAGGGTTCATAAATGTCACAAAAAAGCGGGAAGGCCGCGGAAAATATGTGCTGGCTGCGAAAATTGCAGGCCAAAGAGGGGCACAACTACGGCTGCGGGCTGCGCAGCATTGGGCAATTCATGAAAGATTTATGCCGCAGGGAAATACAACGCCGCAAGGCCAGCGCGGTGCGGGTTCCCGGCGCTGCCGCCACGCACAGCGCGGCAAGATGGCCGGGCGCCGGCTGCCATTGCCAGAATGTCCAGCGCGACGGGACATCGTCTAAGAGCCTATCCCAGTAGACGAGGCGCCGCCTGCTGCCGGCCCCTCGGAAGCGGGGAAGGCCTTGCTCGTCGTCGCATGGCTAGCCATGCGTCCTCCTCACCCCTTGTGCGCGCTCCAGATCATGGGGCACACGCTCAAAACCAAGGCCGGGCGCGCGCAGTACGCACTGCTCAAGCACACCATCGAACCGGTTTTTGGCATCAGCAAGTCGGCGTTGGATTTCCGTCAGTCCTCGCTGCGGGGGTCTGGACCAGGTCGGCGGAGAATGGAGCTTGGCCTGTCTGGCGTGGAAGCTGAAACGGATGGCCGCATTGCGTCCAAAATTTGGATGGACAAGGAAATTGACCAGAAAACCGCAAAAATCATCAAAAAACTGACGCATTCCGCCTATTTCTTGACTAGTTCAAGAATTCATCGGAGGTGCGTCAGTTCAAGTCCGACAGGCCGGGAGCGAATTGCGGGATAATGTCGGGATTCACCATTTGGCCAAAGATCATGCAAGAATTTCATCATCAACGGGCCCGCGCCCTGCTGAAAAACGCGGAGTTAATTTTCGATCAAGACACGGTGCAGGCGGCGGTGACGCGCATGGCCGATGTGCTCAACACCCGTTTCAACCAGCCGGACTGCGAAGAATTCCCGCTGGTGCTGGGCGTCATGGGCGGCGCCGTGGTCTTCACCGGCAACCTGCTGCCGCAACTGACGTTCCCGCTGGAATTCGACTACATCCACGTCAGCCGCTACGGCGACGACGACCGCGGCGGCGCCGTGGTGTGGAAGGTGATTCCCCGCGCCAACGTGGAAGGGCGCACCGTCATCGTCCTCGACGACATCCTCGACGAGGGCGAAACGCTGGCCCACGTCAAGCAGCGCCTGCTCGACATGGGCGCCGCCGAAGTGGTGCTGGCGGTCTTCGCCGACAAGGCCATCGGCAAGGCCAAGCCGGTCAAGGCCGACATCGTCGGCCTGGTGATCCCGAACCGCTTCGTGGTCGGCTTCGGCATGGACGCCTACGGCTACTGGCGCAACCTGCCGGGCCTGTGGGCGATCCGCCCCGAGGACCTGAACAGCGCGCCTTAAACCACGCCGCGCTTCAGGCGGCGGCGCTGGTCGCCGCCCGAAAAAACCCGCCGCCTTACAAGCTCAATCGCGCCCTGGCGGCGGCGTATTCGCGCTGCAGGCGCGCCACCATCTCGGCCACCGTCGGCACATCGTCCATCAGACCCACGCCTTGGCCGGCGCCCCAGATATCGCGCCAGGCCTTGGCGCTGCCCGAGCCGAAATTCATCGCGCTCTTGTCCGCCTGCGGCAAGGCGTCCGGATCCAGGCCGGCGGCGAGGATGGACTTCTTCAGATAATTCCCGTGCACGCCGGTGAACAGATTCGTGTAGACGATATCGGCCGCCGCCGACGCGACGATGGCGTCGCGGTAGCCGTCGCTGACGTTCGATTCCTTGGTCGCCAGCCAGCGCGAACCGATGTACGCCAGATCGGCGCCCATCGCCTGCGCGGCCAGGATGGCGTCGCCGGTGGCGATGGAGCCCGACAGCGCCAGCGGTCCCGCGAAGAACTTGCGCACCTCGCCCACCAGCGCGAACGGCGACAGCGTACCGGCGTGGCCGCCGGCGCCGCTGGCCACCAGGATCAGACCGTCGACGCCCGCCTCCAACGCCTTGTGGGCGTGGCGGATCGAAATCACATCATGCAGCACGATCCCGCCGTAAGCATGGATCGCGTCGAGCATCTCCCTGGGCGGCGCGCGCAGCGAAGAAATGATGATGGGGATCTTGTGCGCGACGCAGACGGCGACATCGTGCGCCAGGCGGTCATTCGACTGATGCACGATCTGATTGACGGCGATCGGCCCGACCCTGGCGGCGGGATTGGCGGCCTGGAAGGCGGCCAGCTCGGCCTGCAGATCCGTCAACCAGACATCGAGCAACTCCGCCGGGCGCGCGTTCAGCGCCGGGAAAGCGCCAACAATACCGGCCTTGCACTGCGCCGCGACCAGGGCCGGGCCGCTGGCGATGAACATCGGCGAAGCGATCACCGGAAGACTCAGGTTTTGCAACACAACTGGCAATGTCATGGATAACTCGCGGACGAAAAGTGAATCGGATGGGAAAACCGGGGACAGAAAACCGGGGACAGACCACGATTTTTTGGGGCTCGGAAATCGTGGACTCGGCCTCCCCGTCTGTCCCCGGTTTTCCCGGTTTTGGGTCTGGTCATGCTTCGTTGAGTAAGTGCTCGCCTTCGATGCGCGCGGCGCCGGCTCTCAGTAGTTGTTCGACGGCCCATTGGCCCAGCGCTTCCGGCTGCTTTTGCAGGAAGCGCCGGTTGGCGGTGTCGAACACCGGCATCGCCGTCAGCAGGGCCGGCACGTCGGCCAGCGCGATGCTCTGCCGCTCCAACAGGAGGAATTTGAGCAGCACCTTGACGGCGTTCTGGGCGTTGCGCAGCGGGTCGGCCGCCAGGTAGTCGAGGCGCGAATGGGCCCGCCGCAGCGCGCCGGCGAGGTCGCCGAAGGGCGCGCCGTGGCCCGGGATGACGAGGCGCACGTCGAGCGCGCCGATCAGCTCCAGCGTGGCGCGCGTTTCGGCAAAGCCGGAGCGGCCGTCGAGTTCCGGGAAGATGATGCCGAAGCCGTTTTCCCACAGCGCGTCGGCCGAGATCAGCACGCGCGCCTCGGCGCAGTGGAAGATCAGCGAGTGCGGGTCGTGCCCGGGCGCGCCCAGCGCGCGCCATTCCATGCCGCCCAGCGCCAGCACGTCGCCCGGCGCGACGGTGGCGTCGAAGCCGAAGCGCTCGCATTGCTGGCCGGTGGCCTTGAAGCTGAGGGCTTCGGTGTCCCAGTCGCGCACCTTGTCGGCCTCGGCGACGGGAATCGCCGTGTGGCAGCCGTAGCGCCGCTGCAGGATGGCGTTGCCGCCGCAGTGGTCGGAATGCAGGTGGGTGTTCAGCAGGCGGTCCAGCGGGCGCCCTTGCAGGCCGTGTTCGACCAGCGCCAGCGTCTGCGCCGCGTGCGTCAGGTAGCCGCTGTCGACCAGGGCCGTGTCGTCGGGCCCGACCAGCAGCACGTTGTTGGACGACAACCAGCCCCGCTCCAGCACCCGGATCGAGTCCGGCAACGCCTTCATCGCTTCATCTGGAAAGCCAGCGAAATCTTGGCGAATTCGATCAGCACCTCGCGCGAGCCGCCGTTGAAGGTGGTGAAGGCGTTGCCGGTCCTGACCACCATGCGCGGCGGGAACAGCCAGGACAGGAAGGGGATGCCGATCATCTTCGCGCCGCGCACGTCCTGCCAGTCGACGCGCTTGTCGTACAACCAGCTCTGCCGGATGCCGGTCGCGTCGATGGTGGTGCGCGCGCGCAGGAACCAGTAGTAGCTGACGCCCAGCATGGCGACCGATCCCAGCAGCAGCGCCTTCACGCCCAGGCCGAACTGCGCCAGCGGAAAGCGCAGCGCGACGCTGGCGCCGTACAGCACCAGGCCGACGGTGACGACGCTGGCGAAGACCTTGAAACCCCGGCCATAGGCGGGGCCGCTGACGGCCTGCTCCGGCTTATAGAAAGACATACGCGTCCTTAGTCGAATTGAATCTGTTGTTCGCGGCGGCGGATTTCCACCCAGACGGCGCGCTTGAAGTCCTCGCCGGCCGCGCTCCACTGGACGATTTCGTCGAGGGTGCGCAGGCAGCCTTCGCACAGGCCGCTGTCCGGGTCCATCTTGCACAGGCTGACGCAGGGTGAGGGCACGGGCGCCTCGGGCGGGAAATCGGGACTCATGGCGCTGGGTGGGTTGGCTTTATCAGCGCCCATTATGCCGCGAATCGGCGCCGTCGTCGCGGCCACCTTCGGCACCCGCCGCGGCGCCCGCCGGCAGGCGCCCCGCGGCCGGTGTATAGTGGGTTTTTCGCGCCACCGTCGACCGCCATGTTCCGCCATCCCAGCGAATTCGTCCGCTTCAAGACCAGCCCGCACCTGCCCGGCGTCGAGCTGTACATGGCGCGCCTGGTCGACCACGCCTTCGCGCCGCACGCGCACGAGAGTTATTCGCTGGGCGCGATCGAGGACGGCGTCGAGCGCTTCCGCTACCGCGGCGGCGAGCACGTCGCGCCGGCCGACACGCTGGTGACGCTGAACCCCGACGAGATCCACACCGGCCAGGCCGAGGTGGCCGCCGGCTGGGCCTACCAGATGCTCTACATCGAGCCGGACACCCTGCGCGCGCTGACCGGCGCCGAGGTCCACTTCCCGGCCGCCGCCGCGCACGACCCGGAACTGGCGCGGCTCTACCGCGGCGTCTTCGCGCGCATGTGGCGGGCCGACGACGACATCGCCTTCACCAGCGAATTCACCACCCTGGTGGACGCGCTGGTGGCGCGCTACGGCGCCGGCGCCGCGCGCCCCGAGACCACCGGCTCGCCGGCGCGCATGCGCCGCTCGCTGGCGATGCGCCGCGTGCTCGACTGCATCGAGGCCAATCTGCAGGGCAGCCTGCGCATCGAGACGCTGGCCGCCGAGGCCAATCTGTCGCTGTTCCACTTCGTGCGCGTCTTCGTCGCCACCTTCAACTGCACGCCGCAGCAGTACCTGCAGGCGCGCCGCGTGCTGCGCGCCAAGGGCCTGCTGGCCGCCAGCGTCAGCCCGGCCCAAGCGGCCGGCGCCGTCGGCCTGAGCGACCAGAGCCACCTGAACCGCTGGTTCAAGCGCAGCTACGGCGTCACGCCGGCCCAGTATCAACAGCAAATTGGTACAAGACCGCCGCGCTGAGGGACGCTAAGCTGGCGTTTTAACCTCCACGCGCGGACGCCCCCATGACCAAGATATTCCAACACGCCGGCGCGCCATGCTGATCGGCGTCCTCTGCGCGCTCGGCGCCGGCCTGCTGTGGGGCCTGGTGTTCATCGTGCCGCTGATCCTCGGCGACTATCCCGGCATGGTGCTGTCCTTCGGCCGCTACATCGCCTTCGGCCTGATCGCCCTGCTGCCGGCCTGGTTGGACCGCAAGCGCATGCGCGCGCTCAGCCGCGCCGACTGGCTGCGCGCGCTCAAGCTGTCGCTGATCGGCAGCCTGCTGTACTACGCCATGCTGGCCAGCGCGATCCAGCTGGCCGGCTCGCCGCTGCCGACCATGCTGATCGGCACCCTGCCGGTGGCCATCGCCGTCTTTTCCAACTGGCGCCCCGGCCACCCGTCCGAAAGCGTGGCCTGGCGCCGCCTGGCTCCCTCGCTGCTGATCATCCTCACCGGCCTGTTGCTGGTCAACGCCAGCGAGCTGGCCGCCTTCGACCGCAGCGGCGGCGGGCGCAGCCTGGCCGACTACGCCCTCGGCTGCCTGCTGGCCGTCGGCGGCGTGGCGGCCTGGACCTGGTATCCGGTGATGAACGCGCGCCACCTGAAGGCCAATCCGCACATCCATTCGGTCACCTGGGCCACCGCGCAGGGCCTGGCGACGCTGCCGCTGGCGACCCTCGGCCTGCTCGGCTACGGCCTCTACGCCAAGGTGAACCACACCGGCTTCGACTTTCCGCTCGGGCCGCAGCCGCTGCGCTTCGTCGGCCTGATGCTGCTGATCGGCCTGACCGCCTCCTGGATAGGCACGCTGCTGTGGAACCAGGCCAGCCAGCGCCTGCCGACCTCGCTGGCGGGCCAGTTGATCGTCTTCGAAACCCTGTTCGCCCTGCTCTACGCCTTCATCCTGCGCGGCGCCCTGCCGGGCTTGGCCATCAGCGGCGGCATCGTCCTGCTGTGCGCCGGCGTGCTGCTGGGCGTGCGCGCCTTCCGCCACCAACTGCATTAAAATCGCTCCCGCTGCTCCGGGCCCGGAGCAGCGCGTCCGAGCCCGGCGCCGCGGCGCTTTTTTTTCGCCCGAACCTTCCCCTCCGCCCCGATTTCAATCGAATCGCGCTTGACTTGATCTGATTCAAGCCTATACTACCATCCATACAGATGGCAGATGGATGCCGCATGGAGTCCCACGGAGAGCTATGAGCAAGCAAGAAATCAAGCTGAAGGTCAGCGAGTCGGAAAAAATCACGATCAATCTGGGCTTGATCGACTTGGGGCAGATCGACTTATTAGTCCAGGAGGGCTTTTATTCGAACCGCACGGATTTGATCCGCACGGCGATCCGCAACCAGTTGAACACGCACGCCGAAGTGGTCCGCCAGACCGTGGCGCGCAAGAGCTTGGTGCTGGGCTTGCAACATTACTCCCGTGAAGACTTGGAAGCGCTCCAGGCCGCCGGCCAACGCCTGCAAATCCAGGTGCTTGGCCTGGCCAGCATCGCCAGCGACGTCTCCGTCGAGCTGGCACTGGCGACGATCGAATCGATCTTCGTATTGGGCGCCCTGCATGCAAGCGCCGTTGTAAAAGCCGCCTTGGCGGGACGAATTCACTAGCGCGTAGGAGCGGTGTCGGCTTGCCCGACCAACGCGCTGCACCTTAGAAAGATGGCCATGAAACTCAATTCAAAATTATTCGCGCAGATGCGCGAGGCAACCCGCAAGCTGTTCAGCAAGGGCGGCGACCCCGCCGCCGCCACCAGCGCCATCCAGCAGGCGCTGGCCGAGCTGCAGGCCGACCAGGCCAAGGCGAAGGCGCAATCCCAGGCGCGCGCCATGCACGACATCAACTCGCCGCCCGGCGGCACCGCCAAGGCGGCGCCGGAAAGCCGCGCCGCCGAGACGCCGCCGCCGCGCGCCCCGCTGACGCCGCAACAGATGGCGCAGGACTTCATGGCCCGCCTGGGCGTGCCTAGCGGCCCCGGCCAGCGCGGTTTCGAGATGCCCAATTTCGACCTGGGCTCCTTCGACCTGCCCGGCATGAAGGGCGCCGCCGCGAGCGCGCCGCCGGAGCTGGCGCCGGGCGCGCAATTCATCGGCGACACCTTCCGCAACCACGCCGGCGCGCGCGACTACAAGCTCTACATCCCCAGCGGCTACAAGGGCCAGGCCCTGCCCCTGCTCGTCATGCTGCACGGCTGCACGCAGAATCCCGACGATTTCGCCGCCGGCACGCAGATGAACGCCGTCGCCGAGGAAAAACAGTGCTTCGTGGTCTACCCGGCGCAGGCCAAGAGCGCCAACAATTCGCGCTGCTGGAACTGGTTCAACGCCCTTGACCAGCAACGCGGCCAAGGCGAACCCTCGCTCATCGCCGGCATCGCCCAGCACATCATCGACGAATACCCGGTCGACCAGCGCCAGGTCTACGTGGCCGGCCTGTCGGCGGGCGGCGCCATGGCCGTCATCGTCGGCACGCTGTACCCGGAACTGTTCGCCGCCGTCGGCGTGCATTCCGGCCTGCCCTTCGCCTCGGCGCAGGACTTGCCGTCGGCGCTGGCGGCCATGAAGGGCGGCGCCAGCCCGAGCCGCAAGGCGCCCGGCGACGGCGTGCCCATCATCGTCTTCCACGGCGACCGCGACACCACCGTCAATCCGCGCAACGGCGCCGCCGTCATGGAACAGGGTTTGCGCGGCCAGGACGGCAGCCAGGCGGCGGCCGTCGACAAGGGCAGCGTGCCGAACGGCCACCGCTACACCCGCACCACGCACAACCACCAGGACGGCTCGCTGCTGGGCGAGCACTGGCTCATCCACGGCGCCGGCCACGCCTGGTCGGGCGGCAGCGACAACGGCAGTTACACCGACGCCAAGGGACCGGACGCGAGCCGCGAGATGATGCGCTTCTTCGAGACGGTGGCGGCGTAAGACAGGCCGGCGGCCCGCTTCAGGGCCGCGCGGGCGGCGTCGCGGCGCCGTTGACGCGCCGCGGCGGGCGCTCGAAGCGCCATTTCATGATCAGCACGCCTTGAAACATCAAACACCGATTCAGGCGCTCAAGGAATAGCAGAAATACAAGCCTGATCTGTTCGTAAAACGCGTATACAAGCAAGCGGGTCTTGACATCGGTTTGTCATTGTTTGATCGCCGCGCAGTACGCTCGCCCTTCTGCTGTCATCCGGTATTTTTGCAAACGGCTGTTGCGCTTGTCAGGCAAGGTCATTTCAATCAACGCATCCGCCAAGGCCGGGTTCAGGTATAGCTCGCGGAAGGACTTTCGGTCCTGCAATTGCAGTGCTCCCTGCAAGGCTGCGCGGCTCATTTCCCCCTCCAGCACGGTCAGCAGGCGTTCGACTTGTGGGGTGACTTGTGGGGTGACTTGTGGGATGGCGGGTTCCAGCACCATGGGCTCGGCCAGATAAATCGTCAACCGTACGCGCATGCCCATCTCGATGATCACCGGCTCAGGCAAACCCAGCGCTTGCGCGTCGCTGAAAATCCGGCGCACGGCGCTACCCCATTGCTCGATCAGATTCAGCTCGCGGAACACGCGCGCGATCACCCGGTTGCGCAGTCGCGACACGCCCTGCTTCATGTCGTCGCGGCAGTTACACCGACGCCAAGGGGCCGGACGCGAGCCGCGAGATGATGCGCTTCTTCGAAACCGTGGCGGCGTAAGCCCGGCCGGCGGCCCGCTTCAGGGCCGCGCGGGCGGCGTCGCGGCGCCGTTGACGCGCCGCGGCGGGCGCTCGAAGCGCCATTTCATGAGCAGCACGCTGGCCGCCAGCAGCAGCGTCAGGGCGTTGGCGATGACCACCGGCCAGGCGCCGATCAGCAGGCCGTAGCACAACCACAGCGCCACGCCCACCGTCATGATCAGGTACATGCCCAGCGAAACGCCCTCGGCCGAGCGCGCGCGCCACACCAGGTGCACTTGCGGGATGAAGGAACAGGTGGTGCAGACCGCCGCCGCGTATCCCAGGTAATCGACTACGCTCGCCATCGCTCTCTCTCAGGGTGAAGTCGGCCGGCAGCCGATCAGCCTATTCTATTGGATAAACAGCTCCAGCCTTTGACGTTTTTTGTCGATATCGAGCTCGCTGTCGGCGTAGCGCCGCGCGATGTCGATGAACTCGTCCTGGATCGCCATGAAGGCGTCCACCATGTCGGCGTCGAAGTGCGTGCCGCGCCCCTCGGCGATGATGGCAACCGCCTCGGCGTGCGTCATGCTCTCCTTGTAGACGCGCCGGCTGATCAGGGCGTCGTAGACGTCGGCCACCGCCATCAGGCGCGCCGAAATCGGGATTGCGTCGCCGGCCAGCCCCAGCGGATAGCCGCTGCCGTCCCATTTCTCCTGGTGGCCGTAGGCGATCTCCTTGGCGTACTTGAGGAAGTCGACCTCGATGCCCAGCTCGCGCTCGGCCGCCAGGATGGCGTCGCGCCCCAGCGTCGTGTGGGTCTTCATGATCTCCATTTCGTGCGCCTCGAAGCGGCCCGGCTTGAGCAGGATGCGGTCGGGGATGCCGATCTTGCCGATGTCGTGCAGCGGCGCCGACTTGAACAGCAGCTCGATGTTCTTCTCGGTCAGGAAGGCGGCGAAGCGCGGGTGGCCGCGCAGCTTTTCCGCCAGCGCCTTCAGGTAGTGCGAGGTGCGGCGGATGTGGTTGCCGGTCTCGCTGTCGCGCGTCTCGGCCAGCGAGGCCATGGCGTGGATCGTCACGTCCTGCAGCGCGGCGATCTCGCGCACGCGCAGCTCCACCTCGCTTTCGAGGAATTGGTTCTGGTCGCGCAGGAAATCGTGCACGCGCTTCATCGCCAGTTGCGTCTTGATGCGCGCCAGCACGATGGGCGCCGAGATCGGCTTGGTGATGTAGTCCACCGCGCCCAGCGACAGGCCGAGCTGCTCGTCGGCCACCTCGCTCATCGCCGTCACGAAGATCACCGGGATGTCGCGCGTCGCCGGATTCGCCTTGAGCGCCTGGCAGACCTCGTAGCCGCTCATGCCCGGCATCATGATGTCGAGCAGGATCAGGTCCGGCCTGGCCTGGCCGTTGGCGATCTTCAGCGCCCGCTCGCCGTTGACGGCGATCTTGGTGCGGTAGTCGTTCTCCAGCACGGCGCACAGCAGGTCGATATTGTCGGGCGTGTCGTCGACCACCAGGATGGTCGGCTGGGTGTAGGGCAGGTTCATCCGCGTCCTTCGCTCACAGTGTCAGGTCGAGGGCGCCGGCCGCCGCGTGCAGTTGCGCCAGCGCCCCCTCGAAATCGTACTGGCCCAGCTGGCGCCGCAACTGGCGCGCGTGCTCGGCCTGGCCGGCCGCCGCCAGCAGCGGCGCGATCAGCTCCAGCTGCTTCAGCGCGGCGGCGTCGTCCTGGCTGAGCAGGCGCGCCATCTCGCGCAGCGTCCCGTCCAGCAGGGCCATGTCCGGCGCCGCCGCGGCGGCGGCCGGCGCCGCCCGCTCGCTCAGGGCCCGCGCCAGCGCCGGCAACAGTTGGCCGAGCTCGCCGGCCATGGCCGCCAGCGCCTCCTCCAGCGCCTCGCCGCCGCCCTGGCCGAGCAGGTGCTCGACGGCGGCGGCGCTGTCGGCCATGCCGCCGGCGCCGATGTTGCCGGCCAGGCCCTTCAGCGTGTGCGCCTCGCGCGTCGCCGTCTCCAGGTCGTTGTCCTCGATGGCCGCGCCGATGCGCTCCATGACGTCGCCCTGCGTCTCGACGAAGCGCTTCAGCAGCTTGCGCATCAGGGCGCTGTTGCCGCCGATGCGGCGCAGCGCCGCCTCCATCTTCAGGCCGGCGATCGGCGCCAGCGCCGCCGCCTCCTCCGGCGGCGGCGCCGCCTCGTCCTCCCGCGGCGCGTGCTTCGGCACGATCCAGCGCGCCAGCGTGGCGAACAACTGCGCCACGTCGATCGGCTTGGCGATGAAATCGTCCATGCCGGCCGCCAGGCACTTCTCCTTGTCGCCCACCATCGCGTTGGCCGTCATGGCGATCACCGGCAGGCTGGCGTGGCGGGCGTTCTCGCGCAGGGCGCGGGTGGCGTCGTAGCCGTCCATGACGGGCATCTGGCAATCCATCAGCACGCCGTCGTAGTCGTTGACGGCGATCTTCGCCAGCGCCATCGCGCCGTTGCTGGCGATGTCGACGCGCACGCCGGCGTCGCTGAGGATCTGCTGCGCCACTTCCTGGTTCACCTCGTTGTCCTCGACCAGCAGCAGCCAGGCGCCGCGCACGGCCTGCTCGGCCGCCTGGTAATTGGTCTGGCGGCGCGTCTTGCGGCAGTTGCCCAGGCCCTTGCCGAAGGCCAGCGCGATGCTGTCGAGCAGGGTCGAGGCGCTCACCGGCTTGTTCAGGATGCCCTCCACGGGCCGGGCGCGCAGCTCCTCGAGCAGGGCCTCGCGGTTGTAGGCGGTGACCATGATCAGCTTCGGCGCGGCGGCGCCGGCGGCGGCGCGGATCGCCGCGCCGGCCTCGACACCGTTCATGCCCGGCATCTGCCAGTCCATCAGCACCAGGCCGTAGGGCCCGCCCGCCGCCCTGGCCTGCGCCTCGGCCTGCACCGCCAGCGCGCCGCCGGCGACGGCCGTGGCCTCGAAGCCCAGCGTCGCCAGCATGGCCAGGAAGATGTCGCGCGCGCTGCCGTTGTCGTCGGCCACCAGCACGCGCAGGCCGGACAGGTCGGGCGCCGCCGCCGCCGCGACCGGCAGTTCGGCCCGCGCGAAGCGGGCCGTGAAGAAGAAGGTGCTGCCGACGCCGGCCTCGCTGTCCAGGCCGATCTCGCCGTCCATCATCTCCACCAGGCGCTTGCTGATGGTCAGGCCCAGGCCGGTGCCGCCGTGGTGCCGGGTGGTCGAGGTGTCGGCCTGGGTGAAGGCCTGGAACAGCTTGCCGCGCTGGGCCGGATTCAGGCCGATGCCGGTGTCGCGCACCTCGACGCGCAGGCGCGCCGACTGCGCGTCCTGCTCGAGCAGGCGCACGCTGACGACGATCTCGCCCCGTTCGGTGAACTTGATGGCGTTGTTGGTCAGGTTGATCATCACCTGGCCGAGGCGCAGCGGATCGCCGCGCAGGGCCACCGGCACGTCGGCGCCGACGTCGAAGAGCAGCTCCAGGCCCTTGTCCTGGGCGCGGATGATGGACAGGTCGGCCAGTTGGGCCATCACGTCCTCGAGATAGAAATCGACGGTCTCGAAGGCCATCTTGCCGGCCTCGATCTTGGAGAAGTCGAGGATGTCGTCGATGATGGCGAGCAGGTTGCGCGAGGCCGATTCGACCTTCTCCAGGTAGTTGCGCTGCTTCGCCGTCAGTTCGGTCTGCAGCGCCAGATGGGTCATGCCGATGATGCCGTTCATCGGCGTGCGGATTTCGTGCGACATATTGGCCAGGAAGTCGGACTTCATCTTCGTGGCGTCCTCGGCGACGACCACGGCGTGGCGCAGTTGCTGCTCGGCGGCCAGGCTGGCGCTCATGTTCTTCAGCGCCTGCAGCAGTTCACCCGTCTCGTCGCGCGAACTGATTTCGATGACGGAGCTGAGGTCGCCGTTGGCGACCCGCGTGGCGATGGCGATGGCTTCGTCGAGCGGGCGCGTGATGGAGCGCGCCGACAGCGCGAAGGCCATGCCGACCAGCACCGCCGCCAGGCCGATGCCGGTCATCAGCAGCAGCGAGGCGTTGATCTCGGCGCGCGCCCGCGCCGAACTGAGCGCCACCTGGCGCTGCTGGTAGTCGTCCAGTTGGTGGATGCTTTGCAACAGGCGCTCCAGCGCCGGCAGCGCCATCGACTTCATTTTTTCCTCGGCGCCGCCGCGGTCCTGCAGTTCGACCAGGTCGGCCACGGCGATGAAGCTGGCGTAATAGGCGGCGCGCGCCGCCTTCACCTGCCCGAGCATGGCGCGCGCGGCCGGCGCCGTGTCCAGCTCGGCCAGTTTCTCCAGCTCGGCGTCGATGTTGCGCTTGATGGCGTCGATGCGCGTGTAGCCCTCGATGCGCTGCGCCAGGCGGGTCTGGATGATCAGGGTGACGATGCGCGTGGCCGCCTCGTGCGACTGGGTGTTGATGGCGTTGATCGCGTTCGCGGCGGCCCAGTCGTAGCGCTGGATGCGGTCGCTCTCGGCGCGGATCGCGTAGATGCGCGCCACCGAGATGAGGATCACCCCCATCATCAACAGGATCAGGATGGCGTAGCCGGCGTTGATGCGCACGCTGATCCGGATATCCCGAAATCGCATGATAATTCCTCTCAGAAACACTTGTAGACGGAGTCTGAGGCGAAGCGCGGCCCGCGCGCAAGGATTTTTTACAACACCGGCGGCGGCGGCGGCCGTAATCGGACGGCGCCGGCGCCGGCGCGGCAGCCGCCGCCGCGGCGATGTACGCCCGCAGGCAGGCGCGGCACCAGCAGGCGCCGTCCGGTCCCTGCGGCAGCGCGACGACGGGCGGCAGCGCCGTGCACCAGCAGGGCTCGGCGGCGCCCGGGTCGGCCATGGCGCACAGAAAGGGCGCGCCGCAGCGGCTGCAGGCGCTCACGGCTTCTCGCGCGGCGGCGCGGCCGCGTCCAGCGGGAAGCTGTGCATGGCGCGGCGCAGCAGGCGCATCTGCCCGTTGAAGCGCGTGCAGGCGCCGCACACCATCAGGTGCAGGCGCATGCGCACGCGCTCGACGAGGGACAGCTCGCGGTCCATGCCTTCGGAGACCAAGCGGTGCACCTCGCGGCAGGTCGGCTTCAGGCCGTGTGAATGTTGTGTCATGTTTGCTGCCGATCAGAGGTGGAAAACCAGGGACGTCGATGCGCGCCGCCGCGCCGCCCTAGGCGCGCTTGCCAAACCAGTTCAAATCGAGGCACTCGCGCAAACGCAGGCGCGCCCGATACAGCAGTACCCAAGCATTAGACGTGGTGATCGCCAATTCCTTACAAATTTCTTCCGTTTCCAGTTCCAGCCACTCGCGCATCATGAAAATGCGCGCCGTCTTGGCCGGCAGTTTCTCCAGGCACACTTCCAGCACGGCGAAGAAATCCTTCTGCTCCAGGGTGCGCTCCGGGTCGCCCCACTGGCGCGGCATCTCGTTGGTGTGGCCGTCGCGGGCGAACAGGGCGTCGATGGCGTCGTCCTCGGACTGCTCGTCGGCCGTCTCGATCTGCCGCTCGCGCGTGCTGCGGCGCAGATTGTCGATGATCTTGAACTTCAGGATGCCCGTCACATAGGTGCGCAGCGTGGACTGGCCGGCGTAGCCGTCGGGCTTCTCCAGCACCGCGATGAGGGCGTCCTGGACAGCGTCCTCGGCCAGCGCTTCGTTGCGCAATTGCAATACGGCGAAACGCACGAGTAGGGGCCGCATGGCCTCAAGCTGGCGGTGGAGGTCGTTGTCGGGGCTCATATCCGGCCAGACTAATGGATCGCCGCAGAAATTACAACAAGATGGCCCTATAATGCATCGTAAGATTTTCATCTTCCCTGTAAAATTCGCCAAAATATATTTTCCGGACCCGCCATGACTCAACTTCCCAACTTGAACCTGGACATGAATGACGACTTGACGGCGGTTGCGCCGCAGATCAAGGCGCAGATTCTGGCCGAGGCCCTGCCCTATATCCGCAATTTCCATGGCAAGACGATTGTCATCAAATACGGCGGCAACGCGATGACCGACGAGCGCCTCAAGCACGGCTTCGCGCGCGACGTCATCCTGCTCAAGCTGGTGGGCATGAATCCCGTCGTGGTGCACGGCGGCGGTCCGCAGATCGACAACGCGCTGCGAAAGATCGGCAAGCAGGGCAGCTTCGTGCAGGGCATGCGCATCACCGACGAGGAAACCATGGAAGTGGTCGAATGGGTGCTGGGCGGCGAGGTGCAGCAGGACATCGTCATGCTCATCAACCACTACGGCGGCCAGGCGGTCGGCCTGACCGGCAAGGACGGCGGCCTGATCCGCGCCCGCAAGATGCAGATGCCGGACCGCGAAAAACCCGGTGAATTCCTCGACATCGGCTTCGTCGGCGAAATCGACGCCATCAACCCGGCCGTCGTCAAGGCGCTGCAGGACGACGCCTTCATCCCGATCATCTCGCCGATCGGCTTCGGCCAGGACGGCCAGGCCTACAACATCAACGCCGACGTCGTCGCCGGCAAGATCGCGGAGATCCTCAAGGCCGAAAAGCTGATCATGATGACCAACATCGCCGGCGTGCAGGACAAGCAGGGCAATCTGGTGACCGACCTGTCGGCGCGCGAGATCGAGGAGATGTTCGCCGACGGCACGATTTCGGGCGGCATGCTGCCTAAAATTTCATCGGCGCTGGACGCCGCCAAGTCGGGCGTGAACACCGTGCACATCATCGACGGCCGCATCGAGCACTCATTATTGCTCGAAGTGTTGACCGAACAGGCTTTTGGCACTATGATCCGTTCGCACTAAAGCAAACGCGGCGCATTTCACCAGGCGCCGCGGCAGCAACGCCCTTGTAGCTCAGTGGTAGAGCACTCCCTTGGTAAGGGAGAGGCCACGTGTTCGATCCACGTCAAGGGCACCATCCGCAGTTCTCCGTTGTAAATCCACACATTATTTTTCAGTACACCCGCTCGACCCGCAGGCCGCGTTCGCGCAGCAGGGCCGGCACGCCGCGCGCGCCCACCAGATGCAGCACGCCGATGGCCGCCATACTGTCCTTGTCGCGCGCCAGCAGCGCGGCGATGCCCTCGGCCAGGCCGGGATTGCGCTCGTCGAGCAAGACCTTCTGGACGAACCGGCCGGCGAAGCTCTGGTCGGCCGCCGCCTCCCGCGCCAGGCCCTCGAACGCGGCGGCGTCGGCGCCGCGCCAGGCTTGGGCGATGGCGCGCGCCTGGTTGGCCTGCTCCTTGTCCTCGATGGCGCTGATGCCGTCCTCGAGGAAGCGGGCCTGCTCGGCCAGGCTCATGCGGTCGAACAGCGCCATCTGGCCGGCCATCGACTCCAGTTCCAGCACCGCGATGCCGCGCGCGCGCGCCTGGCGCGCCAGGTAGGCGTCGACGGCCAGCTCCGGCCGGTAGCCCTGGGCGCTGAATTCGCTCACCGCCAGCACGCTGGCCAGCAACCACGGCTTCATCGGCGCCACCGCCGCCGGGGCGATCGCGTATTGCTTGAGCAGGCGCTCCAGGCGCGGCCGGAAGGACGGCGCGATCTCGGCCGCCGCCGGGCCGCCCGCCGTGTACATGCCGTAGCGGCGCAGTGCCTGCGCCGCCGCCGCCGGATCGGCGTCCGGATCGATCTCCAGCGCCAGCGTGGTGGCGCGCCGCAGCGCCGCCGTCACGCGCGCCTCGAGCGGATAGAAATCGGCCGCGCCGACGTGGATGGTGCCGAACAGGTAGAGCGTGTGGCCGGCGTGCTCGACGCGGAACAGCGCGCCGCGGTTGGGCTGCGCAACCTCCTCGCCAGCCGCCTGGCGCTGCGCCGCGGCCGGGTCGTCGCGCGCGGCCGGCGCGGCCAGCAGGAAGAAACCACAGAACATCACTATAATCTGGCGTCGCATGTTTTTCCTTGAACGTTTTGCGTAAAGACTCCCGTGCCAAATATTAACCGCAACGCCCCGGTCTGGTTGTTCGACCTCGACAACACCCTGCACAACGCCTCGCACGCGATTTTCCCGGCCATCGCCGCGAACATGAACCTGTACATCGCCAAGGTGCTGGGCCGGGACGGCGCGCCGGCCAGCGCGGAGGCCGTCGACGCGGCGCGCAACGAGTACTGGCGGCGCTACGGCGCCACCCTGCTGGGCATGGTCAAGCACCACAACGTCCAGGCCGCCGACTTCCTGCGCGAGACCCACGCGATGGCCGACCTGGCCTCGATGATACGGGCCGAGCGCGGCCTGGGCCAGTTGCTGCGCCGCCTGCCGGGGCGCAAGATCCTGCTCACCAACGCGCCGCAACGCTATTCGCGCGACGTGATGCGCCACCTCGGCCTGCAGCGCCACTTCTCGCACCACGTCGCCATCGAGGCGATGCGCGTGCACCGCCAGTTGCGCCCGAAACCGTCCAAGCTGATGCTGCGCCGCCTGCTGCGCCGGCAGGGCCTGACGCCCGGGCGCTGCATCCTGGTCGAGGACACGCTGGCCAATCTGCGCAGCGCCAAAGCGCTCGGCATGCGCACCGTGTGGATCACCCAGTACCTGGAAATGGCCGATCCGATCGGCATGGCGGGTTTGCCAAAGATGTTAAATCGCCCCGCTTACGTCGATGTCAAAGTAAAATCTGTCCGACATTTATCCGCCCGCATGCAGCGTCTGCGCTGAACGCTTTCACTTTTTTACGACGAGATCACATGGCAAGCTCCCCGCCGGGCCAACGCAGGTTGCAAATTCTCCAGGCCCTGGCCGCAATGCTGGAACAGCCGAAAGGCGAAAAAATCACCACCGCCGCGCTGGCGGCCAAGCTCAGCGTGTCGGAGGCGGCGCTGTACCGCCACTTCGCCAGCAAGGCGCAGATGTTCGAGGGCCTGATCGAGTTCATCGAGTCCAGCGTCTTCGGCCTGATCAACCAGATCGCCGACAAGCAGGCCGACGGCATGGCGCAGGCGCGCGACATCCTCGCCATGCTGCTCAATTTCGCCGCCAGCAATCCGGGCATGACGCGGGTGCTGATCGGCGAGGCCCTGGTCAACGAGGACGAGCGCCTGCAGGCGCGCATGAACCAGTTCTACGACCGCGTCGAGCTGGCGCTGAAGCAGGCGCTGCGCCTGGCCGCCGCCGAGGCGCAGGCGCCCGACACGGAGGTGGCGGCGCGCGCCGCCATGCTGCTCAACTACGTCATCGGGCGCTGGCACCGTTTCGCCAAGAGCGGCTTCAAGCTCCAGCCGGCGCAGGACGCCGCGCTGCAGATCGCCATGCTGCTGCACTGACATGCCGCGACCCATTTAAAACCAGCGGCGGGGAGCGCGCCCGGACCGGACGGCTGCTCCCCCCGGCTCCTTGCCGCCGCCTTGCAACGCATAGAGCGCCCCCCGGCGCCAGACGAACGCCCGACAACCTTGAGTCCACGCCAACAGCCATGAAACCATTCCCCGTCCTGGCCTTCTGCGCCCTTCTGCTGGGCGGCGCCGCCATCGGCTTCGCCGGCATCATGATGCGCCTGTCCGACGTCAACCCGGTCGCCTCGGCGTTCTGGCGCATGGCGCTGGCCGCGCCGCTGCTGTGGATCTGGGCGCTGGCCTCGGCCAAAAGCGACCGCGCCGCCGGCCTGCGCACCGACTTGAGCCGGGTGCTGCTGCTGGCCGGCTTCTTCTTCGCCGCCGACATGGGCGTCTGGCACGTTTCCCTGCACCTGACCACGGTCGCCAACGCGACGCTGCTGCCGAACATGGCACCGCTCTTCATCGCCCTGTGGTTGTGGTGGGTGCACAAGACGCGCTTCTCGCGCGGCTTCCTGCTCGGCATGGCGCTGGCCATAGGCGGCGCCGCGCTGCTGGTGGGCGCCAGCGTCAGCCTGGGCGGCGCGCGCCTGCTGGGCGACAGCCTGGGCCTGCTGACGGCCTGCTTCTACGCCGCCTACCAACTGGCCATTAAGGACGGCCGCAACAGCTATTCGACGGCGCGCCTGATGGCCTGGAGCACCACCATCACCGCCCTGATCCTGCTGCCCTTCGCGCTGTGGATGGACGGCCCCTTCTGGCCGGCCAGCGCGGCCGGCTGGATCCCGCTGCTGGGACTGGCCCTGATCGCGCAGATCGGCGGCCAGACCGTCATCACCTACGCCTTCGCCCACCTGCCCGCCTCGCTGGCCTCGATCAGCCTGCTGATCCAGCCGCTGACGGCGGCGGCCGCCGCCTGGGTCATCTTCGGCGAGGCCCTCGGTCCCGTGCAGATCCTCGGCGCCGGCGTGCTCCTGTGCGGCATCTACCTGTCCAAACGCGGCTCGTCATGAACACCGAGTGCTACGCCCTGCTGGACGACGCCGATCCGGGCGGCGCCGGCTCGCGCCTCTACACCGGCCACCTGGCCACCCTGGAGTGCCGCGACGGCGCCGGCTGGAGCGCCCTGCTCGAGGAAATGCAGCGGGCGCTGGCCGAGGGCCGCCACGCCGTCGCCCTGTGCGCCTACGAACTGGGCGCCCACCTGCTGGACATGCCGGCGCGCAGCGACGGCGCCGCGCTGGCGCAAGTGCTGATCTTCAGCCAGTGCCAGGCGCTGTCGCAGGCCGAAGTGGCCGCCTGGCTGGCCGCGCGCGCGCCGGCCGACGCCGCGCCGGCCGGCGTCGGCGCCATCCGCGCCGATGTCGGAGAGGCGCAATTCAGCGCCGCGCTGGCGCGCATCCACGCCTACATCGAAGCGGGCGACACCTACCAGATCAACTACACCTACCGCCTGCGCTTCGACGCCTTCGGCGCGCCGGCCGCCCTGTACGCGCGCCTGCGCGCGCGCCAGCCGGTGCCCTACGGCGCGCTGGTGGCGCTGCCCGACGGCGGCGCCGTGCTCTCGCTGTCGCCGGAACTGTTCGTGCGCCACGCCGGCGGCGTCCTGACGGCGCGGCCGATGAAGGGCACCGCGCCCGCCGCCGCGCCCGAACTGGCGCAGGAAAACGCCCGCCGCGGCGCGGCGCTGGCGGCCGACCCGAAGAACCGCGCCGAAAACCTGATGATCGTCGACCTGCTGCGCAACGACATCGGCCGCGTCGCCGTCACCGGCAGCGTCGCCGTGCCGGCCCTGTTCGAGGTGCGCCGCTACGGCAAGGTGCTGCAGATGACCTCCACCGTGCGCGCGACGCTGCGCGCCGACGCCGGCCTGGCCGACATCTTCCAGGCGCTCTACCCCTGCGGCTCGATCACCGGCGCGCCGAAACGGCGCAGCATGGAAATCATCGCCGAACTGGAGCAGGCGCCGCGCGGCATCTACACCGGCGCCATCGGCTGGTTCGCGGCGCCGGCCGGCGCCGCCCGGGTGGGCGACTTCTGCATGTCGGTGCCGATCCGCACGCTGGCGCTGCGGGCGCCGCGCGACGGCGTGCGCGCCGGCGAAATGGGCGTCGGCGCCGGCATCGTCTACGACAGCGACGCCGCCGACGAATACGCCGAATGCCAGTTGAAGGCGGGCTTCCTGACCGGCCTGGCGAACCACTTCGAACTGTTCGAAACCATGCACGCGACGCGCGCCGACGGCTGCCGCCACCTGGAAGCGCACCTGGCGCGGCTGACGGCGTCGGCGCGCTACTTCGGCTATCCCTGCGACGCCGGGCTGGCGCGCGCCCAGCTGGACGCCGCCTGCGCGGCGCTGGCGCCGGCGGCGCCGGTCCGCCTGCGCCTGGCGCTGCGGGCGGACGGCGCCCTGAGCCTGCAAAGCGCCCCCCTGGCGCCCCTGGCCGGGCCGGTGCGCCTGCTGCTGGCCGCCGACGCCAGCGCCTCCGAGGCCCTCTTCCTGCGCCACAAGAGCAGCGTGCGCGCCCGCTACGACGCCGCCTGGCGCGACGCCGAGGCGCAAGGCTGCTTCGACACCCTGTTCTTCAACGAGCGCGGCGAACTGACGGAGGGCGGCCGCAGCAGCGTCTTCGTCAAGCTGGACGGGCGCTGGTGCACGCCGCCGCTGTCCTGCGGCCTGCTGCCCGGCGTGATGCGCGGCGTGCTGCTGGCCGATCCGGACTGGCACGCCGCCGAGCGCGTCATCAGCCGCGCCATGCTGGAACAGGCCGAGGAAATCGTCGTCTGCAATGCCCTGCGCGGCCCGCTCAAGGCCAGCCTGGCCTGAGCGCGCCCGACACAGCGTGCCGCGCGACTCCCTGCAAGCCGCGGCCGATCAGATGACGTTGGCGAAGCGGCGCCGGTAGGCGCCCGGGGTGGTCGCCGCCAGCCGGCGGAAATGGTGGCGCAGCGATTCCAGCGAGGCGAAGCCGGCCCGCTCGGCCACCAGCGCCAGCGGCAGATCCAGCGTCTCCAGCAACTCCTTGGCCAGGCCGACGCGCTCGCGTATCAGCCATTCCAGCGGCCCGAACCCCGTCGCCTCGGCGAACTGGCGCTGCAGGGTGCGCGGGCTCATCGCCGCGCGCGCCGCCATGCCGGCCACTGTGTGCGGCTGTGCCGGATGGGCGCGCAGCCAGTCCATCAATTTCGTCAGGCGTCCCTGGCCGTCGCGCGCCATCGGCCGCGGCAGGAACTGCGCCTGGCCGCCCTCGCGGTGCGGCGCCACCACCAGGCGCTGCGCCACCAGATTGCCGACGCGGGCGCCGAAGTCGCGCCGCACCAGATGCAGCAGCATGTCGATGCCGGCCGCCGAACCGGCCGAGGTGATGACCTGCCCTGCGTCGACGTACAGGTCGTCCGGGCGCACCTCGATCAGCGGATAGCGGCGCGCCAGTTGCTGCGCATAGCGCCAGTGGGTGGTGGCCGGCAGGCCGTCCAGCACGCCGGCCGCCGCCAGCACGAAGACGCCGGAGCAGATCGCACACAGGCGCGCGCCGCGGGCGTGCGCCGCGCGCAGCAGCGCCAGCATGGCCGGCGGCGGCTCCTCGTCGGCGCCGCGCCAGCCGGGGATGATGATGGTGTCGGCGCGCTCCAGCAGCTCCGGCGCGTGGGGCACCTGCAGGGTGACTCCGCCCTGCGCCCGCAGCGGTCCCGGCTCGGCGGCGCAGACGGCGAACTCGTACCAGTCCACGCCCAGCTCGGGGCGCTCAAGGGCGAACAGTTCGACCGTGCAGCCGAATTCGAAGGTGCAGAGGCGGTCATAGACCAGGGCGACGACGAGGTGTTTGCGCATGGCGCAATCTTAACGCAAGCTGGCGTTCGCGCCACTGCCGGCGCGGGCCGGGCGCGCCGATAATGGCCGCTCACACCACCACAGGGAGATTGCCATGTCCACCGTAAGCGAAATCGCCGCCGCCCCGAGCGCCGCGGCGCTGGCCCATTTCGAGGCCACGCTGAACTACGAAACCGATTGCTGGGATGTGCACCACGCGCTGGGCACGGAGCAGCAGGATTTCGTCCTGCTCGACGTGCGCGGCAGCGCCGCCTACGCGGCCGGCCACGTCGCCGGCGCCGTCGATCTGGCGCACGGCAAGATCGTCGCCGCCAAGCTGGCCGCGTATCCACCTGAGACCCTGTTCATCGCCTATTGCGCCGGGCCGCACTGCAACGGCGCGGCGCGCGCCGCGATCCGCCTGGCGCGCCTGGGCCGGCCGGTGAAGATCATGGCCGGCGGCGTCGCCGGCTGGCTCGACGAGGGTTTCACGCTGCAAACGGGGGCAGCGGCAGCGGCCTGAAACTACATCCCCAGCGCCTTTTCCAGCGCGCCGACGAGTTTCTTGTCGTCCGGCGCAACCTTGCTGGGGAAGCTCTCGAGCACCTTGCCGTTGCGGTCGATCAGGTATTTGTGGAAGTTCCAGGCCGGCGTCTTGCCGGTCAGCTTGATCAGGTTCACGTACAGGGGATTCGGCGTCGGCCCGGAGACGACCGACTTGGCGAACATCGGGAACTTCACGCCGTAGGTGTTGTAGCAGAAATCGGCGATTTCCTTGCTGCTGCCCGGTTCCTGCTTGCCGAAGTCGTTGGACGGGAAGCCCAGCACGACCAGGCCCTTGGAGGCGTACTTCGCGTAGAGGGCCTCGAGGCCCTCGTATTGATTGGTGTAGCCGCAGTAACTGGCCGTGTTCACCACCAGAACCACCTTGCCGGCGTACTGGCACAGGTCCTGCGGCGCCTCGTCCTGCAGGCGGTTGAAGGTCTGCTTCAACAGCGCCGGGCAAGCGACGGAGTCGGCGAAGGCCGGCGCCGCCGCCAGCAGGGACGAGACGATAAACAGCTGGGCAAGTACTTTCGACATGATCATCCACCGCTTGGGAATTAAAAATCCATTCTAAGTCAAACGCCGCCTGCGCGCGCGCGCAAGATTTTTCTCCGCCCGGCCACGGCGCTTTTGATCCAGATCAAGACTTGCGGTGGCCGGTGGCGGACTCGGCCCATCTTGGTTATGCTCGTCGCTGGCCTGGCCACATCGTGTCCAGGGGTCAACTATCCATTCAGGAGTCCGCTATGCATATCCGGCCCGCCGGCAATTTGTCCTCTGTGATGTTCTTGGCCACCTTCGCGCTGGCCGCCACCGTGTCGCCGCAGGGCCAGGCCAAGTCGGGCGATCCGGTCGCCCTGCCCGCCCTGCAGGCCGACCTGAGCCAGACCTCGGTGTCGGGCCTGTCGTCCGGCGCCTTCATGGCGGCGCAGTTCTCGGTGGCCTATTCCGGCACCGTCATGGGCGCCGGCATCGTCGCCGGCGGTCCCTACTATTGCTCCGGCTCGCCCGGCATGTTCCCCTTCATTTCCTACGTGACCAACGCCGTCAGCACCTGCATGAACCCGGCCAAGGCCTTCGTCGCGCCGCCCGTCGCCAGCGCGCTGTGGAACGCGGCCCAGGATTTCGCCCGCAGCGGCGTCATCGACGACACGGCGAACGTCAGGAAGCAGCGCATTTACATGTTCAGCGGCACCGAGGACAGCACCGTGACCCAGGCCGTCGTCGACCAGACCCAGCAGTTCTACCAACTGGCCGGCGTGGCGCCCGAGCAGATCCGCTATGTGAACAACGTCGCCGCCGGCCACGCCTTCATCACCGACAAGAGCCGCGACCAATCCTGCCCGCTCACCGCCTCGCCCTACATCAACGACTGCAATTTCGAGCAGTCCGACGACATCCTGCGGCACATCTATCCGAACCTGAATCCGCCGGCCGGCGCGCTGGGCGGGAGCATGATCAGCTTCAACCAGCGCAGCTTCCTGCACACGCCGTATTCGAGCATGAGCAACACCGCCTACGTCTACGTGCCCAAGGCCTGCAACACGGAAAGCTGCCGCGTGCACGTCGTCTTCCACGGCTGCGGCCAGAGCGCCGCCAGCATCGGCGACCGCTACTACAAGGGCACCGGCTACAACGAGATCGCCGACAGCAACAAGATCATCGTGCTCTATCCGCAGGTCGACGCCAGCCCCGTCTATCCCTACAATCCGAAGGGTTGCTGGGACTTCTGGGGCTACACCAGCGTCAACCCCTTCATGCCCGACTTCTACCAGAAATCGGCCACCCAGATGTCGGCCGTGAAGGCCATGTTGGACCGCCTGGCCGCGCCGCGCGGTTCCGCGTCCCACTAGAGCGGGTCTAGGCGGCGTCCCAGCCGCGCCGGATGCCGTCCATGCGCGCCACGAAGGCGCGCGCCCGCGCCGTCACGGCGGCGTAGTCGCCGTCGGCGGCCGGGCCGCTCAGGCTGCCGCCGATGCCGACCGCCAGCGCGCCGTTGGCGAACCATTCGGGCAGATTCTCGACGCTGACGCCGCCGGTCGGCATCAGGGGCGCCTGCGGCAGGGGCGCGCGCAGGGCCTTGATGTAGGCCGGGCCGAACACTTCGGCGGGAAAAATCTTGATGATGTCGGCGCCCGCCTCGAGCGCCGTGACGATTTCGGTCGGCGTCATCACGCCCGGCATCGACAGCACCTGATAGCGCTGGCACAGGCGGATGGTGGCGACGCAGACGCTGGGCGAGATGATGAACTGGGCCCCGGCGAGGATCGCCAAACGCGCCGTTTCCGGATCCAGCACCGTGCCGGCGCCCAGCAGGACCTCGGCGCCGTGGCGCGCGCGCAGCGTCCTGATGACCTCGACCGTGTCGGGCGTCGTGAAGGCCACCTCCAGCGCGCTGATGCCGCCGGCGATGCAGGCTTCGGCCACCTGCAGCGCCGCCTCGGGCGTGGCGGCGCGCACGATGCCGACCATGCGGCGCGCCACGATGGCCTGGAAAATCTCGTGTTTCAACATCATCTCAAACTCCGTTTCAGGGTTGCGCGCCGAAGCGCGTTTCGGGCAGGCCGCGCACGCCGGCCAGGAAGGCGTGGAACAGCGCGCCGGCCTGCGGCTGCGCGGCCAGTTGGGCCGGCGTCAGCGATTCCCGCGCCGTGGTGACGAACAGTTGGCTGTAATCGTCGCCGCCCAGGCAAACGCAGCTCGGCTGCGTCACCGGCAAGGACATGACGCGGTCGACGGCGCCGTCCGGCGTGTAGCGCACCACCCGCGCGGCGCCCCATTGCGCGCTCCACAGGTAGCCGTCGGCGTCGACAGTGGCGCCGTCCGGCGCGCCCGGCTTGCCGCCGGGCTCGGCGCCCAGGTCGGCGAACACGCCGATGCGCGCGGCGTCGCCGCCGGCGTAGTCGTCCCAGCGGTAGATCAGCGGCCGCATCGAGTCGCAGAAGTACATCGCGGCGCCGTCCGGGCTGAAGCAGATGCTGTTGGCGATGGCCACCGGCGGCAGCGGCAGGCGCTCCAGGTCCAGATTGTGGTTCAGCCGGTAGAAGCCGCCGATGGCCTCGCGGCAAGGCCGCTCGTCGAGCGTGCCGAAGACGAAGCGGCCCTGGCGGTCGCAGCGGCCGTCGTTGATGCGCGTCATCGGCAGCGCCGCCTCGACCGCGTGCAGCGGCGTCACGGCGCCGCTGCCCAGGTTGAAAAAGGCCAACCGCGAGGCCAGCCCGAGCAGCAGCACGTCGGCGTCGGCGGTCAGCGCGAAACAGGCCAGCCGCTCCGGCATCGGCCAGTCCCGCGCCACGCCGCCGGCGGGCGCGTAGCTGTGCAGGCGCCGCCCTTCGATATCGGTCCAGAAGACCCGGCCGCTGCGTTCGCACCACAGCGGGCATTCGCCCAGGTAGTTGCCGGCGCCGACCAGTTGTTCGAGTTGCGTCATGAGGTGGTTCCCAGTCCGAGCGGCGGCGTCAATGCGATTCGCGCGGCACGGCCGAACCGCGGCAGCCGACCAGGAAGTCCAGGTCGACGCCCTCGTCGGCCTGCGTCACGTGCTTGATGTACATGGCCTGGTAGCCGCCGCGCATGGCCGGCTCGGGCGCCGTCCACTGGGCGCGGCGGCGCGCCAGTTCGGCCTCGTCGACGTCCAGGTGCAGGCGCCGTCCGGCCACGTCGAGTTCGATCATGTCGCCGTCGCGCACCAGCGCCAGCGGCCCGCCCATGGCCGCCTCCGGCGCCACGTGCAGCACCACCGTGCCGAAGGCGGTGCCGCTCATGCGCGCGTCCGAGATGCGCACCATGTCGGTGACGCCTTGCTCCAGCAGCTTCTTCGGCAGCCCCATATTGCCCACCTCGGCCATGCCCGGATAGCCTTTCGGGCCGCAGTTCTGCAGCACCATCACGCAGTCCGCGTCGATGTCGAGGTCCGGGTCGTCGACGCGCTCCTTGTAGTGTTCGATGCTGCTGAAGACCACGGCGCGGCCGCGGTGCTGCATCAGCGCCGGCGAGGCCGCCGAGGGCTTGATGATGGCGCCGCGCGGCGACAGATTGCCGCGCAAAACCGCGATGCCGCCCTCGTCCTTGAAGGGCGCGGCCAGCGGGTGGATCACGTCGGTGTTGAAGTTTTCCGCGTCGGCGACGTTGACGGCCATGCTGGCGCCGGTGACGGTGAGCGCGTCGCCGTGCAGGCTGCCGAGCAGCTCGCGGATGATCACCGGCAGGCCGCCGGCGTAGTAAAAGTCTTCCATCAGGTACTGGCCCGAGGGCATCAGGTTCAGCAGGCAGGGAATGTCGCGCCCCAGGCGGTCCCAGTCGGCCAGCGTCAGGCCGACGCCGATGCGCCCGGCGATCGCCAGCAGGTGCACCACGGCGTTGGTCGAGCCGCCGATGGCGCCGTTGACCATGATGGCGTTCTCGAAGGCCTCCCGGGTGAGCACCTGCGACAGCTTCAGGTCCTCTTCGACCATGCCGACGATGCGCCGTCCCGTCAGTTGCGCCTGCAGCTTGCGGCGCGCGTCGACGGCCGGAATGGCAGCGTTGCCGGGCAGGGTCACGCCGAGCGCCTCGACCATCGCCGCCATCGTCGAGGCGGTGCCCATGGTCATGCAGTGGCCGGTCGAGCGCGACATGCACGATTCGGCCTCCTTGAAGGCGGCCAGCGTCATGCGCCCGGCCCGCACGTCCTCGGAGAACTTCCAGACGTCGGTGCCGGAACCGATCGGCTTGCCGCGGTAGTTCCCGTTCAACATGGGCCCGCCGGACAGCACGATGGTCGGCAGGTCGACGCTGGCCGCGCCCATCAGCAGGGCCGGCGTGGTCTTGTCGCAGCCGGTCAGCAGCACCACGCCGTCGATCGGATTGCCGCGTATCGATTCCTCGACATCCATGCTGGCCAGGTTGCGGAACAGCATCGCGGTCGGGCGCAGGTTCGATTCGCCCAGCGACATGGCGGGGAACTCGACCGGGAAGCCGCCCGCCTCCAGCACGCCGCGCTTGACCGCCTCGGCCAGCTCGCGGAAGTGGCCGTTGCAGGGCGTCAGCTCGGACCAGGTGTTGCAGATGCCGATCACCGGGCGGCCGTCGAAGGCCTCGTTCGGGTGCCCCTGGTTCTTCATCCAGCTGCGGTGGATGAAGCTGTCCTTGTCGTCGCCGCCGAACCAGGCTTGCGAACGCAACGGCCGTTTTGCTTTGCTCATATTGTCTCTGTGGTGTGAATGGTGGGGGTGGGAAGCAGGCCGCGCGCGCGCGCGATGGCCAGCGCGCCGAAGCCGGCCATGTCGGCCTGCTGCTCGTCGCTGACGACGACGCGCTTGCCGTAGAAAAAACCGTTTTCCTGGATCAGCAGGGCCAGCGCCTCGCGCAGCATGGTCTTGCCGGTGATGACGATCGGCGTGTCGGGCCGCATCTGGATCGCGCTGCTGTTCTTCAGCGCCAGCAGGTCGCCGCTGAGCACCGCGCCGAGCAGGAAGTTGGCGCGTTCGTTGCGCTCGCTGGTGGTGAACTGGTCCAGCGTGCGCACGCTGAAGCAGGCCCGCGCCAGCCCGGTCTTCTGCGCGGCGGCGGCGCCGGCCAGCAGCAGTTGCGGCACCAGTTCGTGGGCGAAATCGGCTTCCAGCGTTTGCGATATCAGGGTGTGCTGGGTGATCGCCTGCAGCAGCTCGCCGGCGATGGTGGTGGCGCAGCCGACGATGCGGTGGCGCTCGTCGACACTGACCAGCTTGGTGTGCGAGCCCGGCATGATCAGCATCGCGCGGCCCTCCAGCCGGAGCCGCGCCAGCAGGCCGACCACCTCGGTCTCCTCGCCGCGCATCATGTCCATCGCCTCGAAATTGTGCAGGCCGACCGGCTCGGCGTGGTTGCGCACGCCGGGGATCAACCACAGCGGCTGGGCGAACACCTCCGGCATCGCCACCTTGACCATGCCCTGCGCCAGTTGCTCGAGGCCGGCCGGCGCCGCCAGGTGCGGCACTTCCAGCAGCCCCAGCGCGGAGGTGATCATGCCCGAGGCCAGCGCCAGCGCGACCTCGGCCGGATCGACGCCGGCCTTGGCCAGCGCGCCCTGGATGGTGTCGCGCACCGCCTGCTTGAGGGCGTGGTTGTTGCCGTTGATGGCGGTGTCGCGCACGCCGGTCTCGACCTGCACCTTGGCGACCAGGCGGCCGTCCTGCCACAGGGAGCTGCGGGTGTTGGTGGTCCCGGCATCAATGGTGACGATATTCATGAAGTATGGGTATCAGGGCATGGAGAAGCCCCATGGTAGATCTGCTACCAATATCTTACCAATCAATTATTTGGCAAATCCGATATCGATTTTGATATGGTTGTTCGCCATGATTTCCCTGCTATGATTTCCCGCATGGATACACTCAACCCCAACTGGTTTTTACGTGCCCGCCTGAAAACGCGGCAATTGTTGTTGCTCATCGCCCTGGACGAACAACGCAACATCCACCGCGCCGCCGAGGAATTGCACATGACGCAGCCGGCCGCGTCGAAGCAGCTCAAGGACCTCGAGGACATGCTCGACGTCGAGCTGTTCGAGCGCCTGCCGCGCGGCATGCGCCCGACCATCTACGGCGAAACCATGATACGCCACGCGCGCATGGCGCTGACCAGCCTGTCGCTGGCGCACGAGGATATTGTCGCGCTCAAGTCTGGCCTGGCCGGCCAGGTCGAGATCGGCGTCATCATGGCGCCGAGCATGTCGCTGCTGCCGCGGGCGATTTCGCGGGTCAAGGAGCAGGCGCCGCAGTTGCGCATCGGCGTGCAGATGGAAACGTCCAACATCCTGCTCGAGCGCCTGCGCCGCGGCAGTCTGGACTTCATGGTCGGCCGCATCCTCGAAGACCAGCCCGACGCCGACCTGCAGTACGAGGAACTGGCCGACGAGCCGGTGTGCGCGGTGGCGCGCGTCGGCCATCCGCTGGTGACGGCGCAGGGGCTGAGCCTGGAGGACATCGCCGGCGGCGCCTGGTTGCTGCCGCCCAAGGGCAGCGTGCTGCGCTACCGCTGCGACATGATGTTCCGCGCCGCCGGCCTGGCGCCGCCGAGCAACGTCGTCGACACCACCGCGCTGCTGCTGATCAGCTCGCTGTTGCAGCAAACCGACAGCCTGCACGTGATGCCGGTGGAGGTGGCGCGCCACTATGTGTCGCTGAACATCCTGAGCATCCTGCCGATCGAGCTGCCGTGCCGGATGGACGCCTTTGGCATCATCACGCGGCGCAGCCACTTGCTGTCGCCGGGCGCCGGCATCATGCTCGACGCCCTGCGCGTCGCCGCCGCCGAGATCTACTGACGCGCACGCACCATGTCCTCGCAGCGTCCCCGAATGACGCTCGCTCCTTGAAGGGTTGCGCGCCGGCCTTGCCCGGGCGCTGCGCTACGCGCCGGCGCCCTGCACGCCCAGCCGGTACACCGTGGTTTGCCGGTACACCCGGCCCGGCCGCAGCACCACCGCCTCGGCGTCCGGCCCGTTGATCTGGTTCGGGTACGCCTGCGCCTCCAGGCAGAAACCGTCGTGCATCGCGTACGGCGCCGCGCCCCTGCCCCGCACGCCGGCGAGGAAATTGCCGCTGTAGAACTGCAAGCCGGCCTCGGTGGTGGCCACCGTCAGCTCGCGCCCCGAGGCCGGGTCGCACACCCACGCCACCTCGCGCAGCGCGCCGGCCGGCCCGACGCAATAGCAGTGGTCGAAGCCCCGGAACTGCGCCAGTTGCGGCTCCGGCCAGCCCAGCCGGGGACCGATCGGCGCCGCCTGGCGGAAGTCGAAGGCGCTGCCGGCCACCGCCGCCGCGCGGCCGTAGGGGATGCACTGGGCGTCGATCGGCAAATAGCTGTCGGCGGCGATGCGCAGCAGATGGTCGCCGATGCCGGCCGCGCCGCCGTTCAGGTTGAAGTAGCCGTGCGAGGTCAGGTTGACCGGGGTCGGCGCGTCGGCGCGGGCTTCGTAGTCGATGCTCAGGCTGCCGTCGTCGCCGAGCCGGTAGCGCACCTGCACCTGCAGATTGCCGGGATAGCCGCCGTCGCCGTCCGCCGATTCGTGGCGCAGCAGCAGGCCGCCGGCCTCGGCTTCCACCTGCCACCGCGCCAGGTGCAGGCCCACCAGGCCGCCGTGCAAATGGTTGTCGCCGTCGTTGCGGTCGAGCCGGTGGACGGCGCCGTCGAGCGCGAAGCTGGCGCCGGCGATGCGGTTGGCGCAGCGTCCCACCAGCGCGCCGAAGTAGGGCGCGTTGCCGGCGTAGCCGGCCGCGTCGGGGAAGCCGAGCAGCACGTCGGCGACCTTGCCGTAGCGGTCGGGCGCGCGCCACGAGCGCAGCGTGGCGCCGCGCGCGCTGATGGTCACGCGCATGCCGGCGCCGTTGCGCAGGGTGTGGAGCGGGTCGTCGTCCGTTTGCTTGGGGGTGTTCATGGTGGGCCTTGTCATGGAAGGGGCGATGCCGCCGCAACGGCGGCGGCCGGAACTGGAATGGCGGCGGCCTGCGCGGCGCGCTCCTGGTATTCGCGCGGCGTGCACCCGAGTTCGCGCTTGAACACCGCGTGCATGTACTGCACCGTGGTGAAGCCGCAGCCGACGGCGATGTCGGCGATGTTGCCCGGCTCGCGCGCCAGGATGGCCTTGGCGGCGTCGAGCTTGAAGCGCAGGATTTCGTCGTGCACGCTGCGCCCCAGCTCCCGGCGGAAGTGCGACTCCAGCGAGGAGCGCGACACGCCGACGTAGTCGGCCACCTGCTCGGTCTTGATGCCCTGGCAGGCGTACTGGCGGATGAAGTGGCGCGCCTGCATCACGTGCGGGTGCTGGAACGGTTCGTGGCGGGTCGAGGCCAGCACGTTCAGGCCGGCCGGCGGCACCAGGATGCGGGTGCCGTCCAGGCGCGCGCCGTTGAGCATCCGGTGCAGCAGGTGGGCGGCGGTGCGGCCCATCTCCTGCGCGCCCTGGATCACGGAGCTGAGCGGAATGCGCGTGAGCATGCGCGCCAGCGGGTCGTTGTCGATGCCGATCAGCGCGACTTGCCCGGGCACGGCGATGCCGGCGCGCATACAGGCTTGCAGCAGCTGGCGCGCGCGGGCGTCGCTGACGGCGATGATGCCGATCGGCTTGGGCAGGCTGTGCAACCACTCGACCTGCTGCTCGACCGCCTCGTCCCACGACGGCGCGCTGGTACTCAGTCCGCGGTACACCAGCGGCTCGATGCGGTCGCGCCGCAGCAGGCTGCAAAAGGCCTTCTCGCGCTCCTGGGCCCAGCGGTTGACGTCCGCCTCGGGCAGGCTGAAACAGGCGAAGCGCGTCAGGCCGGCCTCGATCAGGTGCTCGTAGGCCAGCTTGATCAGCTTGAAATTGTCGGTCGCCACGTAGGGCACCCGCGCCGGGTAGTCGGCGCCGTCCCGGTAGGAGCCGCCGACGGCCACCACCGGCAGCGCGCTGCGCGCCAGCGCCCGGCACACGGCCGGGTCGTCGAAGTCGGCGATGATGCCGTCGCCGCGCCAGCGCTCGATGCCCGGCAGGCGCAGGCGGAAGTCCTCCTCCAGGTACAGGTCCCACGACACCCGCGTGGTGTGCAGGTAGGCGGCGATGCCGGCGATGATCTCGCGGTCGTAGATCTTGTTGCCGTTGAATAGCAACGCGATGCGGTGCGCGGTCGGCATCTTCAGCATGCGTCTCTCTCCTGGTGGGCCATCAGCGCCGGCCCGAACGCGTGCTCACGTCGACCCACACCGCGACAGTGAGAATACTGCCTTTCACGATCATCTGCCAGTAGGTATCGACGTCGAGCATCGACATGCCGTTGTCCAGGCTGGCCATGACCAGCGCGCCGATCAGCGCGCCGTAGACGGTGCCGTAGCCGCCGCGCATCGAGGTGCCGCCGATGAAGCAGGCGGCGATCGCGTCCAGTTCGCTGAAGGTGCCGGCCGACGGCGAGCCGGCCGCCAGCCGGCCGGTGTTGATCAGGCCGGCCAGCGCGCACATCAGCCCCATGATGCCGAAGATCCACAGCTTGACGGCGCGCACGTCGATGCCGGACAGCCGGGTCGCCTCCATATTGCTGCCGACGGCGTAGATGCGCCGGCCGAACACGGTTTGCGTGGTGATGTAGCTGAACAGGCCCAGCAGCGCCAGCAGCATCAGCACCGGCAGCGGGATGCCCTCGTAGCCGTTGAGGGTGCGCACGAAGACGAACAGCAGCGCGCCGACCGCCAGCACGCGCAGCGCGTCGCGCCAGGCCGGCGCCTGCGCCAGGCCGTGCAGGGCGCGCCCGGCGCGCTGGCGCCAGGCCAGCCAGGCCGCCAGCGCGAACAGCGCCGCGCCCAGCAGCACGCCGGGCAGCGCCGGCAGATAACCCTGGCCCAGTTGCACCAGCTCGTTCGACACCGGCGCCACGGTGATGCCGCCGGTGACGCCCAGCAGCACGCCGCGGTAGGCCAGCATGCCGCCCAGGCCGACGATGAAGGAGGGGATGCCGCGGTAGGCGCTCAGGTAGCCGTTGAACAGGCCCAGCGACAGGCCGCAGGCCAGCACGATGGCCAGCGTCAGCGCCAGCGGCAGTTGCTGCGTCACGTTCAGCACCGCCGCGACGCCGCCCAACAGCCCCAGCATGGAGCCGACCGACAGGTCGATCTCGCCGGCGATGATGACCAGCACCATGCCGCAGGCCAGGATGCCGGTCACCGACATCTGCCGCAGCAGGTTCGACAGGTTGCGCGGGGTGACGAAGCCGCCCTCGGTCTTCCAGTAGAAAAAGGCCCAGATCACGGCGATGGCCATCCCCAGCGCCAGCATCTTGTACTGGCTGAACAACAGCTTGATATTGGTGTTTTTCATCAGATTTTGCTCCGAGAAACCTCGCCCTTCAGGGCGGGGAGGAAAGGAGCCGACCGCGCAGCGGTCGATGCCTTTCGGTTGAATGGCCGGGAACCTTGACAAAAAACCGCTGCCAAAATTATATGATTATCGTCTAC
>JANXSQ010000316.1 GCA_025356595.1 Janthinobacterium sp. | reverse complement strand
CTTGAACACGCCGACCAACTCGGCCAGGCCGCCGGCCTGCTCCTGCAGCGCTTCGGCGGCGGCGGCGGCCTGTTCGACCAGCGCCGCGTTCTGCTGCGTGACGGCGTCCATTTCGCTGATGGCCTGGTTGATCTGCTCGATGCCGGACTCCTGCTCGCGGCCGGCCAGGCTGATCTCGCCCATGATGTCGGTGACCCGCTTGACGCTGCGACGATCTCGTCCATCGTGCCGCCGGCCTGGTTCACCAACTTGCTGCCGGTGTCGACCTTCTCCACCGAGTCGCAGATCAATTCCTTGATTTCCTTGGCGGCGGCGGCCGAGCGCTGCGCCAGATTGCGCACCTCGGTGGCGACGACGGCGAAGCCGCGGCCCTGCTCGCCGGCGCGGGCCGCCTCGACGGCCGCGTTCAGGGCCAGGATATTGGTCTGGAAGGCAATGCCGTCGATGACGCCGATGATGTCGGCGATCTTGCGCGCCGATTCATTGATCGCGCCCATCGTCTCGACCACCCGCGCCACCACGGCGCCGCCCCGCAGCGCCACGTCCGAGGCCGACAGCGCCAGCTCGTTGGCGCGCCGCGCGTTGTCGCTGTTCTGCCTGACCGTCGAAGTCAGCTCCTCCATCGAGGAGGCGGTTTCCTCCAGCGAGCTGGCCTGCTGCTCGGTGCGCGAGGACAGGTCCAGATTGCCCGAGGCGATCTGCGTCGAGGCGCAGGCGATGGTCTCGGTCGACTGGCGTATCGCGCCGACCGTCCTGGCCAGGCTGCCCTGCATCGTGCGCATCGCGAAGAGCAGGCTGGCCTGGTCGCCGCGGGCCGTCTCGAAGCGCACGCTCAAGTCGCCGGCGGCGATGCGCTGGACCACGCGCATGGCGTACTCGGGCTCGCCGCCCAGTTGCCGGTAGACGGCGCGGATCAGCAGGAAGCCGATCAGGGCGGCCGCCAGCGCGCCGCCGGCGATGGCGCCGAGGATGACGTCGCGCAGCAGGGTGTAGCGCGCCGCGGCGGCCTCGAACTCCGCCCTGGCGACGTCGACCTGCAATTTGCGCAAGGCGTCGACGCCCGCCCTGACCGGCGCGACCAGCGGCGTCAATTGATCCTGGAAGCGCCGCGCGGCGTCGATATTGCCCGCGCGCAGGGCCGCCAGCGCCGGCAACAGGGCCTCCTTCAGCATCACGCCGCGGTCCAGCGCGAATTTGTCCGCCAGGCCTTGTTCCTCGACCGTCAGCGTCGTCGCCATATACGCCTTCCAGGCCTGGTCGATTTCCGCCGCGTTTTTCTCCACCTTCCGGCTCTCGCTGTCGATCACCGTGGCGAGGGGATTGAGCAGGGCCCCGGCCAGCGCCAGCCGGTTGCTCACCAACAAGCGGTCGATGCGGGAAATCTCTTCCAGAGCCAGCGTGCGGTCCTGGTACACCGCGCCGAGACCGGCGTTCGCGCGGCCCATGCCGTACAGTCCCAACAGGCCGATGCCCGCCGCCAGCAAAAACAGCAAGCCGATCACGGCGCTCAGGCGCGCCTTTAGTGTCATATTCATTTTTGATCCCAGTTTGGTGAGCGTCTCGTGTACGCGATGTGCGCGCCGCCCTCAGTACGGGGCGGGCGTCAGCCGATAGGGAGTGAGCTGTACGGCAACTTCTTTCCTATCTGCACATCGTCACCCGACATCGCTCCAAAGATACCGATCAAGATCAACGGATATGAATCAAAACCAACAGATATGGATCAAGATCAACAAACGAGCGCTACGCGCCCATCGCCAGCAAGCGCCCAAAAAACCTGTTCCAGGACGGGACAAGCGAAAAAAAAAAAGCCGCCCGGGCTGCGCCGGACGGCTTTTTTTGCGGCGGCGACGCGGCCGGCCTTACTCGCGCACGTGGCTCAGGGCGTAGCGCAGGTGCTGCCACCAGCTTGGACGCGACTGGACCTTGGCCAGGCACTTCAGGTCGATCTCGCCCTTGAAGACGGGATCGGCGCAGGCCCGCGTGAGCAGGGCGTGGCGCTGGTTTTCCACATGCACCAGCGTCAGCGCCAGCCACGCCGCCAGCGCCAGGGTCAGCGCCAGCAAAGTCCAGGGCAGATGCTTCCTCATCTTATTTCTTGACGGCTTTCGCGGCCGCGGCCGGGGCGGCGTCCTTGCCGCCTTCCTTGGCGGCCTTCGCCACCAGGGCGTCCATCACCTGGATGGTGGCCTGCTGCGACTGCGGCTCGCTCTGGCCGGGACGGCCTGCCTGCGACGGCGAGGTGACGAAGCGGCCGTCGATGACGATGCTGGGCGCGCTGGTCAGCTTGTAGGTGTTGATCAGGGCGGCGCCGCGCTTCATTTTCGTCTGGACCGCGAAGGAGTTGAAAAACTCCAGGTACTTGGCCTTGTCGACGCCGTTCTTGACGAGGAAATCGAGCAGCGCGTCGTCCTTGTTCAGGCGCTGGCGGTCGACGTGGATGGCGCGGAACAGCTTCTCGTGCACGCCCTCAAGCTTGCCCATCGCTTCCAGTGTCACATAGGCGTGCGCCTGCGGATCGGCCGGGCCGGAAAAAGCCATGTGGACGCGGCGGAAGGCGATCTTGTCGCCCTGCTTCTTGACCCACTCGCTCATCAAGGGTTCCAGCGCGTTGCAGTGCGGGCAGGAATACATGAAAAACTCGACCACTTCGACTTTTTTGCCCGTCTCCGGGCGCGCCGTCGAGTCGAGCGTGGTGTAGTCGACACCGTTTTGCGGTTCCGCCGCGAAGGCGCCGGAAGTGGAAGCCATCAGGGCGACGGCGGCGAGCAAGAGACGCAGAAAACGCATAACAATCCTTCATCATAAGAGTAGCGAACGGGGCGAGATTACCACTAATTGCCGCCCATTTCCGGGGCGGGCCGCAAAAAACGCCGTTTCGCGGCGCGAATTAAGCCCGCTTTAAGGGCCTCCCGGCCCGGCGCCGCCGATCCGGCCGGCGCTGCGCCCTCAGGGCGCGGCCGGGCGGCTCAGGCGTCCGTCCTCGGCGATGAAGTCGATGAAGGTGCGCACCTTCGAGGACAGATAGCGGCGGCTGGTGTAGACCGCGTACAGGGTGGCGGCGGGCGCGGCGCAATCGGCCAGCACGCGCTCCAGGCGCCCGGCCGCCAGGTCGTCCTCGGTCTGCCACGAGGGCAGCAGCGCGATGCCCATGCCGTCCAGCGCGGCGGCGTGGATCAGGCTTTCGTTGTTGGTCTGCAGCACGGGATTGAGGCGCACGCTCTCCACGCCGCGCGGGCCCCGCAGCGCCAGCTCGTTGCCCGAGGACAGCAGCGTGTAGAGCAGGCTGGCGTGGCGCGCCAGCTCGGCCGTCTGGAGCGGCCGTCCGGCGCGCGCCAGATAGGCGGGCGCCGCCACGAGATGGAAATGCCCAGGCCCAGCGGGCGCGCGATCAGGCTGGCGGCCGGCGCCTGGCCGACCCGCAGCGCCAGGTCGAAACCCTCCTCGACCAGGTTCACGGCGCGCCCGCTCAGGTCGATGTCGAAGGCCACCTCCGGACAGCGCTCCCGGTAAGCCGCCAGAGCGCGGGTGAAGATGGGATTGGCGAACCAGACCGGCGCGCTCAGTTTGAGCATGCCGCGCGGCACCACGGCGGTGCGGCCGAGGGTGGCGGCGACCTCGTCCAGGCTGTCGAGCATTTCGCGGCACTGGTCGAAATACACGCGCCCGCTTTCGGTCAGGCTCAGGTGGCGGCTGCTGCGGTTCAGCAGGCGCGCGCCGAGCTGGCGCTCGAGGTGCATCACATGCTTGCTGGCCATCGCCGGCGACAGTTCCAGCCGTTCGGCGGCGCGCACGAAACTTTCCAGCTCGACCACGGCGCGAAAGACGCGCATGCTGATCAAGGTATCCATGGCCATCCCATTATCAACAAATAGGAAATGATATATCAATATTTACTGGATTGATTAACAAGCAGGCGATGTCTATAGTGAAGCGATCGACGCTTGCGCGGCATCGCGCCAGGCCCAACCAGGAGTTTGCCATGTCCGACTTTCAATTCCCGACCTATTTCCTGTCCCACGGCGGCGGCCCGTGGCCCTTCATGATGGACCAGTACGGCGGCCGCTACGACCAGTTGCTCGCCTCGCTGCAGGACATCCCGCGGCAGATCGGCCGCGCGCCGAAGGCGCTGCTGGTCGTCACGGCGCACTGGGAAGGCCCGGATTTCCTCATCTCCTCGGGCGAGCGGCCGGGCATGATCTACGACTACTCCGGCTTCCCCGCGCACACCTACGAGTTGCAGTATCCGGCGCCCGGTTCGCCGCCGCTGGCCGCGCGCGTCAAGGCCCTGCTGGAGGGCGCCGGCCTGCCCGCCAGCCTGGACGCGCGGCGCGGCTTCGACCACGGCACCTTCAGCGTGCTGTATCCGATCTATCCGGCGGCCGAGGTGCCGGTGGTGCAGTTGTCGCTCAAGCACGGCTACGACGCGCTCACCCACGTCAGGGCCGGACGGGCGCTGGCGGGCTTGCGGCGCGAGGGGGTGCTGATCATCGGCAGCGGCCTGAGTTACCACAATCTGCGCCAGTTCGGTGCCGGCGGCGGCCACGCCTCGCAGCAGTTCGACACCTGGTTGCGCGCCGCCATGGCGCTGCCGCCGGCCGAGCGCCTGACGCAATTGCTGGCCTGGGACCAGGCGCCGGCGGCGCGCCAGGCGCATCCCTACGAGGACCATCTGCTGCCGCTGATGGTGGCGCTGGGCGCGGCGGAGCAGGAGGCCGCCGCCACCGTGTACCACGAGGATGAATTCTTCGGCGCGCTGGCCGTGTCGAGCTTCCGCTTCGGCGCGCCGGCGGCGCAATGATGGAGTAACGGCGGCCGGCGGCCGGGCCCGGACTCCCGGGCGCGTCTTCCGGCCGCCCTTATCGGGCGAACGCGCAGTTCAGGTGCCGCGCCGGCCGTTGGCGGCGTTCTTGGCTTTTTCGGCGGCCAGGGCGGCCGCCTTGGCGGCTTTTTCCGCCAGTTCGGCCGCGTGCGCGGCCAGCAGGACGGCGCGCGTCTCCGGCGTCTCCAGCGAGATGCGTCCCAGCGCGCCGCCGCGGTAGTCCAGCAGCAGGGTGTGGGAAGCCTTCTCGAAGTCGAAATCGCCGCCCTTCTGGCGGTAGCCGCGGCGCGCCGCGATGCCTTCGACGACGGCGATGGCGTCCATCTCCTCGGTCTTGAAGCCGTAGCGCGTGGTCAGCAGCGCCGGATAGCGCTTCAGCAGCTCCTCGGCGAGGAACACCGCCACCTCCTCCTCGATCAGCGCGTTCGAGCCGATGGCGTGGCTGGCGGCCAGCATCAGGCCGTCGCTGGGAATGGCGATCTTCGGCCACAACATGCCCGGCGTGTCGGTCAGGATGGTGTTCTTGTCGAGGTAGAGCTTCTGCTGCATCTTCGTCACGGCCGGCTCGTCGCCCACCTTGGCGACGCGCTTTTTCAGCAGCGCGTTCATCAGCGTCGACTTGCCGACGTTGGGAATGCCCATGATCATGATGCGCAGCGGCTTGGTCGGCACGCCGCGGTGCGGCGCCAGCGACTTGGCCAGCTCGGGGATGCGCGCCACCTCGCCCGGCTTCTTGGTCGTCATCGCGTAGGCGGTGACGCCCTCCTGGGCGTTGTAGTAGGCCACCCAGGCGGCGGTCGCGGCGGGATCGGCCAGATCGGTCTTGTTGAGGATTTTCAGGCAGGGACGCTGGCGGAACAGGCGCAGCTCTTCGACCATCGGATTGCAACTGGCCTCCGGCAGGCGGGCATCGACCACTTCAATCACCAGGTCGGTGTTCTCCATCGATTCGGCCGCCTTCTTGCGGGCCGCGTTCATATGTCCGGGGTACCATTGTATCGCCATGCTCTTACCTTCAAAATCGTTCAGTCAATCCGCTATTTTACGTGGTTGTCGCGGCAGCGTCCGACTTTAGTGGCGCCGGCGCAGGCCGCCGCGCGCACTTAAGGAAATGCTAAGATGCGTGAAATGGCCATTCGACGAAAACGATACACATGAAATACGCAGCCGCCCTGATCGTCCTGCAGCTCGCCGGCGGCGCCGCCCCGGCGCAGGAAATGGCCACCGTCGGCGCGCTGGCGGAGCGGGCCGTGCCGACGCGGATAATCGAAATCAGCGGCCTCAGGGACCCCGACTGGAAGCCCTACCGCGCCATGCTGACGGGGATGGACGCCTTCGCCGCGCGCCAGCAACTGGCGCCGGCGGCCGAGCTGCGCTTCATCCTGCGGCCGGCCGGCGGCCAGGCGTCGATCGAGGGCGCCACCCTGCGCATCGTCGGCGGCGCCACCACGATTCCCGTGCCGATCGGCGCCGACGGCACCTTCACGCTGCCGCGCGACCAGAACGCCGCCGACGAGAACGCCGACATGGTCAGCAACGGCAAGAGAAAAGCGCTGCGCTGGCGGCCCTATATCCGCAGCCCCGGAGTCCCGGCCGGCATGCGCCGCCTCGGCGATCTGCGCCTCGAATGCGAAATCTTCATGGCGGTGGAAAAGGCCGACGCCTCCTACCTGGGGCGCAAGATGATGAAACTGCTCTACAACTCCTGCGCCTCGTCGAAACTGCGCATGTCCTTCCTCGAGCCGCGCCGCCTCGCCGCCGCCACCGTGGCGGCGGGCGAACGCCGCCTGCCGCTGCCCCTGGGACGCGCGGGGCTGAGCTACGAACCGCCGCTGGCCGACAGCGGCTGGGGCGACGACGCCCTGGTGGAACTGGTCTACGCCAACGACGCGCCGGCCGCGCCTTAGGCGCCGCGCCTTAGGCGGCGCGCCACAGACGACGCGCCCCAGGCGCCGCGGCGCCTCAATCCAGCTCGGCCAGCGCCTTGACGTGGGCGGCCACGCTGCGGCCCAGCGCCGACAGGTTGTAACCGCCTTCCAGGCAGCTGACGATGCGGTCCTTGGCGTACAGCCTGGCCACGCCCATCATCTGCTGCGTGATCCAGGCGTAGTCCGCCTCGACCAGGCCCATGCCGCCGACATCGTCCTCGCGGTGGGCGTCGAAGCCGGCCGAGATGAAGATCATCTGCGGCCGGTGGCGGTGCAGCGCCGGCAGCCAGTGGTCCAGCACCAGGTGCCGCACCACGTCGCCCTTCGAGCGCGCCGGCACCGGCACGTTGACGCAATTGTCGGTGTACGGCTCGACGGCGCTGAACGGGTAGAAGGGGTGCTGGAAGAAGCTCACCATCAGCACCCGCGGGTCGCCGCCCAGCGCCTCGGCCGTGCCGTTGCCGTGGTGGACGTCGAAGTCGACGACGGCGACCCGCTCCAGGCCGCGCGCGTCGAGCGCGTGGCGGGCCGCGATGGCGACGTTATTGAACAGGCAAAAACCCATCGGTTCGGATGGGCGGGCGTGGTGGCCGGGCGGGCGGATGGCGCAAAAGGCGTTGGCCAGCTGGCCGTCGATGACGGCGTCGGTGGCCGCCACGGCCGCGCCGGCCGCGCGCAGCGCCGCCCGCCAGCTGTGCGCGTTGAGCAGGGTGTCGCCGTCGAGCGGATAGTATTCGCCGGGCGCCGGAATGTGCTCGCGCACCAGGCCGATCGCCGCCTGGCTGTGCACGCGCTCGATGTCCGCCAGTTGCGCCAGCGGCGCCTCGCGGTGTTCCAGCAGGTCGTTGATGTGGGCCAGGATCAGCTGGTCGCTGATGGCCTGCAGGCGCGCGGGCGACTCGGGGTGCCAGTCGCCCATCTCGTGGCGCCGGCAATCGGAATGACTGTAAATGGCTGTGCTCATGTCTCGTTTTTCTGTGCGATCGCTGACCTGCCCATCATTGTTGCCCCCGGCGCGCCGTTCTCGCATAGAATCATTGGCAGGGGTGATGGGAGGTATCGAAATTGTCTATATCGATAATCTACCACGCGCGGCGCCGCGCCGTCCCGCCCGGCCCGGCCCGGCGGCGCCTTTCCACGTAATTGCTGCATTTTTATCATAGAAAATACCATGTTCACAAAATTGCACGCGGTGGCGCGCCAGGTCGGCCAGATCGTCGTCGGCAAGGATGCGCAGGTGCGCCAGGCGCTGACCTGCCTGCTGGCCGGCGGCCATTTGCTGATCGAGGACGTGCCCGGCGTCGGCAAGACCACGCTGGCGCACGCGCTGGCCATTTCGCTGGGCCTGCAGTTCAAGCGCATCCAGTTCACCAGCGACCTGCTGCCGGCCGACGTGGCCGGCATCTCGATCTACGCGCGCGAGACCAACAGCTTCGACTTCCACCCCGGCCCCATCTTCACCCAGGTCCTGCTGGCCGACGAGATCAACCGCGCCACGCCGAAGACCCAGTCCGGCCTGCTCGAGGCGATGGAGGAGCGCCAGGTCAGCGCCGACGGCGTCACGCGCGCGCTGCCGGAACCCTTCTTCGTCATCGCCACGCAGAATCCGGCGCACCAGGTGGGCACCTTCCCGCTGCCGGAGTCGCAGTTGGACCGTTTCCTGATGTGCCTGGCGCTGGGCTATCCGGACCCGGCCGCCGAACGCGCCCTGCTGCTGGGCGAGGACAGGCGCAGCATGCTGAAGACCCTGCCGGCGGCGATGACGGCGGAGGAACTGCTCGCGGCGCAGCGCGCGCTGCGCGCCATCCACGTTGCGCCGGCGCTGGTCGACTATGTGCAGGCGCTGGCCCAGGCCTCGCGCCAGAACGGCCTCTTCGCCGAGGGCCTCAGCCCGCGCGCCGCCATCGCCCTGCTGCAGGCGGCGCGCGCCTGCGCCGCGCTGGAGGGGCGCGACCATGTCTTGCCGGAGGACGTGCAGACGGTGCTGGTGCCGGTCTGCGCGCACCGCCTGCGGCCGCTGAAATCGGCGCACGGCGTGGCCCTGGCCAGCCGCGACCTGGTGCTGCAGTTGCAGAAATCCGTGCCGGTCTGAGCGGCGCGGAAACGCCGCGGCGCGCCGCCGCGGGTTTGATTTAGCGTGATTTAGCTTGATTTAATGAGTGCCGCGTCGCGCGGGAAGCCATCCCGCCGCGAGCGCCCCGACGGATACAACAGATGCCAACATCCCCACTCGCGGCGCCATGGACGGCGCGCCTGCGCCGCCTCGCCGAACGGCGCCTGTTCCTGTGGCGCGGACGCGAGCCGGGCGAGGTCGTGCTGCACCAGCGCCGCGTCTTCATCGTGCCGACCCGCGCCGGCCTGGCCTTCGCCGCCCTGCTGCTGCTGCTGTTCATCGGCGCCATCAACTACAACCTGGGCCTGGGCTTCGCGCTGACCTTCTTCGCCGCCGCCTGCGCCATCGTCGACATGTGGATGACCTCGCACAACCTGGCCCAGTTGCATCTGGTGCCGGGCCGCACCGCGCCCATCTTCGCCGGCGAGGAGGCGCGCTTCGAGCTGCACCTGCACGAGCGCAGCGGACGCGAGCGCCACGCCATCTGGGTCGACTTCCTCGCCGCCGGCGCGCCGCGCCACGTGGCCGACGTGCCGGCCGGCGCCAGCGCGCCGCTGCTGCTGTGCTGCGCCAGCGCCGCGCGCGGTTGGCTGGCCGCGCCGCGCGTGCGCCTGCTGACGCGCTTCCCGCTCGGCCTGTTCCTGGCCTGGAGCTACTGGCAGCCGGACCTGCGCGCGCTGGTTTATCCCAGCCCCGAGGAGGCCGCGCCGCCGCTGCCGCCGCCGGCCGCCGAGGCCGCCGGCGGCGGCGCCGCCGGCCAGGACGACTTCGCAGGCATCCGCCCCTACCGTCCCGGCGACGCGCCGCGCCACCTGGCGTGGCGGCAGATCGCCCGCCTCGACCCGGCGCAGGGCGGCATCTTGCTGAGCAAGCATTTCGACGGCGGCGCGCCGGCCGAGCTGACGCTGGACCTGGCCGCCCTGCCCGCCGGGCTCGATCTGGAGCTGCGCCTGTCGCGCCTGACCAGCTGGGTGCTGGAAGCGGAGCGGCGCGCCCTGCCCTACGCGCTGCGCCTGGGCGCGCAAAGTTTCCCGGCCGGCCTGGGCGAGGCGCACCGGGCCGCCTGCCTGGGCGCGCTGGCCCTGCACGGGCGCGCGGAGCGGCGCGCGTGAGGCGGCCCGCCGACTGGCTGGCGCGGGCCCGGCAGATGCCGCGCGACAAGGCCGACACCCTGCTGCTGCTGTTCAGCTGCGTGCTGGTGCTGGCGCCGCACCTGCGCCACCTGCCGGCGTGGAGCGGCGCCGCCGTCGCCGCCACGCTGCTGTGGCGCGCCGCGCTGACGCTGCGCGGCAGCCGCCTGCCGCCGCTGGCCCTGCTGCTGCCGCTGGCCCTGCTGGCCATGGCCGGCGTCTACGCCAGCTTCCGCACCCTGCTCGGCCGCGAGGCCGGCGTCACCATGCTGGCCCTGCTGCTGGCCTTCAAGCTGCTCGAGATGCACGCCAGGCGCGACCTGTTCGTGGTCGTCTTCCTCAGCTTCTTCCTGCTGCTGACCAGCTTCTTCTATTCGCAGAGCATGGCCAGCGCCGCGCTGATGGCCGCCACCGTCATCGTCCTGCTGACGGCGCAACTGTCCTTCCAGTACGGTCCCGCCGCGCCGCCGCTGGCGCGCCGCCTGCGCCTGGGCGCGCGCATCTTCGCCACGGCCGCGCCGCTGGCCCTGCTGCTCTTTCTGGTTTTTCCGCGCATACAGGGACCGCTGTGGGGCTTGCCCGGCGACGGCCACAACGGCCGCACCGGCCTGTCCGAGAGCATGGCGCCGGGCAGCATCGCGACGCTGGCGCAGTCCGAGGAGACGGCCTTCCGCGTGCGCTTCGAGGGCGCCGCGCCGCCCCAGCAGCGGCTGTACTGGCGCGGCATCGTGCTGGGCGACTACGACGGGCGCACCTGGACCCGGCGCGCCGGCGCGCGCCGGCCGCGCGGCGAGGCGCCCGAGCGCGTCAACATCGAGCTGCGCGGGGCGGCGCTGCGCTACCAGGTGACGCTGGAGCCGAACGGCGGCCACTGGTTGTTCGCGCTCGACCTGGCCGAGCGCGTCTATCCGATCGAGCGCAACAGCCACGCCGTCTCGCCGGCGCTGGAGCTGTCGGTGCACAACGCGCTCGACGAGCGCACCCGCTACCGCGTCAGCTCGGTGCTCGACTACAGCCTGCAGGCCGACGCCGAGCCCGCGCAACTGCGCCCCTGGCTGGCCCTGCCGCGCGGCTACAATCCGCGCACCCTGGCCTGGGCGGCGCGCCTGCGCGGCGCCGCTTCGCCGGAGGCCGCCATCGCCGGCGTGCTGCGCGCCTTCCGCGAGCAAGACTACCGCTACACCCTGCAGCCGCCGCTGCTGGGACGCGACGCCGTCGACGAATTCCTCTTCGACAGCAAGGCCGGCTTTTGCGAACATTACGCGGGCGCCTTCGTGGTCCTGATGCGGGCGATGGGCGTGCCGGCGCGCGTCGTCACCGGCTACCAGGGCGGCGAGGCGAACCCGCTGGACGACTACCTGACGGTGCGCCAGTCGGACGCGCACGCCTGGGCCGAGGTGTGGTTGGCCGGGCGCGGCTGGTTGCGCGTCGACCCGACGGCCGCCGTCGCCCCCGAGCGCGTCGAGGGCGGCCTGGCGCGCGCGCTGCCGGCGCCGGCCCCCTTCGGCCTGGCGGGCCTGGACGGCCTGATCGGCCGCCACAGCCCGTGGCTGGCGGCGCTGCGCCTGCGCTGGAGCGCCCTCGACAACGGCTGGAACCAATGGGTGCTCGATTACAATCCGCGCCGCCAGCGCGGCCTGCTCGACGCCTTGGGCGGCGCCCTGGGCGACTGGCGCGTCCTGCCGGGCGGCGCGCTGATCGCCGCGCTGCTGGCCTTGGCGCTGGCGCTGGCGCTGCGCCGGCGCCAGCGCCGCGATCCGCTCGACGCCCTGTACGCGCGCTTCTGCCACCTGCAGGCGCAGGGCGGCTGCCCGCGCGCGCCCGACGAGGGGCCGCGCGACTACGCCAGG
>JANXSQ010000297.1 GCA_025356595.1 Janthinobacterium sp. | reverse complement strand
AAAACGGAAATCGTTGCCCTAGAAATAATCCTCATCGCCAGCGCCCCTCTCCTGCCGGCTCAACCTGACGCGCAAACCATAGTCACCGAGCCACATTTTGATATTGCTATACGCAGATTAAACGATGCTCAGCATCGGGCTGAAATGGGAAAGGCGATTTTTGAGCTTCAAAAGGTGACTGCAAAGTGATTCAACTCTAAATTTTATTTTTCGGACAATCGGACTGGAGGCCGCTCCAGTTGGGCCGGTCATTTATTTAGCCAAACGGCGCTGCGCCTGGGATTTTCGCCTGACTTTGCGGACATTGGTAGAACTAGATAGGTGACTTTGGAGGGAAAATGCGAAAGAGATTAGAAGGTTACGAAAAACCGAACGAGTTGAATCACCTATCTATTGTTCGATAACACTACTGTTCCAGGAAATTAAAGTCGTGAACTCACAAATATAGTCATGTACTGCGAATTAAAGTCGAAAACTAATAGTTGGACACTTTGTGCGCGTCAAATGTAAGCGTCATCTCCAAGCCGCATTGACGGTTTCCTAATATTAGGAACTGAGATCGGCAGGTTTTGGAAGGCATGTTGCGACATTCCAAGGCAGGAACTCGTCGACCCGATTGACCGGATGATCGGCGATGTTCGTGAGCACATGGCGCAGATACGCTTCGGGGTCAATGCCATTTAACTTGGCCGTTCCAATTAACGTATAGATCGCTGCAGCCCGTTCGCCACCGCTATCGGCGCCGGCAAATAAATAATTGCGCCGGCCAATGGCAATCCCACGCAGTGCACGCTCGGCAGCCGAATTATCGATCTCGATGATACCGTCATCGCAATAGCGTATTAGCGCCGGCCACAAGTTCAGGGCATACATGATCGCTGCGGTTGTATCGGATTTGCGCGAGAGCGTGGTCATCGTGCTGCGCATCCACGTCTCAAGGTCGTCCAGCAAAGGCCGTGATCTTGCGCGGCGCGTCGACAAACGCTCATCGGGCGGCGTGCCTCGGATGTTGGCTTCAATCACATACAGTTCACCGATACGGCGCAACGCCTCAGTCGTCACGGCCGAAGGCCGCGCATCATGCAGATCGAAGAATTTGCGGCGGGCATGCGCCCAGCAGGCTGCTTCGTGGATGCGCCCCGTCTCATAAACGGCGTTGAAGCCGGCATAGGCATCTGCCTGCAGGATGCCCGTAAAGGGAATCAAATGTGTTTGCGGGTGGATGCCTTTACGGTCCGGCGTATAGGCAAACCAGACCGCCGGCGGGATCGTTGCCCCGGACGGCCTGTCGTCCCGCACATAGGTCCACAATCGGCCCGTCTTGGTCTTGCCATTGCCGGGGGCCAGCACCGGCACCGGCGTATCGTCGGCATGCAGTTTAGGCCCGGCCATCACATGGCGGCGGACCGCATCGACCAGCGGGCGCAACAGATTGCTGGACGCGCCGACCCAGTCGGCCAGTAGCGACCGGCTCAATTCCACACCCTCGCGGGCATAGATCACCGATTGCCGGTAGAGCGGCAGATGATCGGCAAACTTCGATACCAGGACATGGGCCAGCAGACCCGGACCAGCCATGCCGCGTTCGATGGGCCGGCTTGGCGCGGGTGCTTGCATGATGCAGTCGCAGCAGTTGCAAGCCAGCTTGGGACGAATATGGCGAATCACCTTGAAACTGGCAGGAATGAATTCCAGTTGCTCGGAGATATCGTCGCCCAGATGACGCAGCGCGCCGCCGCATTCGGTGCAAGTGGTCGCCTCGGGCGTATAAACTTTCTCTACGCGGGGCAGGTGCGGCGGCAAGGGCTTGCGCTCGGGACGGGCACGGACGACACGCCCGCGCTGTTCCATCTCGGCGGCCGACTCTTCTTCATCGGCCTGCAAATCCTCCAGTTTTAATTCCAGCTGTTCGATCTGGCGATCAAGCTTCTCGGATTTACGGCCGAACTGCATACGCTTGAGTTTAGCGATGAACAGTTTGAGTTGTTCGATCTCGACTTTGCGTGTGGACAGCTCGTCGCGCAGCGATTCGAGCACTTCGTCACGTGCCAGGATGGCGGCGTCGCGCTCACGGATCATCGCTTTTAAGGCGTCGATATCGTCAGGGAGGGCGGCGTGCGTGGGCATGCCGGTAGTTTACGCAAAGCCAGGGATGTTTACAAGCCTGACTGGGGCCGCTGAGTACGTTCCGGACGCCGCCAGTCGATGCCTTCGATCAACATCGAGAGTTGCGCCTGGCTCAAGTGCACTGTGCCGTCGCGAGCCTGTGGCCAGACAAAGTATCCACGTTCCAGACGCTTGGCGAGCAAACAAAGGCCATCGCCGGTCCACCACAGCAGCTTGACGATATCGCCACGCCGGCCGCGAAACACAAACACGTGGCC
>JANXSQ010000283.1 GCA_025356595.1 Janthinobacterium sp. | reverse complement strand
ACCGTGAAAATCTCTCAAAACCACGAGTCCCAGGCCGAAAACCGCACAAGGCGATGAGTCAGAAAAATTGCTGAAAAGTCTTAACTTGGGTGGATTGGGCGAACACCTGCCACAACGTGTCTTTCGATACCTGCAAATACGGGTCAGCATGATCCAGATCGGCATGGCCAAGCATCAGCTGAATCGGTTCAAGAACGTGATCTTGAACCAGTAGCCGAGAGGCCATCGTGCGCCGCCCGGAATGGCTTCTGCCGCCCTTTATGCCAACAATCACTGACCGCCGCCACCTGCAGGCGCACCCGCAGCGCCCGCCGTGGCGACCTTGTGTTTGTCGCGCATCCGTGACCGGGTGCATTGCGCGAACGCCTGCACGGCGCCGATCCGCGGCGTGGGCGCGCCGCCCTGCGGATTTTGTCGGAGGTAGACTGCGATCTAAACTATTTCCGGGAACGGATTTTGAATAATCGAGGCCTGTCTCCGATAACTCTATGGCGTATCCGGCGGCAGCTTGCCGTCCTCTTTGCCCTGGCTGCTCAGCTCGCTCAGCCGCATGTCCGACACCATCGCCCGGGTGTGCTTGTGCTGTCCCACCCTCTGCGCGCGATAGATGCCCGTGTGGCCCGAAAACAAGTAGCTGACGACGCAGGCGATGCCGGCGTAGGGGCCGATCTCCGGGCCGAACAGTTCGATGGCCATCACCGTCGAGGCGATCGGCGTGTTCGCCGCGCCGGCGAAGACGGCCACGAAGCCCAGCGCGGCCAGGGTCGCGAACGGCATGTGCAGCAGCGGCGCCAGCGCGTTGCCCAGCGTGGCGCCGATGTAGAACAGCGGCGTCACTTCGCCGCCCTTGAAGCCGCTGCCCAGCGAGGCCACCGTGAAGGCCAGTTTGGCGGCGAAGTCCCACGCCGGCAGCGGCTGCCGGAAGGCTTCGACGATGGTCGGGATGCCCAGGCCGATGTAGCGCTGCGTGCCCAGCGCCCACACGGCGAGGGCGACGGCGGCGCCGCCGATGAAGGGGCGCAGCGGCGCGTAGGGCACGTACTTTTTCATCGCGGCGGAAAGGGCATGGGTGGTGTTGGCGAAGCCCATGCCGGTCAGGCCGAACAGGGCGCCGGCGGCCACGGTGGCGAGCAGGGTCCAGGCGGTGATGTGGGGGATCAGGGCGACGCTGTAGTGGGTGTGCTGGACGCCCCACAGCAGGCCGATCTGGTCGGCCACGACGGCCGCCACGAAGCAGGGCAGGATGGCGTCGTAGCGCATGCGGCCTATGCTCAGCACTTCCAGCCCGAACAGGGCGCCGGCCAGCGGCGTGCCGAAGACGGCGGCGAAGCCGGCGCTGATGCCGGCCATGATCAGCAGGCGCCGCCCGCTGCGGTCGATGCGGAACAGGCGCGTCAGCTGGTCGGCCAGGGCGGCGCCCATCTGCACGGCCGTGCCTTCGCGCCCCACCGAGGCGCCGAACAGGTGCGAGACGACGGTGCCGCCCAGTACCAGCGGTGCCATGCGCAGGGGCAGCATTTTTTTCGGGTCGTGGATTTCGTCGATGATCAGGTTGTTGCCGGCCTCGACGTCGCGGCCCACTTTCAGGTAGATCCAGCCGACGCCGAAGCCGGCCAGCGGCAGCAGCCAGATGATCCAGCCGTGCGCCGTGCGCCACGCCGTCGCCCATTCCAGCGCGAACAGGAACAGCGCGGCGGCGCTGCCGGCCAGCAGGGCGACCAGGGTGGCGAGCGCGCACCATTTGCCGATGTAGGGCAGCAGCGCCAGTTGTTCCGGGTAGGTGGATGGTTTCATGCGGCCGGGAGAGTGGGGGAGGGGGCCGGCCGACGCGGGCGGCCTGGCGCTCCCTCTTACGGCGGCGAGTGTAGCAAGCTTTGCCGGCGCCTTGCAAATTTAAAAACCGCCGCGGCGGCGCCGCCCAGGTCGGCCGGCGCGGCCGTGCCTGCGCTAAACGATTTCGCCTTCTTCGGATGCCTGCGCCGGGTTCACCGGCAGGTGCACGGTGAAGCTGCTGCCCACGCCGGCCTCGCTGCGCACTTCGATGCGCCCGCCGTGCTTGTGGACGATGCCGTAGGAGAGCGACAGGCCCAGGCCCGTGCCGCTGCCCACCGGTTTGGTGGTGAAGAAGGGTTCGAAGATGCGGTTCAGGTTTTCCGCCGGCACGCCCTGGCCGGTGTCGCGGATCTCCACCCAGACCCAGTCGGCGTCGGTGCAGCCGGTGCTGATGGTGATGGTGCCGAATTCCTTGATGGCGTGGGCGGCGTTGACGAGCAGGTTCATGAAGACCTGGTTCAGTTGCGAGGCCAGGCATTTCACCGGCGGCAGATCGCCGTAGCGCTTGATGACTTCGGCCTTGTATTTGATCTCGTTGCTGACGATGTTCAGGGTGCTGTCGAGGCCGCGGTGCAGGTCGGCCTCCAGCCAGTTCGCCTGGCCGACGTGGGAAAAGTCCTTCAGCGCCTGGACGATGTCCTTGACGCGCTTCAGGCCCTCCTTCGATTCCTTCATCAGTTCGACGATGTCGTCCCGCAGGTAGTCGATTTCCGCCTCCTGTTTGACCTGGGCGAAGCGGGCCGCCAGTTGGCCGCAGCCGGGCGCCTCGGTGAGCACTTTTTCGCAGGCGTCGAGGGCGGAGAAGAGGGTGTCGAAATAGGTTTGCAGCGAGCCCATGTTTGAGTTGATGAAGCCGATCGGGTTGTTGATTTCATGCGCGATGCCGGCCGCCAGTTGTCCGATCGAGGCCATTTTCTCCGATTGCAGCAATTGGTCGTGGGCCTCCTGCAATTTGCCGATCAGCGCCTGCTGTTCGCCGTTGGCCAGTTGCAGCGCCGCCTCGGTCTCCAGCCGCGTCGTCACCTCCTGCTGCAGGATGAGGTTTTGCGCGCTCAGTTGCTGGTGCATGGCGCGCAGCGAAAGGTGGGTGTTGATGCGCGCGAGCACCTCCTCGATCTGGATCGGCTTGGTCACGTAGTCCACCCCGCCGACGGCGAAACCGTTGACGACGTTGCTGGTGTCGGTCAGCGCCGTCATGAAGATGACCGGGATGTCCTTGACCTCGGCCCGGCTCTTCAACTGCCGGCAGGTCTCGAAGCCGTCCATGCCCGGCATCATCACGTCGAGCAGGATCAGGTCCGGACGCACGAACTGGGCCCTTTGCAGGCCCTCCTCGCCGTCCTGCGCGACGACCACGCGCAGGCCCTGGTCTTCCAGATAGTCGGCCAGCACGGCGACGTTCGCCGGCGTGTCGTCGATAATGAGCACCGTTGCCGCCTTCATTGAGGGTCCTTCGCTTCCGCGTGTGCGTTGACCATGTCCAGTATGGCTTTCGATTGGTAGGTTTTCGCCAGTTGCCGCAACCTGTCGGCAAAGCCCTTGTATTTGACGTCGAGCGCCTCGATGTGGTCGGCGCGGCGGCGGATGTCGCGCATATTGCCCTCCCTGGCCAGCTGGCACAGCACCTCGATCTCGCTCTCGGGCGGTGCCTGCAGGGCGCCCCCGGCGAGGGCGGGCAGGGCGGCGGCGCCCTCTTCGTAGAGCAGCGTCAGGCCGAGCAGTTCGCCGATTTTCTCCAGCAGGCGGTTCTGTTCGATGGGCTTGGTCATGAAGGCGTTCGCGCCCGCCACCAGCGTTTCATCCTGCTCATCGGGCGTGACGCTGGCCGAGATGGCGATCAGGCACAGGCGCGCGCCGGCCGGCGTGGCGCGGATGCGCCGCGTCGCCTCGAGGCCGTCCATGACCGGCATGACGATGTCCATCAGCACCGCGTCGGGCGCGCCGGCGGCGGCCTGTTGCACGCCCTCCAGGCCGTTCTCCGCCAGTTCGACGTCAAAGCCCAGGCCGCCCAGCAGGTCCTTGAGCATCTCGCGGTTGGCGGCGACGTCGTCGACCACCAGCACCTTCTTGCGCCCGCCCTGGTAGCCGACGACCATGCGTTCGGCCGCGCCGGCCGGCGCCTCCATCGTGCTCGCCGGCACCCGCAGGCGGAAGGAGAAGGCGCTGCCGACGCCGGGCTCGCTGCCGACTTCGATGTCGCTGTCCATCAGGCGCACCAGTTGCCGGCTGATCGACAGGCCCAGCCCTGTGCCGCCGAATTTGCGCTGCGTGTCGCCGACCTGCTCGAAGGGCTGGAAGATGCAGCCGAGCTGGCCGGGGTCCATGCCGACGCCGCTGTCCTGCACCGTGAAGCACAGTTCGAGCAGCTCGGCGTGGCCGGCGCCGGCCGTCACGCGCAGGCACACTTCGCCGCGGTCGGTGAACTTCACCGCGTTGCCGAGCAGGTTGAGGAGGATCTGGCGCAGGCGCTTTTCGTCCGCCAGCACGGTGTGCGGCAGCTCGGCGGCGGCCTCGAAGCGGAAACGCAGGCTTTTTTGCTCGGCCTTGACGCGGATGATGTTGACGATGCCGGCCAGGAACACGGCCAGGTTCAGCGGCGCCGGCGCCAGTTCGAACTTGCCGGCCTCGATCTTGGCCAGGTCGAGCAGGTCGGTGATCAGCATCAGCAGGTGTTCGCCGCTCTGCTGGATGGTGTTCAGGCCGACGCTCTGGCGCTCGCTCAGGCCCTTGTCGCGGCGCAGGATCTGGGCGTAGCCGAGGATGGCGTTGAGCGGCGTGCGCAATTCGTGGGTCATGCTGGCCAGGAAGGTGCTTTTCGCCTGGTTGGCCACGTCGGCCCGCTCCTTGGCCATTTGCAGCTCGGCGGTGCGCTCGCGCACCAGCTCCTCCAGGTGGTCGCGGTGGCGCTGCAATTCCTTCTGCGTCAGGGCCTTTTGCTCGATGTCCATTTCCAGCATGCGGTTCTTGGTTTCGATTTCGCCGAACAGCGCCTGCAGCGACTGGCGCGTGCGCTCCAGGCTGACGCCCAGGCTGCCCAGCTCGTCCTTTTGCTCCCAGACGAAGGGCTCCAGCAGGTCGCGCTGGGCCAGGCGGCCCGATTCCAGCATCAGGCGCTTGATCGGTTGCAGCATGCGTCTTTGCAGCAGGGTGACGATGAGGATCACGCTGAGCAGCAACTGGCCGACCACGGTCCAGGCGAAGATGCGCCGGTCGCTGGCCACCTCGCTGTCGAGCTGGCCGCTATCCATTTCCAGGTCGACGTCGCCGATCTGCATCCTGTTGTAAAACACGCTTTGCGCGAGGTGGGTCTGGCTGCCCTTGCGCCGCTCGGGGAACTGGCGCGAGAGGAATTCGCGCTGCTTGCCGTCGCGCACGGTGATGGCGACGATGCGCGGGTCGCCCAGCAGCGACTCGAGCAGCGGCAGGCCGCTGGGCGGATTGATGTTCCACAGCGGCTCCTGCATGCCCAGCGCCAGGATCTGCGCCATGCGCTGATGGTCGGTGCGGGTCTTGTGCGCCAGCGTCTGTTCGCGCTGCCCCAGCGTCAGCACGCTGCTGACGGAGACCGGTATCATCAAGCCGACGATGACCATGAGCACGATCGATGAGCGCAGTCTTAAATGCATCCGGTATCGCTCCTTCGGTTCGGCCGGGACGGCGCGGCGGGTGGGCCAGGGATCTTGGCTTGGGGCAAAGAAATTAGTGTACTCCAGCCCGCGCCGGCGGGCGAGAAACTATTCGCGCGACAGCATATTTTCATTCTTGCTATAGTGCCGGCCTTTGGCGCCGTCGGGCCGGCCCGACGG
>JANXSQ010000224.1 GCA_025356595.1 Janthinobacterium sp. | reverse complement strand
TACCTGGCCCGCGTGCACACCAAGTTCACCGGCGACGCCATCGGCGTGATCGTGGCGCAGGGCGAGATCAGCGACGGCACCGCCGGACCTGGCGCCATCGGCGGCGATTCCACCTCCAAGCTGATACGCGCCGCGCGCGAGGACGACCATATCAAGGCCGTGGTGCTGCGCGTCGATTCGCCTGGCGGCAGCGCCTTCGCTTCGGAGCTGATCCGCCGCGAGCTGGAACTGACCCGCGCCGCCGGCAAGCCGGTGGTGGTCTCGATGGGTAACGTCGCCGCATCCGGTGGCTACTGGATCTCGATGTCGTCCGACGAAGTGATCGCCGACCCGAACACCATCACCGGCTCGATCGGCGTGTTCGCCATCCTGCCGACGGCCGACAAGGTGATCGACAAGCTGGGCATCCACACGGCCGGCAGCACCACCACCTGGTTGGGCGACGCCAGCAATCCGCTGCGTCCGCTCGATCCGCGCCTGGCCCAGGTGATCCAGGGCAGCATCAACCACATCTACGCCGACTTCACCGGCAAGGCCGCCAAGGCGCGCAAGACGACGCCGGAGAAAATCGACGCCGTGGCGCAGGGCCGCGTCTGGACCGGCGCGCAGGCCAAGGAGCGCGGCTTGGTCGATACCATCGGCAACTACGGCGACGCGCTGGCCTCGGCCGCCAAGCGCGCCAAGCTGAAGGGCGATTATCGCGTCGCCTACATCGAGCGCGAAGGCTCCAAATTCGACCGCCTGATCGAACTGTTCGGCGTCTCGGCCGTGCAGGCGCTGGGCCTCGGCGAGCACGTCAAGCTGGGCCTGACGGCCGGCACCGGCCTGCCGGCCGGCGCGGCCCTGGACATCGCCGGCGAGCTGGCTTGGTTGTCCGGCCTGCGCGACGAGCACAAACCCTTCACGGCGCTGACGCATTGCCTGTGCGGCTCGCCGTAAGATCTTCCCGGACGCGCCCTCGCGCGCGACCGGGTCCGCTTTGATACGCTTGTTTTGAAAGGATGGGAATGGAGAACGCGATTCAACTGCGCGCCTGCGAGGCCGGCGACGCCGCCGCGCTGGCGCTGCTGGGGCAGGCCACTTTTCTGGAAACCTTCGCCGGCATCCTCGACGGCGCCGACATCCTGGCGCATTGCGCGCGCCAGCACGACAGCGCGCTGTACCGCGACTGGCTGGCCGATCCGGCCATGCGCCTCTGGCTGGCCGAGGTCAGTCCGGGCGGCGCGCCGGTCGGCTATCTGGTGCTGAGCCCGTCCACGCTGCCGCTGGACGCGCCGCGCGCCGGCGACCTGGAAATCAAGCGCATCTACCTGTTGCACCGTTTCCAGGGGCAGCGCGTGGGACGGCGCCTGATGGACGCGGCGCTGCAACACGCGCGCGCGGCCGGCGCCGGCCGCGTCCTGCTCGGCGTGTACGCCGAAAACCGCGCCGCGCAAGCCTTCTACCTCGGTTGCGGCTTCGTCCAGGTCGGCGTGCGCACCTTCCGCGTCGGCGCCACCGACTATCACGACGTCATCCTCGGCATAGAACTCTAGGCCGGCTGCGCTTCGGCCAGTTCGGCGCAGCGCTCCTCGAGCCAGTCGCTGACCAGCGGCCAGAGGATCTTTTCCTGCTGGCTCCTGAAGAAACCGAAGTGGCCGATGCGCGCCAGGCCGAATTGCTGCGGGCGCAGCACGCGGTAGTCGACCGGCGCGCCGGTGTAGGCGTCGTGCAGCATTTTCGAACCCGATTCGAGCAGCAATTCATCGTCGCTGAAGGTCAGCCCCAGCACCGGACAGCGCGCGCGGGCGTAGGCGGCGCGCCCGTCCGGGTCGCCCGACAGGAGGTAATCTGGACTCAGGCACCAGCGCCGCCATTGCCGCATCACGCCGCGCGGCAGGTCGCCGACGACGCCGAGGCGCGCGCCGGGGAAGTAGCCGAACAGGCCGCACAGCAGCGGCGTCAGCACATGCCAGAGCAGCAGCGTCGAGCGGCGCACGGCCGGCTGGTTGTGGCGCCGCGCGCCGCTGCCGACGGCGATGTTGATGATGCCGCTGGCCTTGGCCAGCGAGGGCAGCAGCGGCACCGTCTGGCCGCCCATGCTGTGGCCGAGCAGGAACAGGGGCAGGGCGGGCGCGGCCGCGTGTTGCACGACGGCGTCGTAGTCCAGTTTGACCCAGTCGCCGATGTCAGCGTCGCAGGCGCGCAGCGGACCCTGGCGCGATTCGCCGATGCCGCGGTAGTCGAAGGTCCAGACGCGGTAGCCCTGGCCGGCCAGGAAGCTGGCGTAGGCGGCGTAGAAGGCTTGCGGCACGGCGATGGCCGGGGCGATGACGATGACGGCGCGCGCCTCCCGCGCCGGTTCGTGGCAGTACGCGCCCAGGGCGTGGCCGTCGTGGGCTTGCAGGGTCAGGCGGGTGCGGGTGGTCATGGGGATTCCTGTGGGAGGGTTGCGGCGAGGGTGGCGTCGCTGGCCAGGCTGCGCCAGGCGGCGCCGCTTAATTCCTTGACGGACAGGCGCGGGTCGGCCTGGGCGCGGCCGCCCAGCCAGAGGCGCGACAGTTCTTGCGCCGGGCCCAGCAGCAGCGGCCCGTACAGCTCGAAGGGCAGGCGCCGCAGCACGCCCTGGCGGAACCAGGGCTTGAACAATTCGAACAAGACCTTGAAATGCCCGGCGGTGCGCTGGCGGATCGCCTGTTCGTACTCCGGGCTCACCGCCTGGCGCCGCGCGAACAGGAAGCGCGCCAGGTCGGGATGGGCGACGATCCAGCCGATATGCGCCTCGAGCAGGGCGTCGATGGCGCGTTCGGCCCGCGCCTCGGCGCCGGTGGCGGCGATCAGGCGCGCCCAGTAATCGTCCAGCCCCTGCGCGAACAGCGCCGCGGCGATGCCCTCCTTGGTGCCGAAATGGTGGTAGATGCTGCCCACCGAGGCGGCGCTGCGCTGGCGGATGTCGTCGATGGTGGCCGCGGCGATGCCTTTTTCGGAAAAGACCGCCAGGGCGGCCGCTAGGATGGTCTGTTGCCGTTCGCTGGGCGGTGTGGCGGGGGGGGCTATGGGTGTCATGGCTAGAATAGTGTTCTAGAACTGAATTCTAGTCAAGCGCCTTGCGGGGGCCGCCCTGCGGGCCGGACGGCCCGCCCGAGGTCGCGGACGGGGAAAATTGTTGCGGGTTTGTATCGACTGTTTCACGGCGCCATGCCGGGCGCGCGCCCGTCGCGGCCCTGTGGGGGCGCCGATTGTTACAGGGGCCGCCGAAGCTGTTACATGATTATGTTAGAGTCTTCGCAGCATTTCCGATGCCGATTTTCCGACTTCCCGGCTCAACCGGCCGGTACCACATCGCCGCCAGCGGCGGCACACCACAAGGATAAGCGATGGATTCGCAGACCGCAGCACAGACGCACCCACGGCGCAGCCGCCGCTCCACACTCGTCGGCGGCGTCATCGCGGTCGCGGCCATGGCCGCCCTGGGCGGCCTGGCCTGGCATCTGACCCATCCCGACGCCGCCGCCCAGGGCGCGCCCGGCGCGCAGGGCGGCGGACGTCCCGGCGGCGGCGGCGGGCGCGGCGCCCCGGCCA
>JANXSQ010000114.1 GCA_025356595.1 Janthinobacterium sp. | reverse complement strand
CGCGCCCGCCTGGCCGCCGCGCCCGCCGTCGCGCCGGCGCCGCTGGCCGTCGCCGCCCTGCCGGCGCAGACCCTGGCGCAGCGTCCCGACGTCTTCGCCGCCGAGCGCGAGGTGGCCGCCGCCAGCGCCGACGTGGGCGCCGCCCGCGCCCAGCGCTATCCGCGCCTGACCCTGTCGGGCGCCGTCGGCGTCGCCAATTTCCGCAGCGGCGGCGAGAACACCAGGGGCGACACCTGGAGCATCGGCCCGCTGGCGCTGACCCTGCCGCTGTTCGACGGCGGGCGCCGCGGCGCCAACGTTGACGCCGCCGCCGCGCGCTACGAGGAGGCCGTCGCCAAGTACCGCGGCAGCGTGCGCCAGGCCGTCCGCGAAGTCGAGGAAGCGCTGGTCGACCTGGACAGCACCGGCGCGCGCGGCGGCCACGCCCGCGCGGCGCTGGACGGCTACCGCAGCGCCTTCGCCGCCACCGAAGACCGATACAAGAACGGCCTGGCCAGCCTGTTCGAACTGGAAGACGCGCGGCGCACCCGCCTGGCCGCCGAGAACACCGTCGTGACCCTGGAGCGCGATCGCAGCGCCGCCTGGGTCGCCCTGTACCGCGCCGCCGGCGGCGGCTGGACCGCCGCCGCCGCCCCATGACTTTCCCGCCCCGAACCACGCCCGGAACAACTATGAAAAATCCCCGACTCAAGCGCCTCACCGCCGCCCTGGCCGCCGTCTTCGCCCTGGCCGGCCTGGGCTTCGCGCTGTACGCGCCCGCCTCCACGGCCGCCGACGACAAGAAGGCCGACGCGCCCAAGCCGGCGCTGACCGTCACCACCGCCAAGCCGCAGGCGGCGCGCCTGCCGATCCGCCTGAGCGCGAACGGCAACGTCGCCGCCTGGCAGGAAGCCATCGTCGGCAGCGAGTCGAACGGCCTGCGCCTGACCGAGGTGCGCGTCAACGTCGGCGACGCGGTGCGCGCCGGCCAGGTGCTGGCCGTGTTCTCGGCCGACGCCGTCAACGCCGACCTGGCGCAGGCCCGCGCCGCCGTGCTGGAGGCCGAGGCGAACGCCACCGAGGCGGCCGCCAACGCGGCGCGCGCCCGCTCGCTGCAGAGCACCGGCGCCCTCAGCGCCCAGCAGATCGGCCAGTACCTGACGGCCGAGCAGACCGGCAAGGCGCGCATCGCCTCGGCCAGGGCGGCCCTGGCGACCCAGCAGTTGCGCCTGAAGTACACCCAGGTTCTGGCGCCCGACAGCGGCCTCATTTCGGCGCGCGCGGCCACCGTCGGCGCCGTCGTCGGCAACGGCACGGAGTTGTTCCGCATGATCCGCCAGGGCCGCCTGGAGTGGCGCGCCGAAGTCACGGCGGCCGAACTGCTGCACCTGAAGACCGGCACCCTGGCCCAGGTGAAGGCCGCCAACGGCAGCGTCCTGACCGGCAAGGTGCGCATGATCGCCCCGACCGTCGACGCGCAGACCCGCTCTGCCCTGGTGTATGTCGACCTGCCGGCCGGCGCCGCCAAGGAGGCGCCCTTCAAGGCCGGCATGTTCGCCAGCGGCCAGTTCGAGCTGGGCACCTCGGAGGCGATGACGGTGCCGCAGCAGGCCATCGCCGTGCGCGACGGCTTCAGCTATGTGTTCCGCCTCAACGCCGACCAGCGCGTCAGCCAGATCAAGGTGCAGGCCGGACGGCGCCTGGCCGACCGCATCGAGATCCTCGACGGCATCAAGGCCGACACGCCGGTCGTCACCAGCGGCGCCGGCTTCCTCAACGACGGCGACCTGGTGCGCAACGTCGCCGCCGCCGCCGCGCCCGCGGCCAAGTAAGGGGACGGCATGAATTTCTCCTCCCTGTCGATCAAGAGCCCGATCCCGGCCATCATGCTGTTCGCCCTGCTGACGCTGGCCGGCCTGCTGGCCTACCGCGCCAATCCGGTGCAGGACTTCCCCGACATCGAACTGCCCATCGTCACCGTCAGCGCGGCGCTCTCGGGGGCCGCGCCGGCCCAGCTGGAAACGGAGGTGGCGCGCAAGATCGAGGATTCGGTCGCCACCCTGCAGGGCATCAAGAACATCTACACCAAGGTGCTCGACGGCAGCGTCAGCGTGACCGTCGAGTTCATCCTCGAAAAACCCATCGCCGAAGCCGTCAACGACGTGCGCGACGCGGTGGCGCGCGTCAAGGCCGACCTGCCGGCCGAGCTGCGCGACCCGACCGTCACGAAAGCCTCGACGGCCGGGCGCGTCATCCTGACCTTCACGGCCAGCTCGAAGGCCGGGGTCGACAACCAGCTCGACGCGCAGGCCCTGAGCTGGTTCGTCGACAACGACGTCGCCAAGCGCCTGCTGTCGGTGCCCGGCGTGGGCGCGGTGAAACGGGTCGGCGGGGTGTTCCGCGAGATCCGCGTCGAACTCGACGACGCGCGCATGGCGGCCCTGAAGGTGTCGGCGCTGGACGTGTCGCGCCAGTTGCGCCAGGTGCAGAAGGAGGCGCCGGGCGGACGCGGCGACGTCAGCGGCGCCGAGCAGTCGGTGCGCACCATCGCCACCGTCAAGACGGCGCAGGAGCTGGCGCGCATCGAGATTCCGCTGGCCGACGGGCGCCACATCCGCCTCGACCAGGTCGCCGCGGTGAGCGACACGGTGGCCGAGCCGCGCTCCCTGGCCGAGCAGGACGGCAAGGGCGTGGTCGGCTTCGAGATCTTCCGCACCAAGGGCGCCAGCGAGGTGGCCGTCGCCGAGGGCGCGCGCGCGGCCATCGCCGAACTGCAGAAAGCCCATCCCAACGTGGTCCTGAAACAAAGCATCGACAACGCCTTCCCGGTCGAGGAAAACTTCCACGGCTCGATGGAGCTGCTCTACGAGGGCGCCCTGCTGGCCGTGCTGGTGGTCTGGTGGTTCCTGCGCGACTGGCGCGCCACGCTGGTGGCGGCGGCCGCGCTGCCGCTGTCGGTGATGCCGGCCTTCCTCGGCATCTACTGGTTCGGCTACACCCTGAACACCGTCACCCTGCTCTCGCTGGCCCTGGTGGTGGGCGTGCTGGTCGACGACGCCATCGTCGAAATCGAAAACATCTCACGCCATCTGCGCATGGGCAAGACGCCAATGCAGGCGGCCATGGAGGCGGCCGACGAAATCGGCATGGCCGTCATCGCCACCACCTTCGCCCTGGTCGCCGTGTTCCTGCCCACCGCCTTCATGGGCGGCGTGCCGGGCCTGTTCTTCAAGCAGTTCGGCTGGACCGCCGTGCTGGCCGTGCTGGCCTCGCTGGTGGTGGCGCGCCTGCTGACGCCGATGATGGCGGCCTACCTGCTGAAGCCGCACACCCGCATCGAAGAGGAAAAGGACAGCTGGCTGATGCAGCGCTACCTGACGCTGATGCGCTGGTGCCTGACGCACCGCCTGGTGACGGCGATCGCCTCGGCGCTGTTCTTCGCCGGCTCGATCATGCTGGTGCCGCTGCTGCCGACCGGTTTCGTGCCGGCCGCCGACCGCGCGCAGACGCAGATCAACCTGGAGCTGCCGCCCGGCTCGACGCTGGCGGAAACCCGCGTCGTGGCCGAGCAGGCGCGCCTGGCGGCGCTGCGCGTGAAGGGCATCACCGGCGTCTTCAGCTCGATCGGCGGCGGCTCCAGCGGCGACGCCTTCGCGCCCGGCGCGGCGGCCGAGGCGCGCCGCGCCGTGCTGACCCTGAGCACCGTGCACCGCACCGACCGCAAGGAGTCGATGGCCGATCTGGAGGCGTCCATCCGCCACCAGCTCGACGCCATTCCGGGCGCCCGCTTCAATGTCGGCCCGCCCGATTCCGGCGTCAAGATGCAGCTCGTGCTGCGCAGCGAAGACCCGCTGGCGCTGACCGAGGCGGCGCAGAAGGTCGAGCGCGAACTGCGCACCCTGAAGGGGGTCGGCAACGTCAGCTCGAGCGCCTCGCTGGTGCGCCCCGAGATCATCGTGCGGCCCGACTTCGCGCGCGCCGCCGACCTGGGCGTGACGGCGGCGGCGATCGGCGAGACGGTGCGCGTGGCCACCGCCGGCGACTACGACACCGACTTGAGCAAGATGAACCTGCCCGAGCGCCAGGTGCCGATCCGCGTCAAGCTGCCCGACGCGGTGCGCGCCGACCTGGCCGCCATCGAGCGCCTGACCGTGCCCGGCAAGAACGGCCCGGTGCGCCTGGCCAACGTGGCGACCATCACCATGGAGAGCGGGCCGGCGCAGATCGACCGCCTGAACCGCAGCCGCAACGTGACGCTCGACGTCGAACTGGGCAAGCGCTCGCTGGGCGAGGTGAACGAGGAGGCGCGCGCGCTGCCGTCGATGAAGAACCTGCCGCCGTCGGTGCAGATCGCCGAACTGGGCGACGCGCAGGAGATGGTGGCGCTGTTCGCCAGCTTCGGCCTGGCCATGCTGATCGGCGTGATCTGCATCTTCTGCGTGCTGGTGCTGCTGTTCAAGGATTTCATGCAGCCGATGACCATCCTGGCCGCGCTGCCGCTGTCGATCGGCGGCGCCTTCGTGGCGCTCCTGATCACCGGACGGGCCCTGTCGATGCCCTCGATGATAGGGCTGATCATGCTGATGGGGATCGTCACGAAGAACTCGATCCTGCTGGTCGACTACGCGATCCTGGCGCGCCAGGCCGGCATGAACCGCTTCGACGCCCTGGTCGACGCCTGCCACAAGCGCAGCCGGCCGATCCTGATGACCACCATCGCGATGGGCGCCGGCATGATGCCGCTGGCGCTGGGCTGGGGCGCCGACCCGAGCTTCCGCTCGCCGATGGCGATCACCGTCATCGGCGGCCTGATCACCTCGACGCTACTCAGCCTGCTGGTGGTGCCGGCCGTGTTCACCTACATCGACGACCTCGAGCACCTGCTCAAGCGCGGCGCGGCCAGGCTGCGCCGCCACAAGCCGGTCGAGGCCGCGCCGGCGGCCGTCGTCAGCCTGCACAAGCAGGCCTAGGCGCCGCCTTCGTGTCAAGCAGCGGCGCGGCGCCGGGGACTGTCCCCGGCGCCCGCCGCCTCCCTCAGCTTCCATCCCCGTTTTCCCCGTGCGTGCGCCCCCCGCGCGCCGACTCTGGCATACTGCGCCCTTCCCCCGCTCCACAGCCCGCCCCGATGACACCCCTGAAACCGCTTTGCCTGCTCCTGCTGTGCGCCGCCGCCTCCGCCTGTTCCCAAGCCGAGGCGCCCGCCGCCGCGCCGCCCGCCGCCAGCGCCACCGCCACTGCAGCGCCAAGCGCCGATGAGCAGCTGGCAGCGCAATTGATGGCGGCCGTCTTCGGCAAGGACTACCGCCCCGGCCACGGCGACGCGTTGACCGCCCTGCCCGACTCCAGCGACCGAAAAAGCATCGCGCCCTACGTCGTCACGGCCGTCGCCCAGCGCGTCCTGGCCGACGGCACGGCGGTGCTGGTGGCGAACGCGGAAAACGCCGACGACAACGGCGAGGCCGAATCCGGCCACGCCTCGCCGGGCCTGCTCAACGTGTTCATTTTGAAGCGCGACGGCGCCGCCTGGCGCGTCCTCAAGCGCCACGAAAACGTCGACACGCTGGGCGCCGACGGCCATTTCGGCGAGGTGCTGTGGTTGCAGCTGGCGCCGGGCAAGGCCGGCCTGGGCATCCTGCACGGCGACACGGCGCAGGGCTACACGATGCAGCAGTTGTCGCTCTTCGACCTGGGCGCCGAGACGCTGCGCGATCTGAGCAACGGCATCAGCGTGCACTCCGACAGCGAGGGCGCCTGCGGCCCCGAGACCGACAAATGCTGGGACATCAGCGGCGCCTGGCGCTTCGCTCCGGCGCGCGGCGACAGCGCCTATCAGGATCTGCTGATCGACTTCTCCGGCCATTCGGAGGCGGCGCAGGCGGACCAGGCGGCGCCGCGCGGCGAGGCGACGCGCGCGCGCGTGCGCACTGCCGTCCACGCCAGCGCGCGCTACGCCTACGACGGCAAGAGCTACCAGTTGGTCGAGGGCGAAAACGTGGTGCCGGAGTTCTAAACCAGAACGCCGGCTTGCCCGCCTAGGGCGGCGTTTCCGCCTGCCAGCCGCCGCCCAGCGCGCGGTACAGGTCGACCGTGGCGAGCAGTATCCGCGCCTGCAATTGCAGGCGTCCCACGTCGGCGCTGTACAAGGTCCGCTGGGCGTCCAGCTCCTCCAGATAGGAGGCGTAGCCGTTGCTGTAGCGCTGGTGGGCGATGCGCAGCGTCGCGGCCGCCGTGGCGCGGCGCGCGTCGTTGGCCAGCGCCTGCTCCCTGAGCCGGTACAGCGCGTCCAGGCCGTTGTCGGTTTCCGCGAAGGCCGCGCGCACCGCGTTCTCGTAGGCGTAGACGGCGCCGTCGCGCTGGGCGGCGGCGGCGTCGGTCTGCGCCTGCACGCGGCCGCCGTCGAACAGCGGGCCGGCCAGCAAGCCCGTCACATGCCACAGCGCCGTCGGCGCGTGCGCCAGGCTGCTCAGCGTCGTCGCCTGCGCGCCGCCCACCGCGCTCAGTTTGAAGGACGGCAGCAACTGCTCGCTGGTGGCCAGCAGGCCGGCGTGCGCCGCCAGCAGATTGCGCTCGGCGCGGGCGATGTCGGGACGCCGCCGCAGCAGTTCCGACGGCAGCCCGGCCGGCACCGGCGGCGCCCTCAGCTCGGTCAGCGCGAGGCCGCGCGCGACGGGGCCGGGATTGGCGCCGCACAGCAGCGCGAGGGCGTTTTCCTGCTCGAAGATGGTGCGCTCCAGAGGCGGCAGCAGTTCCGCCGCCGCGTCGTATTCGGACTGCGCCTGCAACCACTCAAGACGCGAACTGTAGCCGACCTCGAACTGGCGCCGCGCCAGCGCGCGCGATTGCCCGCGCAGCGTCAGCGTGGCGCGCGTCAGTTCCAGCTGGGCGTCCAGGCCGCGCAGGTTCAGGTAGCCGGAGGCCGCGCTGGCGGCGACGGCCAGGGCCGCCGCGTCGGCGCTGGCCTGCTCGGCGCGGTAGGTGGCGGCGGCCGCCTCGTCGAGCTTGGCCAGGCGGCCCCAGACGTCGATCTCATAACTCGCCTGCAGCTCGCCCTGGTAGAGGTTCGTCACGTAGGGCGCGCCGTTGTAGGCCAGCGCGCGGGCCCGCGTGGCCGAGCCGTCGGCCAGCAGCACGGGTTGGCGGTTGGCGCCGGCGGCGGCGACGCGGGCGCGGTACTCGGCCACGCGGGCGGCGGCCACGCGCAGGTCGCCGTTGTGCGCCAACGCCGTTTCCACCAGCGCGCTCAGGGCCGGGTCGCCGAAGCGCCGCCACCATTGCCGCTCCAGCGGCGCGGCGGCGGCGTCCGGGCCGACGGCG
>JANXSQ010000190.1 GCA_025356595.1 Janthinobacterium sp. | reverse complement strand
GCCGTGCCCCGCCGCCCCTGCGGCGGGCGGGGGCGCGGCGCCGCCAGCCGGCCTCAATGCCCGGCCGCGCCGGCGCCCAGCTTGAGCATCAGCGCGCCGATCGGGTCGACGTGCAACCAGGCGAAGGCGCCCAGCGCGATGCCGGCCGCCGCCACGCCGTAGGCAGTGTACTGCAACCACTTCTTATGCGTCAGCAGCGTGATGGCCGCCAGCGAGATGGCGATCTGCTCGGCGGTGGTGGCCAGCGCCCACTGGTGGTGCTGGTGCATCGCCTCGTCGGACTTGTGGTTCCATTCGGCCGAGGAGGCTTCCCACTTCTCGGCGTCCTTCTTGATGCCTTCCTTCTCCGTCTTGTAGCGGGCCACGTCGGCCTTGTATTTCTCCGGATCGACGCCCGGCAGTGTCAGCGCCATTTCGGCCAGATTCTGCTTGTTCGACTTGGCCTGGTAATAGTTCCAGCGGTTGGCCGCCTCGGTCTTGTCGATCGCCGCGTTGTTCTTGAACAGCGCCGCGTCGTTCTGCGTGGCGCCGCCCTGGTAGCCGAACATCGCGCCGACGGTGGCCAGGATGGCCGTCATCACCGCGATCCTGCCGGAAAACTTGTCGTTGCTGTGCGCCGCGTGCTCCACCGCGTGGTCGTGCGGGCCGTGGACGTGAAAGCCGTGTTCGGACATGAGTAAAACTCCTGATTAATTGGCGCCTGCGCCGACGCGGCGCAGGGTGACGAAGGCGTAATCGAGCCCGGCTTTTTCGGAATGGTGTTGCAGGCGCTGGGTCTCCCGCCACTGCGCCGCGTCGCGCGCGGGGAAGAAGGCGTCGCAGGGGAAGCGCTGGGCGATTTCGGTGATGATCAACTGGTCGGCGATCTGCAGCGCCTGGGCGTAGATCTGCGCGCCGCCGATGATGAAGGCGGGCGCCGCGCCGGCCAGGGCGACGGCCTCGGCCAGCGAGGCGACGGCTTCGACGCCGTCGGCGCGCCAGTCGGCGTTGCGGGTGACGACGATGTTGCGCCGGTTCGGCAGCGCCTTGCCGATCGAATCGAAGGTCTTGCGGCCCATGATGACGGGATGGCCGGTGGTCAGGCTCTTGAAATGCGCCATATCTTCCGGCAAACGCCAGGGCATGCTGTTGTTGATGCCGATGCCGCCGTCGGGGTCGGTGGCGACGATGATGGTGAGCTGTGTCATAGAAATCAGAATTAAGTGAAACGGAAAGGCGGTCGCGCGGGCGACGCCGGCGGCGCGCGCATGCGAGCGGTATTATCGGTCATTTTTCCTTGGCGGCCACATAATTTCTGTGGCGCCGGGCGCGCCTTTCGCGCCATTTCGACGCGCATCAAGCCCGGCCCCGTAGTGGACGCCTGAGTTCGCCTGGCTGCTGTAGCATACGCGCGATACGCACCAGTCCGGTGCGGGCCTTGATCGTCTATAAACTTTCTCAATATAAGGCGGAAAAACATGAGTTTTATTATTGTCCTGGGTGCCTTGCTGTTCCTGATGCTGGTCGCCTACCGCGGCTACAGCGTGATCCTGTTCGCGCCCGTGGCGGCGCTGGGCGCCGTGCTGCTGACAGATCCGCGCATGGTCGCGCCGATGTTCGCCAGCGTGTTCATGGAGAAGATGGTCGGCTTCGTCAAACTCTACTTCCCCGTCTTCCTGCTCGGCGCCGTCTTCGGCAAGGTCATCGAACTGTCCGGCTTCTCCAAATCCATCGTCGCCAGCGTCATCGACCTGGTGGGGCGGCAGCGGGCCATGCTGGCCATCGTGCTGGTGTGCTCGCTGCTGACCTATGGCGGCGTGTCGCTGTTCGTGGTGGTCTTCGCCGTCTACCCCTTCGCCGCCGAAATGTTCAAGCAGGGCGACATTCCCAAGCGCCTGATCCCGGCCACCATCGCCCTGGGCGCCTTCACCTTCACCATGGATTCCCTGCCGGGCACGCCGCAGATCCAGAACATCATCCCGACCACCTTCTTCAAGACCGACACCTGGGCGGCGCCCTGGTTGGGCACGATAGGCGGCGTCTTCATCCTGCTGGTCGGCCTGCTGTACCTGAACTACTGCCGCAAGGCGGCGGCCACGGCCGGCGAAGGCTATGGCAGCGGCCTGCTCAACGAACCGGAGGCGGTGAATCTCGAAAAGCTGGTCAACCCCTTGATCGCCATCCTGCCGCTGATCGTGGTGGGCGTCATGAACAAGGTGTTCACCACCGTGATCCCGGCCTACTACGGCAAGACCTATGAATTCACCCTGGCCGGCGGCGGCAAGACCATGCACACCGACATCAGCAGCCTCGTGGCGATCTGGGCGGTGGAGGCGGCGCTGCTGATCGGCATCCTGACCGTGCTGCTGTTCGCCTTCCGCAACGTGGTGGCCAAATTCGCCGAGGGCAGCCGGGCTGCGGTCGGCGGCGCGCTGCTGGCGTCGATGAACACCGCGTCGGAGTATGGATTCGGCGCGGTCATCGCCGGCCTGCCGGGCTTCGTCGCCATCAGCAACGCGCTGAAGGCGATTCCCAACCCGCTGCTCAACGAAGCGATCACCGTCAGCACGCTGGCCGGCGTGACCGGCTCCGCTTCGGGCGGCATGAGCATCGCGCTGGCGGCGATGTCCGAAACCTTCATCCAGAACGCCCACGCGGCGGGCATTCCGCTGGAAGTGTTCCACCGCGTGGCGGCGATGGCCAGCGGCGGCATGGACACCCTGCCGCACAACGGCGCCGTCATCACCCTGCTGGCCGTGACGGGGCTGACGCACCGCCAATCCTACAAGAACATCTTCGTGATCACGCTCATCAAGACCCTGGCCGTGTTCGTCGTCATCGCCGTCTACTACGCGACGGGCATCGTCTAAAACAACAAAAGATCGGGGTCAGGTCTTGCATGTTGCATTAAAACGCAACATGCAAGACCTGACCCCGATTTTTCATGCAACAAGCAAGACCTGACCCCGATCTTTTGTGGGTCTAGACGGCCATCGGCGCGCTGATCGGTGCGTGGTGTTCGTAGCCTTCGAGGCTGAAATCGCTCGGTTCGATTTGTTCCAGCCACTCCGGTTGGTATTTCCCGGTCTTGGCGTAGTCCGGCACGCGCTCGGAAATGAGGAAGCGCGGCGCAGGGAAGGGTGCGCGCGTCAGTTGTTCCTTCACCATGTCGAGGTGGTTCTCGTAGATGTGGGCGTCGCCGATGAAGTAGGTGAACCAGCGCGGCGTGTAGCCGGTCAGGCGTCCGACCAGGTGCAGCAGGGCGGCCGCCTCGGCCAGGTTGAAGGGCGTGCCCAGGCCGATGTCGTTGCTGCGCACGTACAGGCACAGCGAGATTTCGCGCGTCGCCGCGTTCGGGATGAATTGGTAGAGCAGGTGGCAGGCGGGCAGGGCGACGGCGTCCAGGTCGGCCGGGTTCCAGCCGTGGAACAGGATGCGCCGGCTGCCCGGGTCTTTGATGATGGTGTCCAGGCAGTCGCGCAACTGGTCGACGGCTTTGTAGAGCAGCACTTTGCTGACGCCTTCGTCGAGCATGGGCGCGACGACGCGGAAGCCGTTCTTTTCGGCGTCGGCGATCTGCAGCGGTTGGTCGGCGGCGAGCAGCTTGTAGGCCGGCCAGCCGCGCCATTGCACGCCGTACACGGGACCGAGGTCGTCCTCGCCTTCGCGGTAGGGATTGGCCAGCCAGGCCGCGTTTTCATTGGCGTTCTGGTCCCACACCTTGCAGCCCAGCGCGCGGAACTCGGCCGCGTTGCGCGAGCCGCGCAGGAAGGCGACCAGCTCGCCGACGACGGATTTGAAGGCCAGCTTCTTCGTCGTCACGGCCGGAAAACCGCCATTTTTCAAGTCGAAGCGCAGCATCGCGCCCGGTACGCTGAGGGTGCGGATGCCGGTGCGGTTTTCCTGCCAACTGCCCGTGTCGAGCACGGTTTTGATCAATTCTTGGTATTGCTGCATGTATTTCTCCAACGGGACTAGGGGCGGGCCAGCGTGCGCCCGCCGGACAGACCGGGATTGTAACGCAGCGCGCCTGCGCCGGTCTTTTTCCGCCGCGCTGGAAAAGCACACTTTCGTTGAATTCCACAGCTGTGGCGGTGGCGCATTCTGTGTCCATGTGGCAACATGTCGGCTTGTGCAAGATATCCATTTCGTCATCGTCATATGGGCGAGAGTCAGAATAACAATTGAAATGACAAAATCAACATTTTTACGGGGTAACCGGCGCCTGGTGCTGGTGTGGCCGCTGCTCGGACTGGTCCTGCTGGCCTCGCTGTGGGCGATCACCCTGCTGCAACTGGACGTGGAGGAGAAGCTGGCGCAGAAGCACGCGCTGAGCAGCGCCGCCTCGCTGTCGAAGGCGTACGCGCAGACGCTGGTGGGCACGCTCGAGCAGATGGATCAGATGACCATGGAGTTGAAGTACGACTGGGAGCACGCCCGGGCGACGCTGCGTCTGGAGGACGCGCGCAAGCACGGCCTGTACACGGCGCCCCAGTACGCGCTGGTCGCCATCCTCGACGCCAAGGGCCGGCCGGTGACGGCAAGCGTGCCCTTCGCGCGCGTGGACGTGCTCGACAGCGCCGACCTGGTGCTCAAGCACTGGCGCAGCAACGCCAGCGCGGTGCGCGCCGGCCTCGCCAGGCGCCCCGGCGGCACGCCGTTGATCCACTTCTCGCGTCGCCTGGAGAACCGCAACGGCGAGTTCGACGGCGTGGTCGTGGTGGCCATCGACCCGGCCTATTTCTCGCAGTTTTACGACAGCTTCAATTTCGGCCAGTACGGCCTGACGCTGATGCTCAGCGACGAGGGCGAGCCGTACAGCGCGCGCATCGGCCCGGCCGTGCAGGCGCCGGGACGCGGCGCGCCCTTCGACGTCGCCGTGCTGGAGGGCGAGGGCGGCGCGCTGGACTCGGCCGGGCGCATCGCCTTCGCCGACAAGCAGCGCCGTTTCGTCGGCTGGCAGGCGCTGAAGGCCTATCCCTTCACGGCGGTGATCGGCCTGGCCGCGTCCGAGGTGTTGCGCACCTCGCGCGAGACGCGCGCCATCTACATCGCCATCGCCGGCGCCGTCAGCGCCCTGTTGCTCTTGTTTACCATCATCGCCACCGTGCTCTCGCTGCGCCTGGCCTGGCGCCAGCAGCAGTCCGAGGGCGTGCGCGGCGCCTACCGCATGGCCACCGAGGGCACCAGCGACGGCTTCTACATCGTCGCGGCGGTGCGCGACGCCTGCGGCTGCATCAGCGATTTCGAGCTGGTCGACTGCAACGAGCCGGGCGCGCACTTCTTCGGCCAGCAGCGCGAGCAGTTGCTGGGCACGCGCCTGCGCGCCCAGGCCGAGGATCCCTACTTCCGCGACCTGTTCGAGTGCTACCGGGCGGCGATGGAGTCGGGCTTCTCCGACCTGGAGATCGAACTGCCGGAGAACAATCCCTTCCATCTGCGCTGGATACGCCGGCGCCTGGTGCGCAGCGGCGAGCGGCTGGCCGTGACGGTGCAGGACATCAGCGGCCACAAGTCGCACCAGGCCGAACTGTTGCGACTGGCCAACGAGGACACCTTGACCGGCCTGCCGAACCGCCACTGGCTGGGCCTGTTCCTGCCGGACGCGCTGCGGCGCGCCGGCGCGGCCGGGCACATGCTGGCCCTGCTGTTCATCGACCTGGACGGTTTCAAGGACATCAACGACACCAAGGGCCACGCCGAGGGCGACGCGGTGTTGCGCGCCGCCGCGTTGCGCCTGAAGGCGGTGTTGCGTCCCGGTGACCATGTGGTGCGCCTGGGCGGCGACGAATTCGTCGTCGTGCTCGACCCGGTCGAGGGCGAGGCGCGCGTGGCCCGCGTTGCCGAGCGCATCGGCGCGGTCTTCGCGGACGCCTTCCTGCTGGGCGGCGAACGCCACAAGATGAGCGCCTCGATCGGCATCAGCGTGTATCCGCGCGACGGCGCCGACATGCACACCCTGCTCAAGAACGCCGACATCGCCATGTATGCGGTGAAGGCGGCCGGCAAGGGCCACCACCGTTTCTACCAGCCCGAGCTGTACGAAGTGATACGCAGCCGGCGCGACCTCGAGCAAAGCCTGCAGACGGCGCTCGACGAGGACCAGTTCGTGGTCTATTACCAGCCGCGCGTGGACACCATGACCGGTGAGCTGTGCAGCATGGAGGCGTTGGTGCGCTGGATGCACCCTCAGCTGGGCATGGTGGCGCCGCTGGACTTCATCCCGGTGGCCGAAAGCAGCGGCCTGATCGCGCCGCTGGGCGCCGTCGTGATCGACAAGGTCTGCCTGCAACTGGCGCGCTGGAAGGCCCGCGGCCTGCAACTGGTGCCGGTGTCGATCAACGTCTCGGCGCACCAGTTCGGCCGCGGCGACGTCGACCGCGTGCTGGCGGTGGCGCTGGCGCGCTACGGCGTCGAGGCGCGCCTGATCGAGGTCGAGATCACCGAATCGGCCATGATGGGCGAGCGCGGCGAGGCGAAGGCGCAACTGGCGGCCCTGCGCGCCTTGGGCGTGCGCCTGCTGGTGGACGACTTCGGCACCGGCTATTCCTCGCTGTCGCAGTTGCAGAAGTTCGCCATGGACGGCCTGAAGATCGACCGCGCCTTCACGCTCGAGCTGGGCAAGTCGAAGCAGGGCGAGGTGTTCATCCGCGCCATCCTCTCGATGGCCCGCGCCTTGGGCATGGACGTGGTCGCCGAGGGCGTCGAAACCCGCCAGCAATTGGACATCCTGCGCGCGCTGCAATGCAATGAAGTGCAGGGTTATCTGATCTCCAAACCGGTGCCCGCCGGGCTAATGTCGGAATTAATGGAAAAGCGGTTTTTAATAGATTTCGACAAGCAGTTGTTATCACCCTACTGCGCCACAATTTAAAATAACGAGCGCTCGCTCGTTTCTTGGGAATGTTGTATGCTTCAAACTTCCAGTGCCCCAAGCGCTTCGGCCACCGAATCGAGCTTGCGGTGCTGGCCATTGAAATGACCGGTGTATTCAGCCACTACATAATAAAGAGAGACTCATTTTGAAACACAAGTACCTGCCCCTGATCATCGCCAGCGCCTTGAGCGCCATGTCCCTGAACGCCCAAGCATCGGGCTACCGTTTTGGTTCGCAAAGCGTGTCCGCGCAAGGCACGGCCGACGCCAACGCCGCCGAAGCTGCCGACGCCTCCACCATTTTCTACAACCCGGCCGGCCTGTCGCGCCTGGAAGGCACGCAAATCACCGGCGGCGCCACCGTCGTCGTACCGCACTCGACCTTCACGGACGGCGGTTCGACCCGCTTCAACGTGCCGTCCGTCGGCTACAAGGGCGGTTCCTCCCAAGGCACCGAAGCCAAGGACTACGCGCCGGATTCGGTGACCGCGCCGTCGTTGTACGCCAGCAAAAAACTCAATGAGCAATGGAGCATCGGCGCCGGCCTGTTCGTGCCCTACGGCGCCAAACTGAACTACGGCAACAGCTGGACCGGCCGTTACGCCATCACCGACATCAAACTGGAAGCGGTTACGCTCAATCCAACGGTGTCCTTCAAGCTCAATGAACACCACTCCTTCGGTTTCGGCGTCAGCGCCGAACACATGAAAGCGGAACTGGGCCAGGCCGTCGACGTGCCGGGTTCCATCCGTTTCCTGGGTAAATTCGCGCCGGCCGGTTCCGCCGCGTTCCTGAAGAACATCGCCATGACCCAAGGTCTGGCGGCGGCCCAAGCGGCCGGTGCTGCGCTGCAAGGCGCCGGCGCCGGCAGCGCGGGCGTCGGCGATGGCCACGCTTCGATGGACGGCAAGGACTGGGGCTACGGCTTCAACATCGGTTATATGTTCCAACTCGACGAAGCGACCCGTTTCGGCCTGGCCTACCGCTCGTCGGTATCGCACAAGCTGAAAGGCAACACGATCTGGGACTTCACGACGGCCACCAGCAACGCCAACGTCAACCAATTCCTGTCGGCCTCGTCGCGCAAGGTGAACTCGGAGGCGCTGGTTGAACTGCGCACGCCGGAAACCCTGTCGGCCAACGTCTTCCACCAGATCGACTCGAAATGGGCCGCGATGGCCGATGTGACTTGGACCCGCAACTCGCGCCTGCAGAATCTGGACATCCAGTTCCCGCCTACGGCCGAAGGCAACGAGGAAATCCGTCAACACTGGAAAAACACCGTGCGCGTATCGCTGGGCGGCAACTATCGCTACAACGACAACGTCTTGCTGCGCGCCGGTGTCGCCTACGACCAGGCGCCTACCGACAGCCCTGAGCTGACCCATCCGGCCCTGCCGGACAGCGACCGCTACCAGTTCTCGCTGGGCGCGAACTGGAAGCTGAGCGCCAACTCATCGATTGACCTGGCTTACAGCTACCTGCACTTCAAGGATGCCAACATCAACTACACCAACGCTTGCTCGCCGATCGCCACCACCTGCACCGGCAACGGCGAAACCACCGTTGGCCAGTACAAGACCCGCCTGCAATTGCTGGGCGTGTCGTACAACTACCGTTTCTAAGGTAGTCGCGCTTTGGGCCTCGGTCTGAAGCGCCCGAAGATGCCGCCAGGCAGCAAGGCTGGCGAAAAGAAGGATACCTTTGGGTATCCTTTTTTTATGGAGATCAGCCACCGATCTGCGGAGCGGGCGGGGCTGTGATACTGACCGTGGCGGCGCGCCATATGCAAGCGGCCGGCACGCTGTTTGATGTGCGCGGCGGCTTACAAGGTCGCGCTGGCCAGTTTCGCGCCGAAGCCGATGAAGAGGGCGCCGACGCCGCCCGACATGCCGGCCGACAGGCGGCGCCGACGCCGGAAGGCCGCCGCCATGCGCACGCCGATGAAGATGATCGCCGTCAGGTAGGTGAAGCTGATCAACTCGCACAGCAGGCCCAGGACGCCGAAGGCGAGTATCGGCGCGTCAAAATGCGGATCGACGAACTGGATGAAGAAGGAAATGAAGAACAGGATCGCCTTCGGGTTCATCAGGCTGATCACCAGGGCCTTGCGGAAGGGATTGCTTTCACGCACGGTCGGCGCGGCGCTGGCCGCCGTGTCGGGCCCGGCGCGCAGCGAACGCCAGCAGGCCAGCAGCATCTGCAGGCCGATCCAGCCCAGGTAGGCGGCGCCGATATATTTGACCAGATAGAACAGCGTCGGACTGGCCTTGAGCAGCGACGCGACGCCGCAGGCCGACAAGACCATCAGCACCAGATCGCCCAGGAAGACCCCGCAGGCGCCCCGATAGCCCTCGCGCACGCCGCGTTGCGCCGCCACGCTGAGCACATACATCGAATTCGGACCCGGCAGGAGTACGATGAAAATGGTGCCGAACAAAAAGGTCCAGAAGTCGGTAATGCCGAAATTGGCGTGCATCAGGGCGTTCATAGGGCTGGCTCCAGGATGGATGGGAATACGATTCGCCATGATAACAGGAGTGCTTTAAAAGGTTTTTCTGTGGCAATTTCGGCGCATAATGAAAGCCGGTTACATGAAGGGGTACCTCATGTTGAAATTCGATTTTGCGGTACAGACGCGCTACGGCCAGAAGATCGACAGCATCCTGATCGCGGGACGCGACCAAGCCGACGCCGAACGCAAACTCATGCAAATGTACCGTCTCTGCACGGTCATGCGCTGCGTGACGAAGAACTCGGATGAAAAGCTGTGGCAAGCCACCTCCATCGAAGACATCCTGACGCTGATCGCGCGGGATTCCTGATCAGCGGATGAAGCCGTCGGCCAGCAACTCGTCGAGCAAGGCCTCGTAATCCTGCGCGCCGCGGCTGTTGGGCGCGTGCTGGAACACCGTCATATTGTGCGCCGGGCTCTCGGCCAAGCTGACGTTTTCGGCGATGCGCGTGCGGCACACCTCGGCGCCGAATTTCTCCTCAAGCATCCGATGCACCTCCCAAGCCATGCGCCGGCGCGTATCGAAGCGCGTCATCAGATAGCGCCTGGGCACGCGGTGCTTCAAGACCACCTCCAGCGCGTTCAGGGCCTTTTCCGTCTGCAGCGCGGCGCGCGCCGACAAATGGTCGGCGGACACAGGGATGATCACGCCGTCGCAGGCGAAGATCGCGTTCAGTGCCAGCACGCCGATGAGCGGGCTGCAATCGATTACTACCGGCCAGCCCGCGTCGGCGAACTGCTCGGCGCGCAGGGCGGCGTTGAGGCGGTTGACGATGTTGTAGCCCTTGCCGAAGAGCGTGTCGACCTTGGCCAGTTCCAGGTGAGCGGGAATGATGCTGCCGCCGTTGTTGGTGCTGACGATCAGTTCGCGCAGCGGCCGGTTGCGCTGGAACAGGGACAGCACGGTGGCGTCGCCGTCGGCGGCGCGCACGCCGCTGATGGCGCTGAACTGGGCTTGCGGATCGAGGTCGATGCAGTAGGGGTTGCGCGCGCGGTGGGCCAGCGCTGCGCTCAGATTGACGGCGGTGGTGGTTTTGCCCACGCCGCCCTTTTGGTTGAAGATGGTGATGATGCTCAAGCGTGTCTCCTTCCAAAAGGCGCAGCTGAGGCAATGAGCCATCAATGTACCATGCCCTTCGGGGGAAGTGTTTCTATCCGGTATGTTTACGTTTGCCTGGAAGCGATGCCAGCAACCCGGCTCTGTCTCTGTTCAAAGTCCACCTGCGCGGCGCCCGCCGGGTACATTTTCGTGTCAGGATCCGCCCGATTCAACAGAATCGGCGAATATGATTGAAAATGATAAAGTATGTATAATTATTTTTTGTTCAACGCATTAAAAATACGGAAAGACTTGGGCGTAAAAATTATATGAATAAAAAAATAGCAGAATTTTTTGAGACGGTAAGATCATTCACTTTGCCGTTTATCGGCAGCGGCGGTAACGCAACCTTGGGCGCTTGATGAGTTCCTCCGGCCGTTCGCTTTCTCCAAAACCGTGGTACGCTCATGCCGGATGGCTGTTCCTTATTACAGTCCTACTGGCCAGTGCCGCAGCATTTTCTTATTCTCACCGCCATGTCTGGTTCATTAGGATCCATTTTCTCGATCTGCCTGCATTTGATCCGCACCGCAAGGAATTTACGTGCATCCCTCAGACTGCCGCTGTGCTCGACCCAGAAGCAAATCAATGGTTTGAGCAAGGCAGGGCGTTGGTCAATCCACCCAAGTTAAGACTTTTCAGCAATTTTTCTGACTCATCGCCTTGTGCGGTTTTCGGCCTGGGACTCGTGGTTTTGAGAGATTTTCACGGTGGCGATAGGTCCGACCGGCAATCAAGTCGAGCACTGCCCGCAG
>JANXSQ010000108.1 GCA_025356595.1 Janthinobacterium sp. | reverse complement strand
GACCTGACCCCGATCCGGGATACGGCGCTGGGCCGTGTTTAGCGTTTGCGCGGCGGCGGCAGGTCGGTGCAGACGCCTTCGTAGACTTCGGCGGCCAGGCCGATCGATTCGCCCAGGGTCGGGTGCGGATGGATGGTCTTGCCGATGTCGGTGCCGTCCGAGCCCATTTCGATGGCCAGGGCGATTTCGCCTATCATGTCGCCGGCGTGGGTGCCGACGATGCCGCCGCCGACGATGCGGTGGGTCTCGGCGTCGAACAGCAGTTTGGTGAAGCCTTCGTCGCGGCCGTTGGCCACGGCGCGCGCGCTGGCCGCCCACGGGAACAGGCCTTTTTCAAGCTTGATGCCTTTGGCCTTGGCTTCGTCTTCGGTGATGCCGACCCATGCCACTTCCGGATCGGTGTAGGCCACCGAGGGGATGACCTTGGCGTCGAAGTAGGCTTTCTGACCCGCCGCCGCCTCCGCCGCGACGTGGCCTTCGTGCACCGCCTTGTGCGCCAGCATGGGCTGGCCGACCAGGTCGCCGATGGCGAAGATGTGCGCGACATTTGTGCGCATCTGGCCGTCGACGTTGATGAAGCCGCGCTCGGTGACGCTGACGCCGGCTTTGTCGGCCGCCAGTTTCTTGCCGTTCGGGCTGCGGCCGACGGCCACCAGGACCATGTCGTAGACTTGCGGCGCCGGCGCCACGGCGCCCGCTTCGGCCGCTTCGAAGGTGACCTTGATGCCCTCGGCCAGCGCTTCCACCGCGACCGTTTTGGTCTTGGTCATGATGTTGTCGAAGCGCTTTTCGTTGAATTTCTGCCAGACCTTGACCATGTCGCGGTCGGCGCCCTGCATCAGGCCATCGAGCATTTCGACGACGTCGATGCGCGCGCCGAAGGTCGAGTAGACCGTCGCCATTTCCAGGCCGATGATGCCGCCGCCGATGACCAGCATGCGTTTCGGGATGGCGCGCAGTTCCAGCGCGCCGGTCGAATCGACGATGCGCGGGTCTTCCGGCACGAACGGCAGGTTGACGACCGAGGAGCCGGCCGCGATGATGGCCTGCTTGAACTGGATCACTTGCTTGGCGCCGTCTTCGGCCGTCACTTCGATATGGAAGGGGCTGATGAACTGGCCGACGCCGCGCACCACGTTGACCTTGCGGCCCTTGGCCATGCCGCTCAAGCCGCCGGTCATCTTGCTGATGACTTTTTCCTTGTAGCCGCGCACCGCGTCGATGTCGATCTGCGGCGCGGCGAACGTCACGCCGTGCTTGGACATGGTGGCCGCCTCGTCGATCACGGCCGCCACGTGCAGCAGCGCCTTCGAGGGGATGCAGCCGACGTTCAGGCACACCCCGCCCAGCGTCGCGTAACGCTCGACGATGACGGTGTTCAGGCCCAGGTCGGCGGCGCGGAAGGCGGCCGAATAACCACCGGGACCGCCGCCTAGCACCATCATGTCGCATTCGATGTCGACCTTGCCGGCGTAACTGGCGCCGGCCGGCGCTGCCACGGCGGCGGCCGGCGCTGCCGGTGCGGCTGCGGGCGCTGCTGCTGCCGGTACGGCTGCCGGTGCCGGCGCCGCTGCGGCGGCCGGCGCGGCGGCTGCGCCGGCGCCCTCTTCCAGCACCAGCAACAGCGAACCTTCGGCGATCTTGTCGCCGATCTTGACTTTCAATTCCTTGACCACGCCGGCGTGGCTGGCCGGGATTTCCATGCTGGCCTTGTCCGACTCGACCGTCACGAGGGACTGGTCGACCTTGATCGTGTCGCCCACCTTGACCATCAACTCGATCACTTCGACTTCTTTGAAATCGCCGATATTGGGCACTTTCACTTCGATTGTACTCATCGCATACTCCGTCGCTCCCCTCGCCGCGGATGCCGCCGGCGCTGGGTCAAAAATGAGGAATGCAGGCGGCGCGTCGCGCTTGGCCTGCCCTGGATTGCGGCGCGGGCGGACGGCCCCAAAAGGCCGCCCGCCCGCGCCGTGGTCGGCTTACAGCAGCGTTTTGCGCAGGTCGGCCAGCACGTCGCCCAGGTACACGGCGAAGCGCGCGCCCATCGCGCCGTCGATGACGCGGTGGTCGTACGACAGCGACATCGGCATCATCAGGCGCGGCTGGAAGGCCTTGCCGTCCCAGACCGGCTTCATGGCCGCTTTCGACAGGCCCAGGATGGCCACCTCGGGCGCGTTGATGATCGGCGTGAAGGCCGTGCCACCGATGCCGCCCAGCGAGGAGATGGTGAAGGTCGCGCCCTGCATGTCGGGCGGTTTCAGCTTGCCGTCGCGCGCCTGCGCGGACAGTTCGCCCATCTCTTGCGCGATCTGCGCCACGCCTTTTTTGTCGGCGTCCTTGATGACCGGGACCATCAGGCCGTTCGGCGTGTCGGCCGCGAAGCCGATGTTGTAGTACTGCTTCAGGATCAGGTTTTCGCCGCCGGCGTCGATCGAGGCGTTGAAGGCCGGGTACTTTTTCAGCGCCGCGACGGAGGCCTTGATGACGAAGGCCAGCATGGTCAGCTTGATGGCTTCCTTGTTCTTGGCGTTGCCGGCGTTGGTCGAGACGCGGAACGCTTCCAGTTCCGTCACATCGGCTTCGTCGAACTGCGTCACGTGCGGGATCATCACCCAGTTGCGGTGCAGGTTCGGGCCGCTGATCTTCTTGATGCGCGACAGCGGCAGCAGGGTGGTGGCGCCGAACTTGGCGAAGTCCAGCGACGGCCATGGCAGCAAGTCCATGCCGACGCCCTTGCCGGCGGCGACCGGCGCGGCGCCGCTCGAGACGGAACCGGCCATCACGCCCTTGACGAAGTTCTGCACGTCTTCCTGCAGGACGCGGTTCTTCGGCCCGGTGGCGGGCACGCGCAGCAGGTCGACGCCCAGTTCGCGGGCGAACTTGCGGATCGACGGCGAGGCGTGCGCCAGAGCCGCGCCGGGGGCGACGGCGGCGGGCGCCGCGACCGCGGCCACGGCCGGAGCCGGAGCCGCTGCCGGTGCAGGAGCCGCAGCGACAGCCGCAGCTGGCGCGGCGGCAGGAGCGGCCGCCGCCGGCGCGGCGGCGGGCGCCTCGGCCGAAGCGGCCGCGTCGCTCGTTTCCAGGATCAGCAGCAGCGAGCCTTCGTGCACCTTGTCGCCGACCTTGACGCGCATTTCCTTGACCACGCCGGCATGGCTGGAGGGGATCTCCATGCTGGCCTTGTCCGATTCCACCGTGATGAGCGACTGGTCGACCTTGATCGTGTCGCCCGGCTTGACCATCAACTCGATGATTTCCACTTCCTTGAAATCCCCGATGTCCGGGACGTTAACTTCCACAATACTCATAGCGTTTGCTCCGTTTTTCTATTCGTCAGAACCGCGTTATTGGGTAACCGGGTTGGTTTTGTTCGGGTTGATGCCGTACTTGGCAATCGCCTGCTCAACCACGGAAACGTCGATCGAACCCTCGTCGGCCAGCGATTTGAGCGCGGCCACCGTCACATAATAGCGGTTCACTTCGAAGAACTCGCGCAGCTTGGCGCGGCTGTCGGAGCGGCCGAAACCGTCGGTGCCCAGCACTTTGTAGCTGCGGCCCTTCGGCACGAAGGCGCGGATCTGTTCGGCGAAGGCGCGCATGTAGTCGGTGGTGGCGACGATCGGGCCGCTGGTGTCCTGCAGGCAGGCGGTGGCGTACGGCACGCGCTGGGTCTGCGAAGGGTTGACCATGTTCCAGCGTTCGGCGTCCTGGCCGTCGCGCGCCACCAGGGTCAGCGAAGGCGCCGACCAGACGTCCGCGGCGATGCCCCAGTCTTCTTGCAGCAGCTCGGCGGCGAAGATCGATTCGCGCAGGATGGTGCCCGAGCCGATCAGTTGCACGCGCAGCTTGGCGGCCTTGTCGCCTTCCGAGAACAGGTACATGCCTTTCAGGATGCCCTCTTCCTGGCCCGGCTTGATGCCCGGCTGGGCGTAGTTCTCGTTCATGATCGTGATGTAGTAGAACACGTCTTCCTGGTTGGCGATCATGCGGCGCAGGCCGTCCTGGATGATGACGGCGACTTCATGGCTGAAGGTCGGATCGTACGGCAGGCAGGTCGGAATCGTGGCGGCGACGATGTGGCTGTGGCCGTCTTCGTGCTGCAGGCCTTCGCCGTTCAGCGTGGTGCGGCCGGCGGTGCCGCCCATCAGGAAGCCGCGCGCGCGCATGTCGCCGGAAGCCCACACCTGGTCGCCGATGCGCTGCATGCCGAACATCGAGTAGAAGGTGTAGAACGGGATCATGATGCGGTTGTTGGTCGAGTACGAGGTCGCCGCGGCGATCCAGGAGCTCATGCCGCCCGCTTCGTTGATGCCCTCTTGCAGGATCTGGCCGGCCTTGTCTTCGCGGTAGTACATGACCTGGTCTTTGTCGACCGGCTCGTACAACTGGCCTTTCGGGTTGTAGATGCCGATCTGGCGGAACAGGCCTTCCATGCCGAAGGTGCGCGATTCGTCGACCAAAATCGGCACCACGCGCTGGCCCAGGTTCGGGTCGCGCAGCAGGGTCGAGATGACGCGCACGAAGGCTTGCGTGGTGGAGATTTCGCGGCCCTCAGGGGTCGCTTCCAGCACGTTCTTGAACGCCGACAGTTCCGGCACGGGAAGCACTTCCTCGGCCTGCCGGCGGCGCTGCGGCAGGTAGCCGCCCAGGGCCTTGCGGCGTTCCTGCAGGTAGATCATTTCCGGCGCGTCGTCGGCCGGCTTGAAGAAGGGGATGTCGGCCAGTTGGTCGTCGGGGATGGGCAGCGAGAAGCGGTCGCGCATTTCGCGGATCGCCTCGTCGTCGAGTTTCTTGGTCTGGTGCGCCGTGTTGCGCGCTTCGCCGGACTTGCCCATGCCGTAGCCCTTGACGGTTTTCACCAGCAGGACGGTGGGCTGGCCCTTGTGTTCCTGGGCGATCTTGAAGGCGGCGTAGATCTTGTGCGGATCGTGGCCGCCGCGGGTCAGGCGCCAGATGTCGTCGTCGCTCATGTTGGCGACCATTTCCAGCAGCTTCGGATGCTTGCCGAAGAAGTGTTTGCGCACGAAGGCGCCGTCCTTGGCCTTGTAGTTCTGGTACTCGCCGTCGACGGTTTCCATCATCACGCGCTGCAGGATGCCTTCCTTGTCCTGCGCCAACAGGGCGTCCCAACCCGGACCCCAGATGACCTTGACGACGTTCCAGCCGGCGCCGCGGAAGTCGCCTTCCAGTTCCTGGATGATCTTGCCGTTGCCGCGCACCGGACCGTCCAGGCGCTGCAGGTTGCAGTTGACCACGATGACCAGGTTGTCGAGCATGTCGCGCGCGGCCAGGCCGATGGCGCCCAGCGATTCCGGCTCGTCCATCTCACCGTCGCCGCAGAACGCCCACACCTTGCGGTTGTCGGTCTTGGCGATGCCGCGCGCGTGCAGGTATTTCAGGAAGCGCGCCTGGTAGATCGCCATGTGCGGGCCCAGGCCCATCGAGACGGTCGGGAACTGCCAGAAGTCCGGCATCAGCTTCGGATGCGGGTAGGAGGACAGACCCTTGCCGTCGACTTCCTTGCGGAAGTTCAGCAACTGGTCTTCCGTCAGGCGGCCTTCCAGGAAGGCGCGCGCGTAGATGCCGGGCGAGGAATGGCCCTGGATGTACAGCAGGTCGCCGCCGTGCTCTTCGGTCGGGGCGTGCCAGAAATGGTTGAAGCCGATGCCCAGCATGTTCGCCAGCGAGGCGAAGCTCGACAGATGGCCGCCCAGGTCGCCGTCGGCGCGGTTGGCCTTGACCACCATCGCCATCGCGTTCCAGCGCATCCACGAGCGCAGGCGCTCTTCGTATTCCAGGTTGCCGGGGCAGTGGGTTTCGAGGTGGGTGGGGATGGTGTTGACGTAGGCGGTGGTGCTGGAGAAGGGGATCTGCGCGCCGCGGCGGCGCGCCAGGTCGACCATGCGCTCCATCAGGTAATGGGCGCGTTCGGGTCCTTCGTTTTCCAGCACGGCTTCAAGCGCGTCTAACCATTCCTTGGTTTCGATCGTATCTGGGTCTAGGGCGATTAAGGCGGTGGCCTGGTCGAGTTGAGCTGACATCTGTTGAGTCTCCTTTGTAAGCGCCCCACCAAGATACCTGATCGCTGGCGGACGGCATTTAGCTGATTATTTACCAATACTCTCAATTAGTGTAAGGATTCTAACAGGCTATTCAGGATTTTTCAAATGACGATATGTATTTTCATAATGTGGAATCTACCAATGAAAATAATGCTGCAGCGCCGCAATTTCCGTCGAGAAATCAGGCGAAAACGGCGCCCAAACGGCGCGCCGGCTTTATAATCCTGCTTTATCCCCCAACGACCACCCCACCATGCCAGCTCAACTGATCGACGGAATCCTGCTCTCCCAAAAACTGCGCGGCGAAATCGCCCTGCGCGCCAGCGCCCTGACCGCCAAGGGCAAGCAACCCGGCCTGGCCGTGATCCTCGTCGGCGAAGATCCCGCCAGCCAGGTGTATGTGCGCAACAAGGTCAAGGCTTGCGGCGACGTCGGCTTCCACTCGGTGCTGGAAAAGTACGAAGCGGACCTGTCCGAGGCGGACCTGCTGGCGCGCATCGCCGCCCTGAACGCCGACCCGGCCATCCACGGCATCCTGGTGCAGATGCCGCTGCCCAAGCACATCAACCCGCACAAGGTCATAGAGGCGATCTCGACGGCCAAGGACGTCGACGGCTACTCGGTGCTCAGCGCCGGCGAACTGCTCACCGGCCTGCCCGGCTTCCGCCCGTGCACGCCCTACGGCTGCATGAAGCTGATCGAAAGCACCGGCGTCGACCTGCGCGGCAAGCACGCCGTCGTCATCGGCCGCAGCAACACCGTCGGCAAACCGATGGCCCTGCTGCTCTTGCAAGCGAACGCCACCGTCACCATCTGCCATAGCGCGACGCCGGACCTGGCGCACCACACGCGCGGCGCCGACGTCATCGTCGCCGCCGTCGGCCGGCGCAACACGCTGACCGCCGACATGGTGCGTCCCGGCGCCATCGTCATCGACGTCGGCATGAACCGCGACGACAACGGCAAGCTGTGCGGCGACGTCGATTTCGACGCCGTCAAGGAGCACGCCTCGCACATCACGCCGGTGCCGGGCGGGGTCGGTCCGATGACGATCACCATGCTGCTGATGAACACCGTCGAAGCGGCGGAACGCGAATAATTCAGGCGGCGCCCGCACCGCGGGCGCGCCCGACGAACCCTTGGAACCCAGATGACCATACAAAACCCTTTGCTCGACTTCTCCGGCCTGCCCCGTTTCGACGCCATCAAGGCCGACCACGTCACCGCCGCCATCGACACGCTGCTCGACGCCAGCCGCGCCGTGATGGCGCAGCTGGAAGCGCCGATGCCGCGGGTCACCTGGGACAACTTCGTCGCGCCGCTGGAAAACGCCACCGAATTGCTGGGTCGCGCGTGGGGCATCGTCAGCCATCTGAACAACGTCGTCGACACGCCCGAGCTGCGCGCCGCCTACAACGAGAACCAACCGAAGATCACCGAATTCTGGACCGCCCTGGCGCAGAACGAGGAGATGTTCGCCAAATACAAGGCCCTGAAGGCCGGCGCGGAATTCGCCGCCCTGTCGCCGGCGCGCCGGCGCATCATCGACAACGCCATCCGCGACTTCCGCATGGGCGGCGCCGAGCTGGCCGAAGAGAAGAAGGAACGCTTCGCCGAGATCCAGGAAGAGCACGCCGGCGTGTCGACGCGCTTCTCCGAAAACGTGCTCGACGCCACCAACGACTACACCCTGCTGGTGGCCGACGAGGCCGATCTGGCCGGCGTGCCCGACGACGTCAGGCAGGCGGCCCGCGCCGCCGCCGAAAAGGACGGCAAGGCCGGTTTCCTCTTCACGTTGCACTTCCCCTCCTATTTCCCGCTGTTGCAATTTGCCGACAAACGCGCGCTGCGCGAGACCATCTACCGTGCCAACGCCACCAAGGCGTCCGAGATGGGTGTCGATTTCAGCGAAAAGGACAAGTGGGACAACAGCCAGAACATCGTCACCCTGCTGAAACTGCGCGACGAAGAAGCCAAGATGCTCGGCTATAAAAATTTCGCCGAAGTGTCGCTGGTGCCGAAGATGGCGCAGAGCCCGGAACAAGTCATCGGTTTCCTGGAAGACCTGGCCACGCGCGCCCGCCCCTACGCCGAGCAGGACCTGGCCGAGCTGCGCGCCTTCGCCAAGGACGAGCTGGGCCTGGAGACGCTGGAAGCGTGGGACATGCCCTACGCCTCGGAAAAACTGCAGGAGCGCCGCTACGCCTTCTCGGCCCAGGAAGTGAAGCAGTACTTCCCCGAGCACAAGGTCATCGACGGCCTGTTCCGCCTGGTGCAAACCCTGTTCGCCGTCGCCATCGTCGCCGACGCGGCGCCGGCCTGGCATCCTGACGTGCGCTTCTTCCGCATCGAGAAGGACGGCCAGCTGGTCGGCCAGTTCTACCTCGACCTGTACGCGCGCAGCGGCAAGGGCGGCGGCGCCTGGATGGACGACGCCCGCGGCCGCCGCGTCGAGGCCGGCGGCACGGTGCAAACGCCGGTCGCCTACCTGACCTGCAACTTCACGCAACCGGCCGTCGTCGACGGCGTCGTCCAGCCTTCGCTGTTCACGCACGACGAAGTCATCACCCTGTTCCACGAATTCGGCCACGGCCTGCACCACATGCTGACCCGGGTCGACGAAATCGGCGTCTCCGGCATCTCCGGCGTCGAATGGGACGCCGTCGAACTGCCCTCGCAATTCATGGAGAACTTCTGCTGGGAATGGGAAGTGCTGGAGCACATGACGGCCCACGTGGCGACCGGCGAGGCGCTGCCGCGCGCCCTGTACGACAAGATGCTGGCGGCGAAGAACTTCCAGTCCGGCCTGCAAACGCTGCGCCACGTCGAATTCTCGCTGCACGATATGCATTTGCACTACGACTACGACCCGCAAAGCGCGAAGAGCGTGCAGGACGTCATAGACGAAGTGCGCGCCAAGTTCTCCGTCATGGTGCCGCCGGCCTACAACCGCTTCCAGAACTCCTTCGGCCACATCTTCGCCGGCGGCTACGCGGCCGGCTACTACAGCTACAAATGGGCGGAAGTGCTGTCGGCCGACGCCTACAGCGCCTTCGAGGAAGCGGCGGCCCTGGGCGGCGGCATCCTTTCGGCGGCCACCGGCAAGCGCTTCCAGGAAGAGATCCTGGCCGTGGGCGGCTCGCGCCCGGCGCTCGAATCGTTCACCGCCTTCCGCGGCCGCGAACCGAGCATCGACGCCCTGCTGCGCCACAGCGGCATGGCCGCCTGAACCGGCCGGGCCCGGACCGGCTCGGTCCGGGCCCGCAATAAGCTCTTGCTTTTAAGCGGCGCACACACCATGAAACTGCCATCGCACTGGAAATTCGGCGTCTTGCTGCTGGCCCTGGCCGGCGCGGCGGGCGCGCAGGTGTACAAGTGGAAGGACGCCAAGGGCGTCACGCATTTCAGCGACACGCCGCCGCCGCCGGCCGTGCGCCGGGTCGAGATCAAGTCCTACGGCGAAGGCGGCGCGGCGCCCCTGCCCTTCGAGCTGGCCGAGGCGGTGCTGCATTTCCCGGTCACGCTGTACAGCACAGGGGAGTGCGAATCCTGCGACCAGGGCCGCGCCCTGCTGCAGGCGCGCGGCATTCCCTACACGGAAAAAACCGTCGCCAGCGCGGCCGACCAGGCGGCGCTGAAACAGGCCGGCGGCGCCGCGCAACTGCCCTTCCTGACGGTGGGACGCAACAAGTTCACCGGCTTCGAGCCGGGCGCCTGGGAGCGCGCCCTGAACGCGGCCACCTACCCGGCCCGGCGCATGCTGCCGGCCGATTACCG
>JANXSQ010000104.1 GCA_025356595.1 Janthinobacterium sp. | reverse complement strand
GGCCAGCACGCCGGCCAGGCCCAGCCCGGCCCGTTCCAGCGCGGCGCCGGCGTGTTCGGGCGCCAGCATCAGCACGGCCGGCAGGTGCAGGCCGGCTTCGGCGCGCGCCAGCGTGAGCATGCGCGCGCCGTCCATGCCGGGCATGGCGCTGTCGAGCAGCAGCAGGTCGGCGCGGCGGCCCTCGCGGGCGCAGCGGCGCAGCAGTTCCAGGCCGGCGGCGCCGTCGGCCGCGCTCCAGGCTTCCCAGCCGAAGGCGGCGCAGGCCTCGGCCAGCGCGCGGCGCGCGCTGGCGTTGTCGTCGACGATGAGCAGGAACAGCGGCGCGCTGGTCGCCGCTTCGGCCGGCGCGGCGCCCAGGCCGAAGCGGCAACTGAAGCGAAAGTCGGAGCCGCGCCCCAGCGCGCTGTCGACGCGGATGGCGCCGCCCATCAGGGCGGCGAGGCGGCGGCAGATCGCCAGGCCCAGGCCGGTGCCGCCGTATTTGCGGCTGGTGCTGCTGTCGGCCTGCGAAAAGGCGTCAAAGATGTGCGCCTGCTGCGCCGCGCTGATGCCGATGCCGGTGTCGCGCACGGAGAACTCCACGCCGACGCCGGCCGCGTCGCGCTCCAGTTGGCGCACGCTCAGCAGCACCTCGCCGGCCTCGGTGAACTTGACGGCGTTGCCGACCAGGTTGAGGAGGATCTGCTGCAGGCGCATGGCGTCGCCCAGCAGCTCGGCCGGCAGCGCCGCGTCGAGCGCGAAGACGGGTTCGACGCCCTTGCTCCAGGCGTTGCCGGCGGCCAGCACGGCGACGCTGTCGAGCACCTGCGCGAGGCTGAAGGGGGCCTGTTCCAGCGTCAGTTGGCCGGCCTCGATCTTCGAGAAGTCGAGCACGTCGTTGACCACCGCCAGCAGCGCCCGCGTGGCCATCTGGATCCGCGCCACCTGGCCGCGCTCGCGGCGCGCCAGCGGCGCCTCCTCGAGCAGGCGCGCCAGGCCGATGATGGCGTTCATCGGCGTGCGGATTTCGTGGCTCATGTTGGCGAGGAATTCGCCCTTCGCCTGGCTAGCCGCCTCGGCCTTGTCGCGCGCCCGCACCAGTTCCTCGTTCAGGTCGCGCAGGCGCTGGCCGTGGCGCTTCAGCTCGGAGACGTCGGAGGTGAGCACGAAGAAGCCGCGCACCCGGCCCTGCTCGTCGAGGTCGGGAATGTAGTTGGTCCAGACGTGGCGCAACTGGCCGTCGCGCCAGTGCAGGTCTTGCTCGAAGCGCTGGCTGCGTCCGGCCAGCACGCCGTCGACGAAGGCGGCGCAGGCGGCGAATCGCTCGGCGCCGAGCAGGGCCGGCATGGCCGCGCCGTCCAGCGCGGCGGCCTCGGCGCCCAGCCACCCGGCGAAGAATTTGTTGGCGAAGCGGCAGCGCAGCGCGGCGTCCCAGTAGGACACCATGCCGGGCAAGTTGTCGGTGACGGCGCGGATGAAGCGCTCGCTCTGCTCCAGGCGCAGGGTGGTGGCGCGCAGCACCTCCTCGGCGCGCTTGCGCTCGGTGAGGTCGATGGACACGCCCAGCACATGGGTGCAGGCGCCGCTGTCGTTGCGCAGCGCCACCTTGCGGGTGGCGAAATAGCGCTTCGCGCCGTCCTCGCCGGCGATCGCCTCCTCCTCCATCTCGACCATTTCTCCGCTGGCCAGCACGGCGCGGTCGCTGGCCACGAAGGCGTCGGCGCGCTCGGCCGGGAAGCACTCGTGGTCGGTCTTGCCGAGGATGTCCCGGCGGCCCTGGCCGAGCGTGAACTCGCCGTGTGGGTTGAACATCTCGTAGCGCAGATGGGTGGCGTCCTTGACGAAGACCATCGCCGGGATGTTCTCGACGATGGACTTGAGCAGTTGCTTGGAGGCGCGGAAGGCGGCCTCGGTGCGTTTGCGCTCGCTGATGTCGCGCGCCAGGGCGCGGATCGCGGCGGCGGCCGCCTCGGTCTCGCGCAGGCCGCTGCAGGCGGGCAGGGGCGCCGGCGCGCCGCTCAAACCCTGCGCCAGCGCCGTCAGGCCGTCCAGCGCGGCGCGGATGCGTCGTCCCAGATGCCAGGCCAGGGCGAAGCCGGCCAGCAGCAGCAGGGCGACGGCGGCGGAGACGCCGGCCAGCGAGGCCAGCAGGGCGTGCAGCACCTGGCGGCGCGGCGTGGCGATGGCGACGCTCCAGCCGCTGGCCGGGGCGAGGCTGAAGCTGGCGTAGACGGGCGTGCCGTCCGGCGCGTCGATGGCGACTACGCCCTCGCCCAGCGCGGCGATGTGGGCGCGCAGCGCGGCGGCGGCGGGCTGGCCGACGTGTTGGTCCGGCGCCACCGAGCGGGCCACCACGACGCCGTTGGCGTCCATCAGGCAGACCAGTTGGTGGGCCGGCAGATGCTGCTCGGTGAGCAGCTTGCCCAGGCGCTCGGGGCGCAGCGCCACCGTCAGCGAATACGCCACCTTACCGTCTATGCGCACCGGCACGTCCAGGGCCAGCAGGGCAGCCTTCGAGACGGAGCCGATGAACAGGTTCGAGCGCACGCTCTGGCCGCGCGCGAAGACGGCCTGCAGGCGTGCGCCGCTCGGATAGCGCGGGAAAGGCTGGCCGGGCGCCAGCGTGGTGTTGACGAACTGGCGCCCGCTGGCGTCGCTGAGGACGAAGCCGAAGCCGGGGAAGCCGGGACGCAGCAGGGGCAGGGCCTGGGCCCGGAAGGCGGCGAAGTCGCCGCTGCGCAGCGAGGGCGAAGCGGCCAGCGCCAGGGCCGCCGTCTCGACGTTGCCGAAGTCGCGCTCGACGGCGGCGCCCAGCGCGCGCGCCGTCTGCAGCGCGTCGGCGCCGATGCGGTCCCGCTCGCTCGCATAAAAATGCTGCACCAGCACGGCGAACCCGATGGCCGCCGGCAGCGCGCAGGCCAACAACAGTTGCACAATCTTGCCGCGGATCGAAGGCAGGGCCTTGCTTGAATCAACTTGCACGGTGAACCCTTGAAGCGCGCGCGCCCGCCTCAGGCGCGCATGGATTAATGTTTGGGCAAGATTATAGCCGCAAAACCGGGGACAGACGGGGACGCCGAGTCCACGATTTTGAAGAAACAATTGTTCGAGAAACGTGGTCTGAGCCCGGTTTCTCCCGGTTCTGGCGGGATAAGGGGCGCCGGGAGGCGCTGGGGGGGTCAGAAGAAGATGGCGGTGCGGGTGATGATGGCGCCGGTGTTGCCGTACGGGCCTTTGGCGCGCACGGAGCCGGTGTTGGGGTTGCCGTCGTCGAGCTTGCTGTCGATCTGCTCGGCGAAGCCTTCGGGCAGGTTGTCGAAGCGGATGCCGTTGCCGGAGCGCCCGCCCACTTCGTCGTTGTACAGGTAGACGGCGCCGCCCTGGGCGCTGGTCATGAATTGCGTGCCGCCGTTGTAGGAGCCGGTGATGAAGCCGGCCAGCGCCAGGTGCTGCGGCGCCAGCGCGAATTCGCGCGGCTGGCCGTCGCCGATCTGGCCGTCGCCGTTGCCGTTGCCCAGCGTCGTGGGGACGTGGCTGGTGGCCTGGATGTCGTCGCCGGGCAGGGCGCGGAATTTGTCCTGGTAGGCGTTGACGGCCGCCGTCAGCGCGTTCGATTGCTGGATGATGTTCTTCACCTTGGCGCTGTCGATCAGGCCCTGTCCCTTCAGCACGCCGCCCAGCAACAGGCCGATGATGACCAGCACGATGGCGATTTCGACCAGGGTGAAGCCTTGCTGACGCTGCGGAAGGGGTGTCATATTAGTTCCTTTATAATCTTGCAATTTCTATTGCAACAATTGCACAATTCAAAGGTGCAATTCTAAATCATATTCGCCGCTTAGGGGTGTCCGGCAGCTTCCTTTTGGCTTGCGGCAATGCGTTCCAGGCGGGCGGCCAGGAAGGCCAGTTCGTGCGGATCGGTGATCCGGCCGCTGTGCAGCAGGGCGCCGGTCAGGGCGTTGGCGCTGTCGAGCTCGTTCATATCCTCGGCGATGAAGATCTCCAGCTCGCGCGCCCACGCCGGCACGCCGGGGCCCGTGGCGCGCAGGCGCAGCGCGGCGGCGTAGCGGCGCGCCAGCGGCAGGTCGCGCAGGCGGTGGCGCGCCACCAGCGCTGCCTGGGCCAGCCAGGGCCAGCGGCGGTTGGGGTCCTCCTCGAAGCGGCGGGCGACGAAGTCGAGCATGCGGCGCACCCGCGCCGGGTCGGCCGCGCCGGCGTAGACCTGGCTGGCCGCCAGCAGCGGATACTGGGCGCGCGGGTCCAGCGCCAGGGCGGTGTCCAGCCAGGCCTCCAGGGTGGCGTAGTCGAGTTCGCCCCAGCGCAGGCTGGCGCCGTCCTGGTCGTCGTAGGCCTGCAGGTAGAGCATCAGCGCCTTCGACATGGCCAGCGGTTCGCCCAGGCTGAGCACGCGCAGCGCCGCCGCCGACGGCGCCGGCGGCAGGGCGCGGGCGCGCGCCTCGGGGGGCGGGTGGCCGTGCCGCCACAGCAGTTGCAGCAGCAGCGCGCCGGCCAGCGCCCAGCGCACGCCGGCCGGCACGGCGGAGATCGGGCGCGCGTCCATCACAGGCTCTTGCGGTACAGGTCGAACAGCGCGGCCGCCGTCAGCAGGGCCAGGTAGATGGCCGTCTGCAGCAGCACGCCGAGCAGCGCGGCGGCGTCGCCGCCTTGATAAAGCAGCCAGTCGGTGCGGGTGAACTGGTCCAGCGCCGGCAGCGCGGCGGCGATCAGGTCCAGCCCGGCGGCGATGCCGCGCTGCGCCAGCGGGGCGGAACCGCCGTGCTGCTGGCCCAGCAGTTGCAGGCTGCCGACGACGCGCGCCAGCAGGTAGAAGCCGGCCGTGCCGGCCAGCGCCGGCAGGGCCTGGCTGAAGCTGAGCGCGCACAGCACGCCGAAGGCGGCCACGATCCACAGCTCGCACAGCAGCGACACGCTCCACAGCGCCGCCTGGGCCGGCGTCGCGAAGGGCAGGGTCAGGGCGCCGAACATCAGCGCCGGCAGCAGGGCCAGCGCGGCGTAGCCGGCCAGCTTGCCGAGCAGGTAGGCGGCGCGCGGCATGGGCAGGGCGAGCAGCATCTCCAGGCCCTTGTCGTTGGCCTCGCGCACCATGCTGGTGACGACGAAGGTGGCCGTCAGGAACACCGCCGCCAGGCGCAGCAGGGCCGCCAGCAGGGCCGCCTGCACCTGCCGGCTTTCGGTCAGCGCCAGGGCGTTCAGGAAACCGGACAGGCCGACGGCGCCCAGCGCGGCCAGCAGCAGCAACCACAGCAGGCGGTTGCGCAGCGCCTCGAGCAGGGTGTAGCGGGCGATGGTCAGGGTTGGGCGCAACATGCTCACTGGGCTTGCGGCAGGCGCTGCGCCAGCACCATGCGGTTGAAGAGGATGTTGGGCGAGATCCACACCACCATGTCGTCGAATTCGCCGCCCGGCGCGGCGCCGTTGCCGCTGGCGCCGCGGCCGACGAAGGTGGTGGCGCTGACGGCGTTGATGCGCTCGTCGGCGTTGTCGGCCGGGCCGCCGGCGACGCGCTGGCCCTGTTCGCCGGTGGCGCCGTAGCCGTTCTTGCCGTGCGAGAGGATCAGCGCCGGAATGTCGTTCAGGGCGCTGGCCTGGGCCGGCCGGCCGGCGTCGTCGCGCGTCATCACCGTGATGTCGCGCGGCGTGTTCAGCGTGAACGGCGCGCCGGCGTCGCTGAAGGCCGGCGTCACGCTGTAGCGGAACAGGCGGTTCCAGGCGTCGCTGCGCGCCACGCCCAGCGTCGCCCAAGGCAGGAAGCCCTGGCGCTTGTCGTTGCCGCAGCGCTGCTGCTGGCGGTCCTCCAGGCCGTTGTTGGCCGAGATGGCCGGGCAGGGCAGGTAGCCGTAGCGCAGCGCGTAGCCGATCAGCGCGTCCCTGGCCTCGTCGAGCGCCTTTTGCGTCTCGGCCTGCTTGCGCTGCTCGATCTGCATGCTCAGCGGCGTCAGCAGGCCGCCTATCATCAGGCCGACGATGACCAGCACGATGGCCATCTCGACCAGGCTGAAGCCGCTTTGTTGCCGTGGGTTGGTTCTTGTCATGGCAAATTATGTCCCGCTCTCATGCGTTGATACAGTTGCGGCAGCGACATCCACTCCAGCAGGTCGTCGAACTCGCCGCCGGCCTGCGCCGGGTCGTCGCCGGGGGCGCGGGCGATGAAATCGTTGACGGCGGCCGCGTTGACGGCCTCGTCGAGGTTGCCGCGCGCGGCGTTGGCCTGCGCGGTGCCGTCGGCGCTGGTGCCGAAATTCTTGCGCCCGCTGGAATAGAGCACGTAGGGCAGGCACGGCGCGTCCGCCGCGCAACGCCCCTGTCCGGCCAGGTAGTGCAGGCGCCCGTCCGGCCAGCGTCCGCGCACCGTCTTGGTGGCCACCGCGAAGGCGCTCGACACTGGCGCGCTGGTGAAGGCCGGCGTGACGCTGTAGCGCAGCAGGCGGCCCCAGGCGTCGACGCCGCTCACGCCCAGGGTGATCCAGGGCAGGAAGCCGCTGCAGGCGGCGTCGTCGGCGCACACCTCGGTCTGCTCGCCGCCGTCCAGGGCCGAGCGGGCCGGCCGCGGCAGGCGGCCGTTGCTGGCGGCGAAGCCGCTCAGGGCTTCCTTGGCCTGCGTCAGGATCTGCAGGGTCTTGCGCTCGCGCGCCTCCTGCTGGCGGTTCTTGCCCAGCGCGGCGATGAGCAGGGTGGCCACGCCCAGGCCGATCACGCTGAGCAGGATCAGCAGGACCGCGCCGCCCTGCCGCGGCGGCCGGCGCGCGCTAGCGCCCATGGTCTTCGCTGACGCTGCCGTCGGCGGGGTTGAAGCTCTGGCCCGGTTTCAGGATGACGATGCGGCCGGAGCTGAGCGGCAGCGCCAGGGTGGTGCCGTGCTGCAGTTTATTGTCCGGTCCGGCCTGCGGCACCTGGTTCAGCCAGATGGTCGACTTGCCGCCGCTGCGCCGCACGATGCCGTCCAGCACCGTCGGCGGCGGCGTCGGCGCCGGCTCC
>JANXSQ010000098.1 GCA_025356595.1 Janthinobacterium sp. | reverse complement strand
TCCGTGGACATGAAAGCTGTGTTTGCCAAGATCGATGCCGATGAGGGTAACGGATTCCATGATGATCTCCTCCAGAAATGAAAACACCCTATAAGCTTAGTAATTTATAGGGTGGAGGGTGACCATCTCATTACGGCCCCGCGCAATGCGGGGCCGGCGAAAACGCTGATTGATGGCGTGGGGCTCACAAGAAACGGCGGCGCCAGGCGGGCCGTCCCGGGAAATTGTGCCGGTCAGAAGGTGTCCGGCAGCCTTGCGCGCGCCGTGTGGCGCGCGCCAGAACCCCACTGTGACAGCAAAGCGCCCGCGCAGGCTTAAGAACTGATTAAGCCCGCGCGGGCGCAAGGGAAATGGTGCCGATGCTCGAGGTCACCGGCTAACCTGCTGAGACGCACCCCGTGAAATCCTACGTCTGCTTAGGGCGTAGTGACCAGCGTGGAGCGCGCTGAAGCCAGCGAAACGAATCATACCGGCGGCATATGACCAGCGCATGACGGCGCACAAACAATCGCAATCGCACAAAAAAAAGCCCGCTACCTTGCGGTGGCGGGCGAAGCATCCAAATCGGGAAGACCTGAAGAGTGCACACATCATCGCACGCCCAAATGACGCCGGCATGACAAGCGAAAAAACGGGGACAGACGGGGACTCGGCGTCCCCGGTTTGCGGTGCTGTCCGGGCTGGGCGAGGTGTGCTAGTCTGTCCACTCCGTTCACCACCGCAGGACCATGCGCCGATGAAAACCGCCACCATGCGTTTGCGCCGCAACGCCCTCCGCCTGGGCATGGCGTGTGTGTTGGCGGCCTGCGCGCCGGCGCCACCGGCGCCGCCCTCGCCGCCCGCCTCCGGCCCCACCGCTCTTGCCGGCGGCGAGGCCTTCTACGCCGCACTGCGCGCGCGCGGTGAGTCGGTGCTGCGCGTCGATCCGCAAGCGTCGCTGATCGCCATCACGGTGCGCCGCGCCGGTGCCTTGGCGCGTTTGGGGCACGATCATCTGGTCGCCAGCCGCGCCGTCGATGGTTTCGTCGCGCCCGGCCAGAACCGCGCCGATTTCCATTTCCGCCTGGATCAGTTGACGGTCGACGATGCCGACCTGCGCGCCGACGCCGGCCTGGGCGCCCAGCCCTCGGCCGACGCCATCGCCGGCACGCGCAGCAATATGCTCGGCAAGGTGCTCGACGCCGAGCATTTCCCGGACGTTTATGTGCGCGCCACGCGCGGCGCGCCGGACGCGCCGCTGAGCGTCGCCATCACGCTGCATGGCGTGCGCCGCACGCTGACGATCCCGGTGCGCTTCGAGACGCCGCCGGACGGCCGCCGCCTCGCCGTCAGCGGCACGGTGGAGTTCCGGCAGAGCGATTTCGGACTGGTTCCGTTTGCCGTGCTGGGCGGCGCCATCGCCGTGCAGGACCGTCTGGAGTTGCGCTTTCGCATAGTCGCCGTGGCGCCTTGAGCGCCCGCCGCTTCAGCGCGCGATGATCAGGCGCAGGCCCAGGCCGACGAAGATGGTGCCGGCGACGCGGTCCAGCCACAGGCCGGCGCGCGGGTTGACGTTGATCCATTTGCCGACGGCGCCGGAAAAGTAACCCAGCAAACCGAACAGTAAGCATGCCTGGGCCGTGAAGATCAGCCCCAGCTGGGCCGTCTGCCAGCTGGCGTGGCCGCGCTCGGGCAGCACGAATTGCGGCAGGAAGGAGAGGAAGAACAGCACGACTTTCGGGTTGATGCTGTTGGCGAACAAGCCCTTGCCGAACAGGCGCGGCAGGGACTCCCCTGCCACCACGGCGGCGCCGGCGCGCGCGCCGCCACGGCTGCGCAGGGCGCCCACGCCGAGCCAGACCAGGTACAGGCCACCGCACACCTTGAGGACGGAGAAGGCCAGCGGCGAGGCGGCAATCAGCGCCGAGACGCCCAGCGCGGCCAACACCGTGTGAGTGAGGCAACCGAGCGCGCAGCCCAGGCCGAACACCATGCCCTGGCGCCGTCCGCGCGACATGCCCACGCCGAGCACCATCAGATTGTCCGGCCCCGGCGAGGCGGTGATGAGCAGGGCGGCGGCGAGAAAGCCGAAAAACTGTTCTGGGCTAATCAGCATGGGACGCATTCTTATCGCTAATAAAACGCCATCATACAAGCCATGCCGAAATATGCAATGTTTTGCATACATTGCCGGCGGCGGCACCGTTGAAGCGCCAAAATTGATCTGGATTAAAGATTTGTCGATTAAAATGCCTTGCGCGCTGCGTCCGCGCCGCCCCCCGTAACACTAACCTGAGTAAAGCTGGCCACATGGCATTCCATCCGCTCGCCTTCCCCGCGTTCGCCCGCCTGCGCCTCTGGCTGTTGCTGCTGAGTTTGCTATGGCCGCTGTGCGGCGCCGCCGTGGCCGCGCCGGCCGGCCCGCTGGCGCTGCCGGC
>JANXSQ010000082.1 GCA_025356595.1 Janthinobacterium sp. | reverse complement strand
CCCGCGGCGAATCGGCCGCGCCGCGGCCGCGTCCGGCCGCGCGCGCCAAGCCGGCGCCGCGCGCGCCGCGCTCCATCGATCCCGCCACGCTGCGCCTGGCCGTGCTGGGCGGCATCGCCGTCCTCATCGTGGCCGGCTTCGGCTACTGGTTTTGGCATGAAACCTCGGGCGCCGGCGGCGGCGCGAATCTGCCCATGGTGCCGATGCCTTTGAGCGACGCGCCCGGCGCGGCGCCGGCCCCGGCGCCGCTGTTGGTGGCGCCAGAGGAACCAGCCGTCGCCGAGGCCGCCCAGGAAGCGATCCACGCCCAGGAGCAAAGCCCGCGCGAACAAGCCGCTCAGGCGACTCAGGCGGCCCAGGCCGCCGCGCAGCCGCCGGCGCCGGCCGCCGCCGCGCCGCCGCCGCAACTGCTGGCGCCGCTGGCGGCCGTCGACAGCGGCGAGATCAAGGTGCAGCGCGGCGACAGCGCGCCGCGCCTCAACGCGGCGCTGGAGAGCGCCTACCAGGCCTTCACCGCGGGCGACAGCGAGGCCGCGCGGCGCCAGTACGACGCCGTGCTGCGCCAGGAGGCGAACAACCGCGACGCCCTGCTCGGCCTGGCCGCCATCGCCGTGCGCGAGCGCCAGGGCGCGCAGGCCGCCGGCCACTATCTGCGCCTGCTGGAACTGGACCCCAACGACGGCGAGGCCCTGGCCGGCCTGATCGCGCTGCGCCAGGGCGACGCGGTGCAGGGCGAATCGCGCCTGAAGGCCATCCTGCAGCGCAGCCCGGACGCCGGGCCGGTGCTCTTCGCGCTGGGCAATCTGTACGCCAAGCAAAGCCGCTGGAGCGACGCCCAGCAACTGTTCTTCCGCGCCTACAGCGCCACCCCGGGCAATCCCGACTACGCCTTCAACCTGGCCGTCGGCCTGGACCGCCTGAACCAGGGCAAGCTGGCGCTCGGCTACTACCAGCGCGCGCTGGCGCTGGCGCAGAACACGCCCGGCGCCTTCGACCGCGGCGCCGTGCGCCGCCGCATGCACGAGCTGAGCCAGGCCGACGCCGCGCCGCCCGTCCCCACCAACTGAGCGCCATGGCCGAACCCACCAAACTCCCGCTCGGCAAGCTGCTGATCCAGAAGGGCGTCATCAGCGAAGACCAGTTGCGCATCGCGCTGATCGAGCAGAAACGCACGCCCGAACCGCTCGGCAAGCTGCTCATCACGCTCGGCTTCGTCACCGAGGCCACCGTGCGCGAGGCCCTGAGCGAAAACCTGCACCAGCAAAGCGCCGACCTGAGCAGCCTGGTGGTGGATGCCATCGCCCTCAAGCTGATCCCCAAGGAGGTCGCCAAGCGCTACCGCGTCTTCCCCATCGTCTACGAGCGCGACAAGGACAACCTGATCCTGGCCATGGCCGACACCAGCAACATCGTCGCCCTCGACCAGATCAGCGCCATGCTGGTGAAGGGCATCACCATCACAGCCCTGCTGGTGAACGATTCCGACATCTCGCGCGCCATCGATCAGTACTACGGCTTCGAGCTGTCGATCGACGGCATCCTGCTCGAGATCGAGACCGGCGAAGTGCACTACCCGAGCATGGGCAACCTGTCCGACGAGTACAGCCAGCCCATGGTGCGCCTGATCGACGCCCTGCTGGCCGACGCCGTGCAGAACGGCGCCTCGGACATCCATTTCGAGCCCGAGCAATCCTTCCTGCGCATCCGCTACCGCATCGACGGCATCCTGCGGCAGATCCGCAGCCTGCACAAATCCTACTGGCCGGCCATGGTGGTGCGCCTGAAGGTGGTCAGCAATATGAACATCGCCGAATCGCGCGCGCCGCAGGACGGGCGCATCTCGATCAAGTTCTCCGGCCGGCAGATCGATTTCCGCGCCTCGGCGCAACCGACCACGCACGGCGAGAACTTCGTGCTGCGCGTGCTCGACCGGCAAAAGGGCATCGTGCCGCTCGATTCGCTGGGCCTGGGCGCGCACGAGCTGAACCTGCTGAAGCTGATGATCGCCCGCCCCGACGGCGTGATCCTGGTCACCGGCCCGACCGGCAGCGGCAAGACCACCACCCTGTACTCCATCCTCAACCACATCAACACCGAGAGCGTCAACATCATGACGCTGGAGGACCCGGTCGAGTACCCGATGACGATGATACGCCAGACCTCGGTCAACGAATCGGCCAAGATGGGCTTCGCCGACGGCATCCGCTCCATGCTGCGGCAGGATCCGGACATCATCCTGATCGGCGAGATCCGCGACAAGGAAACGGCCGAGATGGCCTTCTCGGCGGCCATGACGGGCCACCAGGTGTACTCCACCCTGCACAGCAATTCGGCCATCGGCTCGGCCTCGCGCCTGCTCGACATCGGCATCGCCCCCGACATCATGGCCGGCAACATCATCGGCATCATCGCCCAGCGCCTGGTGCGCCGCCTGTGTCCGCACTGCCGCGCCCCGGCCGTGGCCGACGCCGTCGAGCGGCGCCTGCTGGGCCTGGACGGGGACGCGCCCGAGGCCACCGTCTACCGCGCCGTCGGCTGCGAGCGCTGCGCCCACCACGGCTACAAGGGCCGCCTGGCGCTGATCGAACTGCTGAAGATGACGCCGGCCCTCGACGAGCTGATGGCGCGCCGCGCCACCTCGCGCGAACTGAAGAACGCCGCCGCCGTGGCCGGCTTCCACACCCTCGCCGACGACGGCGTGCGCCGCGTGCGCGAGGGCGTCACCACGCTCGAGGAAGTGGCGCGCGTGGTCGACCTGACGGAGCGCCTCGCCTGATGCCGCAATACGCCTACCGCGCCATGGACGGCGCCGGCGCCCTGGTGCCCGGCGTGATGGACGCGGCCAACGTGGCCGACCTGGAGCTGCGCCTGCACCGCATGCAACTGGACCTGATCGACTTCAAGGCCAGCGGCCAGCAGGTGGTCCTGCTCGGCAAGCGGGTGGTGCGGCGCGCCGACCTGATCAACTTCTGCTTCCACATGGAGCAACTGACGGGCGCCGGCGTGCCCATCCTGGAGGGCTTGCACGACCTGCGCGAGAGCATGGACCATCCGCGCTTCCGCGAAGTCATCACCGAGCTGATCGAGGGCATCGAGGGCGGCCTGCACCTGTCGGCCGCGCTGGCCGCGCATCCCGACATCTTCGACGCCACCTTCACCAGCCTGATCACCGCCGGCGAGCACAGCGGCAAGATCGCCGAGGTCTTCAAGAACCTCTCGGAGAGCCTGAAGTGGCAGGACGAACTGGCCGCGCAGAGCAAGAAGATCATCATGTACCCGGCCGTCGTCGCCCTGGTGGTCACCGGCGTGACCTTCTTCCTGATGATCTACCTGGTGCCGCAACTGACCGCCTTCATCCAGAACATGGGCGGCGAACTGCCCTTCCACACGCGGGCCCTGATCTGGATCTCGAACATCTTCATCGCCTACTGGTATCTGCTGCTGGCCCTGCCGGTGGCCGCCTGGTTCGGCGCCAAGGCCTGGATCCGCCGCAGCGAGGCGGCGCGCTTCGCCTTCGACGGCCTGCAGTTGCGCCTGTGGCTGGTCGGGCCGGTGCTGCACAAGATCATCCTGGCCCGTTTCGCCACCTTCTTCGCCCTGATGTACGCCTCCGGCATCACCATCCTCGACTGCATCCGCCTCTCCGAGGGCATCGTCGGCAACCGCGTCGTCGCCGCCGGACTGCGCCGCGCCGCCCAGTTGATCGCCGAGGGCCAGGGCGTGACGGCGGCCTTCCAGAACACCGGCATCTTCCCGCCCCTGGTGATCCGCATGCTCAAGGTGGGCGAAGCCACCGGCTCGCTCGACGCGGCGCTGCGCAACGTCAGTTACTTCTACAACCGCGAAGTGAAGGACATGATCGAGAAGGTGCAGGCGATGATAGAGCCGGCCATGACGGTGATCCTCGGCCTGCTGCTGGGCTGGATCATGCTGTCGGTGCTGGGACCGATCTACGACACGATCAGCAAGATCAAAACCTGAGGACCGGCCTTGTTCCGCACCCAATTATTCTATCTGAGCAGCGAGCAGCTGTGCGCCTACGACTGCCAGCGCGGCGTGCTCTCGGAGGGCGTCTGCTTCCCCGCCGACGCGGCCGGCGTGGCCGCCTTCGAGGCCCACCTGGAGGGGCGCGCCGCGCGCCCGGCGTATCTGCTGACCGACCTGATCGAAGAGGATTTCCAGCGCCAGTCGCTGCCCCACGTGGGCGGACGCGCCGGCCGCGGCCTGCTGCAGCGCCGCCTCGGCCAGTTGTACCGCGACACGCCCTACCGCAAGGCGACCATCCAGGGCCGCGACGAGGAGGGCCGCCGCGACGACCAGGTGCTGTTCTGCGCCCTCACCAATCCCTCTCTGCTGCAACCCTGGGTGGAGGCGCTGGCGCGCCTGAAGACGCCGCTGGCCGGCATCTATTCGAGCAGCCTGCTGAGCGCCGGCCTGGTCAGCGCGCTGGCCCTCGACCATCCGCACACCCTGCTCGTCACCTACCAGTCCGGCGGCCTGCGGCAGAGTTATTTCCAGGACGGCCGGCTGCGCTTCAGCCGCCTGACGGCCGCCATCGACCGCGACGGCGTAGCCGTCGACGTGGCCGGCGAAACGGACAAGACGCGCCAGTTCCTGACCAGCACCCGCATGCTGGAACGGGGCGAAGTGCTGCACGCGGTGATCCTGGCGCCGGCCGCCCAAGTGGCCGGCCTGCAGGCGCAGTGCCAGAACAATCTGGAGACGGCCTTCCACTTCGTCCACGCCGAGCGGGCCGCCGTCAAGCTGGGCCTGGAGGAGACGCCGGCGCTGGCCGACCGCCTGCTGCTGACCCTGCTGGCGCGGCGCCGCCCGCCCGGCCACTACGGCATGGGCGCGCAAGCCTGCTACTACCAATTGTGGCGCGCCCGCCTCGGCCTGTACGCCGGCAGCGCCCTGGTGCTGGCGTACTGCCTGCTGTGGTTGATCATCAACCTGTGGGGCATAGGCGAGGCGAGCCGCGCCGCCGCCACCCTGCGCGCCGAGGCGCAGTCCTATCAGGGCCGCTACAAGGCCATCATGGACTCGCTGCCGCCGCAGGTGGAGAAGACGCAGAACATGAAGGCGGCCGTGCTGATCGAGGAATTGCTGGCGCAGCACGCGCCGGGCCCGCAGGCCATGCTGGGCATGCTCAGCGCGGCCCTCGAGCGCACGCCGCAGATCAATCTGCTGCAACTGGACTGGAAGGTGCGCCTGCCCGAGCGCCAGGAGGCCTCGGCCCAGCCGCGCGCCGAGCACGCGCCGGCGCCGCCCATCTCCTCGCTGCTGATCGGCCTGCCCAAGGGCGCGCCGCAGACCCTGCACGTCGAGGCCGAGGTGCTGCTGACGCAGAACGATTACCGCGCCGCGCTCAACAGCATCCACCAGCTGACCCAGGACCTGGCGCGCCAGCCGCGCCTGACGGTCGAGCTGGAGCAGACCCCGCTGGACGTGCGCCCCACCGTCAAGCTGAGCGGCAAGGCCGCCACGGCGGCGGCCGACAGCAAGGCCAAATTCACCCTCAACCTGGTCTGGACGCCATGAACCCCTCCCCAAGCGCCGCGCCGGGCGGCGCCAACAAGAAGGGCGCGCCGGCCGTCGCCCTGCCGCTCTGGCTCAACGAACTGGCCCTGATCCGCCTGCCGCTGATCTGCTTCGCCCTGACCCTGACCCTGGGCGGCGCGCTGGTCGTCGCCAGCACCTGGTATCTGAACCGGCAGAGCGACGCCGCGCTGCACGCCCAGCAGGCGCGCAACGTCGCCTTCGACCAGTTCAGCCATGTCGAGAACGAGAAGCTGGAAATCCGCGCCTACCAGCCGCAATTCATCGCCCTGCGCAGCAAGGGCTTGATCGGCGCGGAGAACCGCCTGGCCTGGGTGGACGCCATCCGCCACATCCAGGAGCGCCGCAAGCTGCTGCCGATCAGCTATGAGATCGACGTCCAGCAGGGCTTCCGCATGGAGGGCCAGGCCGCGATGGGCGAGTACCGCCTGCGCGGCAGCCGCATGGACCTGCATATGGACCTGCTGCACGAAATGGACCTGTTCAACTTCCTCGACGACCTGCGCCGGAGCAACTACTACACCATGCAGGATTGCTCGATCAAGCGCAGCACGGCGACGCAGAACGGCGCGCTGGCGCCGACCCTGGCGGCCGACTGCACGCTGTACTGGCTGACGCTGGGCGCGCCCGGCGCCGGGGGCGCGCGGTGAGGCGCCGCGCCGCTCCGCCGGCCGCGCTGCTGGCC
>JANXSQ010000046.1 GCA_025356595.1 Janthinobacterium sp. | reverse complement strand
CATCGCATGGACACCGACAAGAACCTGATGGTCATCAACAGCATCCTGCTGTTCGAGGGTGCGGTCGACATGGAGCGGCTGATTTCGACCATCGGCCTGCGTCTGCCCAACTACCCGCGCTTCACGCAGAAGGTGGTGCAGCGGCGCGGCCGTCCGCACTGGGTGGAGGACGACCAGTTCGACATCGCCCAGCACATCAAGCTGGAACAGATGTCGCAGGAGGTCAGCCGCGAAGAGCTGCAGGGCCACATGACCCGCATCGCCCATCTGCCGCTGGAACGCGACCGGCCGATGTGGCACATGACGGTGCTGGACCGCGTCAACGGCGGGCATGCCATCGTGTTCCGCGTCCACCACTGCATCACCGACGGTCTGGGGCTGGTGCACGTGCTCAATCACCTGACCGACGACAACGGCGTGCATGGCCGCACGCCCTCGCCGGTCGGCCATCCGCACCGCGCCACCGTGGCGCAAAACGCCGTGTGCTCGGCGGTGGTGCGCGGCGTATCGTGGTTGAAGATCGCCTTCCACGTGGCGCGCCTGTCGGTGCTGTGGCCGGACGCGCCAAGCCAGTTCAAGGCGCCGATGACCGGCACTAAGCAGCTGGTGTGGCTGCCGCCGCTGGAGATGGACCGCGTGCGCGCCATGTCCAAGCGCATGGGTGTGACCTTGAACGATGTGTGGGTGGCGGCCGTTTCCGGCGCGCTGCGCAACTACCTCGGCGAGCGCGGACAGCGTCCCGATGGCCGCGCATTGCGCGCCGCCGTCACCTTCAACCTGCGCGAGAAGAACAACGCATTCCAGCTCGGCAATGAGTTCGGCCTGGTGGCTGTGGACCTACCGACCAATGTGGACGATCCCTGCGTGCGCCTGCGCCAGTCCAGCGACCGCATGACGGCCATCAAACGCTCGCACCAGCCGCGCGCAACGATGGCCTTCCTGTCGATCGCCGGCTGCCTGCCGACCGCCCTGCAGCACTTTGCGCTGAACCTGTTTACGTCCAAGGGTTCGGTGGTGCTGACCAATATCGAAGGTCCCGGCAGCAGCCGCTACCTGGCCGGCTCGCACATGACGGACCTGATCTGCTGGGTGCCGCAGGCTGGCAAGCTGGGAGTGGGCCTGGCCTTCATCTCCTATGCGGGGCAGATCCAGCTGGCCCTGTTCGTCGACACCGACCTGGTGCCCGACCCGGACCGCCTGATGGCGCTGACCTACCACGCCTTCGAGGAACTGGAACTGGCCACCCGCGCCGCGCCGACCGAAGCGCCGCAGGAAGCCATCGACATCGAGCCGGCAACCGCCCGCGTGGCCACACAACGAATTGTTCGCGCGTCAAGCCGGTGAGGTGGTTTTCTTGCGCAAGCTGCCGAAAGAGCTTGTCCGCCTCCGGCTCGATTCGGCTGACGTTCGCGAACCGCGTGTTGCCTTTGCTGATGTCGACCATCCGAAGATCGCCGGCCCAGTCGTAGAGATCTTGAAACAGATGGAAGTGAATCGCCCGCAGGGCCGACAGGGAAATGTTGTCGAAGTCCGGTTCGTACTGGTTAATACGGGCCTGGGTCAACTCGATTTCTGCCGCGTCCAAGGCGTCCGCATCACTAATGCCAAGCTTGTTGATCAGTACGTCAGAGTCCGCATAGCAGTATTGTCCGTCCTGGCCTGCTCCATACTTATCGGACATGCTTGGGTTTGAGCGTGGCCGCAGTCACCTCGATGGCAGGCTTGTTGGCGCCTACGGTCCGTTGAACCAATCCTTCGAGGCGAAGGCTGGCTCGATAATTCTCGGTACGCAATTTCAGGAAGACCTGGCGTTTCATTTCATTTGTCAACATTTCAATACTCCCGCGCGATAGATACGACAGCCTATGGTCATAGTACCTGATGGCCCGATTTGTCGCGGCTTTGCATGGCCGCAAAATTACGTATTTGGCGCGCCCGGCGCCGGGTAGCTTGGGCGCTCCGCCCGCGGACGAGGGGCACGTTGCGTGACCTGTGACAGCGTCGAGATGATCGGATCTTCGTCAATGTCGGCCACTTGTTGTCCGCCCCTGACCGCGCTCTTTCCGCTTCCAACCGGGGGCAGAGATCGTTGAAGGCGGGGCAAGGTCGACGAGACCCGATAGGGGAGAACAGGGAAAACGGAAAAAATAGCACGCTAAGGTTTTTCAAGTGTTCGTAGCGCTCGAAATTTTCCCCCATCGATCTTCCGGTTCTGACGCCACACATAGTCTCCGGTCAGGTTGATGTGCTCCCAGCCGAGCGGCGCGAGGTACTGAAGCAGAGAATCGTCTTTCAGACGCCCGGTGTCCCGCAGCGCTTGAGTCGCCTGCTCCAAATAGACTGTGTTCCACAACACGATAGCCCCTGTAACCAAGTTCAGGCCGCTAGCCCGGTAGCGCTGCTGCTCAAAGCTCCGGTCCCGGATCTCGCCCAGCCGATGGATAAAAACCGCCCTGGCTAAGGCGTTGCGCGCCTCCCCCTTATTCAATCCGGCATGCACGCGCCGGCGTAGTTCCACGTTTTGCAGCCAGTCCAGGATAAACAGCGTCCGCTCGATGCGACCCAGTTCACGCAACGCGACTGCCAGGCCGTTCTGGCGCGGATAGCTGCCAAGCTTGCGCAGCATGAGCGAGGCTGTCACGGTACCGTGCTTGATTGATGACGCCAGCCGTAAAATTTCATCCCAATGAAGGCGCAAGTGTTTGATGTTCAAGGTGCCGCCAACCATGGATTTCAAGCCTGGATAATCCGCGACAGCGCCCGGAATGTACAACTTCGTGTCGCCCAGGTCGCGGATGCGCGGCGCGAAGCGAAACCCCAGCGTGTGCATCAGCGCGAACACGTGGTCGGTGAAGCCGGCGGTATCGGTGTAATGTTCCTCGATCCGCAAGTCCGACTCGTGATACAGCAGGCCGTCGAGCACGTAGGTCGAATCGCGAACACCGACATTGACCATCTTCGTGTTGAACGGCGCGTAATTGTCGGCGATATGCGTGTAGATCATCTTTCCTGGTTCGGCGCCGTACTTCGGGTTGATGTGACCTGTGCTTACGGCCCGACCGCCGGCGCGAAAGCGCTGCCCATCCGATGACGATGTACTGCCATCGCCCCATTTCGCGGCGAACGGATGGCGCAACTGGGCATTGACGAGATCGGCTAGGCCCGCTGAGTAAGTCTCGTCCCGGATATGCCAGGCCTGCAGCCACGAGAGCTTGGAATAGGTCGCGCCGGGGCACGATTCTGCCATCTTGGTAAGACCAAGGTTGATCGCGTCGGCCAAGATCGCCGACAGCAATAGCGTCCGGTCCTGAACTTGTTCGCCGCTTTTCAGGTGTGTGAAATGGCGGGTGAATCCCGTCCAGTCGTCCACCTCCATCAGGAGTTCGGTGATCTTGATACGCGGCAGCAGCGCGCTGGCCTGGTCGATCAACGCCTGCGCCGACTCCGGCACCACCGCGTCCTGCGGCGTGATCCTCAGACCGGTATCCGTGATGATCGCATCCGGCAGCCCTTTCGCAAGGGCAAGCCGGTTAACCGTGGCAAGCTGCTGGTTGAGCAGCAGCACGCGCTCAACCAGATATTGGTCGCAGTCGGGATTGATCGCTACGGGCAGCGTCCGTGTTTGCCGGAGCGTGCTGAATTTTTCCTGCGGCAGCAGGTATTCTTCAAAGTCACGGAATTGGCGCGAACCCTGCACCCATATGTCGCCCGAGCGCAGCGCGTTTTTTAGCTCCGACAGGACGCATATTTCGTAAAAACGACGATCGATTCCCTCGTCGGTGATGACGAGTGACTTCCACCTCGCTTTAACGAAGGCGACGGCGGTATCGTCCGGCACCTTACGAGATCCGGTCAAATTCAGCTCTCGCAGCACATCGATGGCATCAAGAACCGCCTGCGCGGCCGGCGCCGCCTTCAGCTTGAGCACGTCTAAGAGCGTGTTCACGATCTTCTGAGCAGCATCGCCAGGTAGGCCAGGTGGATGAACTGCAAGCTGGTGTTGAGCCATCGCTCGCAGTTCTTCCACAGTCGCCTGTTTTTCTCCAGCCAGGCGAAGCTACGCTCGACTA
>JANXSQ010000045.1 GCA_025356595.1 Janthinobacterium sp. | reverse complement strand
CTGTCGATCGTAGAGCCGTGAACATAGGCGGGCAGTAACGAGCAGGAAATCCCATCCGGCATCGATGTAACCTTTCGACGTCGACATAATTGATTGACGTGCACCATCGCCATGATCGAGACCCAGTACATGACCTAGTTCGTGGAGATAGGCACCAATCAGATAGAAGACCGATTCCACTCTAACGAGAAAGGCGAGAGAGGGTTCGTTCGTGGTCCGTCCAAGTTCTACTTTGGTGTCGCGAGAATGTCATGGAATTGCTGCAGTGAGATGGGAACATCGGTGAACCGTTCTGTCAGATTCAGAACAATCGTTTTGCTGTAGGCTTGATTAAACAGAGGAAGAAGAGAGATGCGTCTGTTTGCCGATCTGATCCAACGAACTGTAGGCAAAGGTTCTCGACGGTGCGATCGATGAGCGAAGGATGAGCGTGACCGATGCATCGTGAACGAGATCTGTGGCGTGTATTTGACGATAGATTTCTTTGAATGTCTCCTCGTCGGTGTCGTGATCGTGAAAATGGTCGTTCCTGATGGGGACGTGATGAATCGGTCGCTCGATGTCGAAGGTGTGCGTGGCGTGTCGGTAGCCGAGCTGTTTAAAGAGCAGTTCATCGAACGTACATCGAACGAGTCTTGTCAGAAAGAGCAACTGTTTGCATCGATGCTCGACATGGTCGTGAGGCAGATCAGACAGGGCGACATCGATCAACCGAAGGGTGAGACCGACTGTTGTCGGAGGAGAATGGATCAATGCGATAGTTAATTCTGATCTCGCCGTGGACAAGTGAATGAGATTCTCTCCCGGAATGAGTTCGATGTAGATCTACGAGAGAGGCTACCGTTGGTCGGAGTGAGAACGAGCAATGTGGTTTCACCTTGAAGAGACCTTGGACGACGGGCCAATGATGTTTCTCATTAACTAGAATTGTATCATGATAGAAACTGTCCAAACCCAATAATTGAATCAGAGGCTGATGAACAACGTCTCCCGGTTGATAATTAACGATCCAAATGCACATCGTCAATCTTCAATTAGAGAACGTTCTCCTTCCTCTCGTATCCTAGGCGTCGTCGTTGTCGATGTCTCGCGTATGGAAATTAATCGACTCGGGGTCAATCATTCCTTGGCAAATCATTATAGATCCTTTTGTCTTTCCCTTCCGATAGACAAAACAGATGATGGCATCGTAGACACGTTAGTAAACATCCGGCTACACACGCACAGCTATCGACCACGAATGAGTAATCATTCGGCTCTCGGATCGGCGACGTCGAGGCTAGCAAGTGCTCGACTTACTCGTGCCCTATAATAAGACGCAGCCATTCCGAGCCAGTTCGTTCGCTGATTGCCGAGAGAAACCTTTCGGCCTACGAATGTCAAACAAATCACATAATTATATTTCCTTGACACTGCCGATAACACATGCTCTACAACTCTTTGTTGTATTTGACGAAAAGAAAATCCGTCAGATCAATTTCTTGTCACGATGATCTGCGCACGAAGAAAGAGGCGGGCGATACCGACTCGATTGAGGGAATGATCCGACAACTCGTGAGCGTTAATAATGTTATTCTACGCCGATATCATCGATAATGTCTCGAAAGACATGGATAGGACTTCGCTATTTGCTGGCACGGAGCAGCATCGTCGTCGTCGTCAATATAGACGAGAGGAGATCTCAACAGCCAGAACGGTACAAATAACAACAACAACAACAACAACAACAAGACCTATCAACAGCAGCAAGTAAACTCGCGAAGCAGTTAGACAGGAAAGTAGACAGTCAAAGCATAGCACGACATTGCCAGATGAGGAAAATGTCATCCATCATGTCAATCAGCCGGTCCCGGGCGAAAATGGAGAGGAGAAGCGCGAGAGAGAAAAGAAGAAGACCTTGTCCGACGATGGGAGATATACCTCAACTGTTCTTCTCTTCTTCTCCTCGAGAGAAAGACAATTTCCATAATCATCATAATAACATCGTCGTCCCTCTCCTTTTCTTTTTATCTG
>JANXSQ010000406.1 GCA_025356595.1 Janthinobacterium sp. | reverse complement strand
GACCTGACCCCGATCTCCGATCCGCGATCTCCGATCCGGCGCGCCGGGGGCGCGCCCAGCGACGTTTTCTTTTTGCCCTTACAATCGCTGCATGAGTTCAGTCCCCGCCAGCGCCTCCCCCGTTTCCTTGCCGCGTTCCGTCTATCTTGGGGGCCTTTCGCTCGCCGTCGGCGGCGCGGTGCTGTTTTCCACCAAGGCCATCGTCGCCAAGCTCCTCTACCGCTATCAGATCGACGCCGTCACCCTGATCGCTTTCCGCATGCTGTTTTCGCTGCCCCTGTTCGCCGTCATCGCCGTCTGGAAGATGCGCAGCGAGGCGCCGCTGGCGCCGGCCGACCGCTGGCGCATCGCCGGCCTGGGACTGGTCGGTTATTATTTATCCAGTTTCCTCGATTTCCTCGGCCTGCAGTACATTTCCGTCGGCCTGGAGCGCCTGCTCCTCTTCCTCACGCCCACCTTCGTGCTGCTGATCACGACGTTCTTCCTGAAGCAGCACATCGGCCGCAAGCAGTGGCTGGCGCTGGCCGCCTCGTATTGCGGCATCGTGCTGGTCTTCGTCCACGATTTGCGCGGCGGCGCCAGCAATGTGGTGCTGGGCTCGCTGCTGGTGCTGGGCTCGGCCGCCGCCTACGCCGTGTATCTGCTCGGTTCGGGCGAACTGGTCAAGCGCATCGGTTCGCTGCGCCTGGTGTCCTACGCGATGTGCGTCTCCAGCGCCGCCTGCATCGGCCAGTTCTTCCTGCTGCGCCCGGCCGCGCTGCTGATCCAGCCGCTGCCGGTGTACGGCCTGTCGCTGCTGAACGGCATCTTCTGCACGGTGATGCCGGTGCTGATGACGATGACGGCGGTGGCGCGCATCGGCCCGGCCACCGCCTCGCAGGCCGGCATGATCGGTCCGGTGTCGACCCTGTTCCTGGGCGCGCTGATCCTCGGCGAGTCGATCACGCCCTGGCAGATGGCCGGCACCAGCCTGGTGTTGGCCGGTATTTACATGCTCTCCAAGAAGTAGTTCCGGCTTTAACCCTTTCACCTGGAAACGATGATGAAGACGCGCATTGCCCTGATTGCCCACGATAAGAAAAAAGACGACATGATCGCGCTGGCCGGCGAGTACCTCGAGTTCCTGCGCGGCTGCGCGCTGTCGGCCACCGGCACCACGGGCGGGCGGCTGATCAATGAGCTGGGCCTGGTGGTCGAGCGCAAGCATTCGGGGCCGTTCGGCGGCGATTTGCAGATCGGCTCGCTGCTGGTCGAGGGCCAAATCGATTGCGTCATCTTCCTGCGCGATCCGATGACGCCGCAGCCGCACGAGCCGGACATCAACGCCCTGGTGCGCGCCTGCGACGTGCACAACGTGGCCTGCGCGACGAATCTGTCCTCGGCCCATCTGGTGTTGTCGCAGTTGCGCGCGCGCGCCGCGCAGGCTTGATTTTCCCCCACCCTATTTTTGGAGATGTGATGACGAAAGCGATCAGGATGTTCCGCACCGGCGGCCCGGAAGTGATGGAGTATGTCGATGTCGAGCTGGCGCCGCCCGGCCCCGGCGAGGCGCGCGTGCGCCACGAGGCCATCGGCCTGAATTTCATCGACGTGTATTTCCGCAGCGGCCTGTATCCGCAGCCGCTGCCGGGCGGCCTGGGCCTGGAGGGCGCCGGCGTCGTCGAGGCGGTGGGCGAGGGCGTGCGCGAAGTGAAGGTGGGCGACCGGGTCGCCTACGCGGCGCGCCCGAACGGCGCCTACGCGCAGGCGCGCAACGTGCCGGCGGCGATCCTGCTGGTGCTGCCGGAGGCGATCGGTTTCGAGACGGGCGCGGCGATGATGTTGCAGGGCATGACGGTGCAGTATCTGCTGCACCGCACGGTGGCCCTGAAGGCCGGCGACACGGTGCTGTTCCACGCCGCCGCCGGCGGGGTCGGGCTGATCGCCTGCCAGTGGGCCAGGGCGCTGGGCGTGACCCTGATCGGCACCGTCGGTTCGGACGAGAAGGCGGCCCTGGCCACGGCCCACGGCGCCGCCCACGTGATCAATTACAACCACGAGAATTTCGTCGAACGGGTGCGCGAGATCACCGCCGGCAAGGGCGTGCGGGCGGTCTACGATTCGATCGGCAAGGATACCTTCATCGGTTCGCTGGACTGCCTGGCGCCGCTGGGCACGATGGTCAGCTTCGGCAGCGCCTCCGGACCCGTGCCGCCGTTCGCGCTGACCGAACTGGCCTCGCGCGGTTCGCTCTTCGTCACCCGTCCGACGCTGTTCGCCTACACCTCCACGCGCGCCGAGCTGGAGGCGACGGCGCAGTCGCTGTTCGACGTCGTCGCCGGCGGCGCGGTCAGGATCGGCATCAATCAGCGCTATAATCTGGCCGACGTGGCGCAAGCCCATATCGAGCTGGAGGCGCGCAAGACGACCGGCTCGTCCATTCTACTGCCCTAGGAAATATGAACGATTCTGTCGAAAAAGAGCAAGCGGCCCAGGCCGGCGACGGTTCGCCGAAATTCGGCCGCCTGTTGATCGTGCTGGTGCTGGCGGTGATGCTGATCGGCGCCATCACGCTGACGGCCGAGGCCTACTACTCCTGAGCGCCGGCGGCGCCGGCCCGGGCCACCGCGGCCCGGGCGCGCGCCGCTCACTCCACTTTCAGGTCGACGCGGTGCGGCACGCCGCTCTGGCCGGGGAAACCGGCGAAGGCGCTGGCGAACATGGCCGGCATGACCAGCGGCGTGGCCGCCTTGCGGCTGCTGTTGTGCACCGTCACGTCGAACAGCTTGCTGCCGTCGCGGCCGTTGATGCTCACCTGTAGTTGCCGCTCGTATTCGTGGCGCACCGTCTCGCGCAGGTCGGGCGGGCCGTACAGGAAGGGGTCGTAATAGCGCGTGCCGTACCAGCCGCGCATGCCCCAGGGGTAGCCGTAGCGGCCCGGCCAGTAGCCGCGCCCGGTCCAGAACGGGTCCATCGATTCGATCACGCGCAGCGCGTGGTCGGTGCTGGAAAAGCGCATCGCCACGCGCAGCGCCGCCTGGTCGGCGTGGTCGGTCTCGCTGAAGCCCTGCTTGCCCAGTTCGACGCGCAGCAGGTTCAGGTAGTTGCGGTACTCCAGGGTGTCGGCCTCGGCCGGCGGCGCCTGGAACACATAACTCTTGTCCTGCGGTCCGGCCGGCCACTGGTGGAAGGCCGTGACGTCGCTGCGGATGGTGCTGGCGCAGCCGGCCAGCAGCAGGCTCAAGGCGGCGGCCAGGATGGTGAGGTATTTCATCGCATTGATCTCCCACAATAAAGTTACACATTACAGACGACCAGTCTACGTCCGGGGCGCGCCCATTGCCCGATTATTACAGAATGTTACCGGCCGCGGCCGCCGCGCGAAGATTGCACCGCGCGCCGTGCTGGTATTGGTAAAATAGGCTTTTGCTTCCGCTCCCATCCAAATCCCTATGCGCACAGACAGCCCTCAGACGATTTACCGCAAAGATTACACCCCGCCGAGTTTCCTGGTGGAGAGCGTGGAGCTCGGTTTCGATCTCGACCCCGCCCGCACCATCGTCGCCAGCCGCATCCAGATGCGCCGCAACCCGGCCGGCAAGAACAGCGACATCACCCTGCACGGCGAGCAGATCGAACTGGTGCGGCTGAGCCTGAACGGCAAGCGCCTCAAGCCCGGCCAGTACACCCTGAACGCGGCCGGCCTGACGATACGCAAGGCGCCGGCCGTGGTGACGCTGGAAATCGAAACCCTGCTGGCGCCGCGGGACAACACCTCGCTGTCGGGCCTGTACGTTTCGAACGGCAACTTCTTCACCCAGTGCGAGGCCGAGGGTTTCCGCCGCATCACCTTCTTCCCCGACCGTCCCGACGTGATGGCCAAGTACACGGTGATGCTGCGCGCCGACAAGGAACAATTCCCCGTGTTGCTGTCGAACGGCAATCTGATCGAAGAGGGCGACTTGGGCGACGGGCGCCACTACGCCAAATGGGAAGACCCGTTCAAGAAGCCCTCCTACCTGTTCGCCCTGGTCGCGGCGCGCCTGGTCTGCCAAGAGGAGCGCTACGTCCTGAAGTCGGGCCGCGAGGTGCTGCTGCAGGTGTGGGTGGAGGAGGGCAACCTGGACAAGACCGACTACGCCATGCAGTCGCTCAAGAACAGCATCCGCTGGGACGAGGAGCGCTTCGGCCTGGAGCTGGACCTGGACCGCTTCATGATCGTCGCCGTGGGCGACTTCAACATGGGCGCGATGGAGAACAAGGGCCTGAACATCTTCAACACCAAATATGTGCTGGCCAACCCGCGCGTGGCCACCGACACCGACTACGCCGGCATCGAGGCCGTCGTCGGGCATGAATACTTCCACAACTGGACCGGCAACCGCGTCACCTGCCGCGACTGGTTCCAGCTCTCGCTCAAGGAGGGCCTGACGGTCTTCCGCGACCAGGAATTCTCGGCCGACATGATCGGCACCGACACCGGCCGCGCCGTCACCCGCATCGACCAGGTGCGCACCCTGCGCCAGGCCCAGTTCCCCGAGGACGCCGGCCCGATGGCGCACCCGGTGCGGCCCGACTCCTTCGTCGAGATCAACAACTTCTACACCGTGACGATCTATGAAAAAGGCGCCGAAGTGGTGCGCATGATGCAAACCCTGCTGGGCCGCGAGGGCTTCCGCAAGGGCATGGACCTGTATTTCGAGCGCCACGACGGCCAGGCCGTGCAGTGCGACGACTTCCGCGCCGCCATGGCCGACGCCAACGGGCGCGACCTGAAGCAGTTCGAGCGCTGGTACAGCCAGGCCGGCACGCCGATCGTCAAGGCCGTCACCGACTACGACGCCGAGGCGCAGACCTTCCACCTGACGCTGGCGCAGAGCTGCCCGGCGACGCCGGAGCAGGCCGACAAGCTGCCCTTCCACATCCCCGTCGCGGTGGGCCTGCTGGGCGCCGACGGCAAGAACATGCCGCTCTACACGGACGGCGCCGAGGGCCCGGCGACGGTGGTGCTGGAACTCACCGAGACGACGCAGACCTTCCGCTTCAGCGGCGTGACGCAACGGCCCACGCCGTCGCTGCTGCGCGGATTCTCCGCGCCGGTGCTGCTCGACTACGACTACACGGACGCCGAACTGCTGCACCTGTTCAGCCATGACAGCGACCCCGTCAATCGCTGGGAGGCGGGCCAGCGCCTGGCCATGCAGCGCCTGCTGGCGCTGACGGCCGGCGTCGCCGCGGGCAAGCCGCTGGCGCTGGACGCCACCTTCATCAACGCCCAGCGCGCGCTGCTGTCGGACGTCTCGCTCGACGCCGCCTTCCGCGAACTGGCCCTGGTGCTGCCGTCCGAAACCATGATCGCCGAGCGCATGGCCGCCGTCGACCCGCAGGCGATCCACACGGCGCGCCAGTTCATGCGCCGCAGCATCGCCGCCGCGCTGAAGCCGGAACTGCTGGTGCAGTACAAGCTCAACCAGACGCCCGGCGCCTACAGCCCGGACGCCCTGTCGGCCGGGAAGCGGGCGCTGAAGAACCTCGCGCTGGCCTACCTCCTGATCGCGCCGGACGCCGAGGCGCTGGAGCTGGCGCAGCAGCAATTCGACGGCGCCGGCAACATGACCGACCGCGCCGCCGCGCTGACGGCGCTGATCCACGCCGACGCGCCGCAGCACGCCGCCACCGCGCTGCGCGATTTTTACCACGACTTCGAAGCGGAGGCGCTGGTGGTCGACAAATGGTTCGCCATGCAGGCCAGCGCGCCGGGCAGCGACGTGGCGGCCGTGCGCGCGCTGATGCGCCACCCGGCCTTCACGCTGAAGAATCCGAACCGGGCGCGCAGCCTGATCTTCAACTTCTGCGCCGGCAACCCCTCGCGCTTCCACGCCGCCGACGGCAGCGGCTACGCCTTCTGGGCCGAGCAGGTGATCGCCCTCGACGCCCTGAATCCGCAGGTGGCGGCGCGGCTGGCGCGCAGCATGGACCGCTGGCGCCGCTACGTGCCGGCGCTGCAGGCGCACATGAAGGCGGCGCTGGAGCAGGTCGCCGCCAGCGCCGGCCTGTCCAACGACGTGCTCGAAGTCGTCGGCAAGGCCCTGGCCAACTAAACCGTTTAAACCATTCCAGGGGCCGCGCCCGGCGCGCGGCCCACATCCACCATTTCTACACAAAGGGAATACATGAAACGCATCAGCCTCACGCAGTATCTGGTCGAAGAACAACGCTCGCACAACACCATCCCGGCCGAATTGCGCCTGCTGATCGAAGTCGTCGCGCGCGCCTGCAAAACCATCAGCCACTCGGTGGGCAAGGGCGCCCTGGGCGACATCCTGGGCAGCGCGCACACGGAAAACATCCAGGGCGAAGTGCAGAAGAAGCTCGACGTGATCTCCAACGAAATCCTGCTCGAGGCGAACGAATGGGGCGGGCACCTGGCGGCCATGGCGTCGGAGGAGATGGAATCGATCCACCCGATCCCGAACCGCTATCCGAAGGGCGAATACATGCTGCTGTTCGACCCGCTCGACGGCTCCAGCAACATCGACGTCAACGTCTCCATCGGCACCATCTTCTCGGTGCTGAAGGCGCCGGAAGGCATGGGCGAGCCGACCGAGGCGGACTTCATGCAGGCCGGCAGCAAGCAAGTGGCCGCCGGCTACGCCGTGTACGGTCCGCAAACCATGCTGGTGCTGACCACCGGCAACGGCGTGAACTGCTTCACGCTGGACCGCGAGATGGGTTCCTGGGTGCTCACGCAGAGCAATATGCAGATCCCCGCCGCGACCCAGGAATACGCCATCAACGCCTCGAACGCGCGCCACTGGCACGCGCCGGTGAAACGCTACTTCGACGAACTGCAGGCCGGCACAGACGGCGTGCGCGGCACCAACTTCAACATGCGCTGGATCGCCTCGATGGTGGCCGACGTGCACCGCATCCTGAACCGCGGCGGCATCTTCATGTACCCGGCCGACACGCGCGACACGACCATGCCGGGCAAGCTGCGCCTGATGTACGAAGCGAACCCGATGGCCTTCATCGTCGAGCAAGCGGGCGGCGCCGCCACCGACGGCAAGGACCGCATCCTCGACATCGAGCCGCACAAATTGCACCAGCGCGTGCCGGTGTTCCTCGGCTCGAAGGACGAAGTGGCGCGCGTGACGAGCTACCACGAGGCTTGATTGCGGCCCGTTTGGCGGCGTCGAATCGGGCCGTCAAAAATATTTGCCGATAAATACGCGTTGGCACTAGCAACTTTTCCGGATTGTTTGTTAGAATACGCGTCTTCGCCGTTGTAGCTCAGTTGGTAGAGCAGCACATTCGTAATGTGAAGGTCGCCAGTTCGATTCCGGCCAACGGCACCAAGTATTCGCAGTAAATTAAAGGGTTACACGCTTCGGCTTGTAGTCCTTTTTCCTTTTTTGCTCCCCCTTCGTTTCCTGTAACCGTTGCGTAAGCCAATTCCGGAAATGCCGCGGACTTCCACCCGCATCGTGAGGCATTCCGATGGATCTTACGACATGTCTCATAAGCGCGCCGCGGCGTGCGATCCAAAAATCTCCCATCAAGAATTTTATCGCTCGCCCCGGTCGCGGCGGGACAGGGCGCGCACGATTGCCGGCGTCGCAGACGACGACGCGGATGGAAATAAGTTACACTCCGAAAAATATTAAGTTGTTGGTAACTATCGGCGTCATCGACTCTTGCCGCGTCCGGCCGCAAAACGCCGCCCCCGCAGCATGAAGCCGGGCGGCGCCGCCGACCCTGGATCCTCCCTCATGACATCGAACCTATCCTCCGGGCTGGCCGCGCTGGCCGGCCTGAGCGGGGCGAACCGCCCCATCCGCCTGCGTCTGTGGGGCAAGGGCGGCGCGCGCGACGACCTGCTGCTGGTCAAGCAGGTGAGCGGCGTCGAAACCATCTGCGGCGGCATTGAATACCGCCTGCTGTGCGTGGCCGCGACGGCCGGCCTGGCGCTCAAGCAATTCATCGCCATGCCCGCCGAACTGCAGTTCGTCACCGACAGGGGCGCCCTGCGCGCCGTCTGCGGCATCGTCGACGGCGCCGTCGAGGGCGAGGCCGACGGCGGCCTGGCCACCTACCAACTGATCGTGCGCGACGCCCTGGCCGTGATGGACAAGGGCGGCAACAGCCGCGTCTTCCGCAACAAGAGCGAAATCGAGATCACGGAAATCATCCTCGGCGAATGGCGCCGCGACAACCAGGTGCTGGGGCGCGCCTTCGACTTCGCAACCTGGCGCCTGAAAAAGCACTATCCGCAGCGCGAATTCACGCTCCAGTACAACGAGTCCGACGCCGCCTTCCTGCGCCGGCTGTGGCGCCGCCGCGGCCTGGCCTGATTCATCCAGCCGGGCAAGGCCACGGCGGCCGGCAGCGACGCCACGCCCGGCCACACGCTGGTGCTGTTCGACGACGCCATGGCGCTCGAGCGCAACGCGGCCGGCAGCGTGCGCTACCACCGCGACGACGGCACCGAGGCGCGCGACGGCGTCACCGCCTGGCACGCGGCGCGCAGCCTGACGGCCGGCGCCGTGACGCGCCAGAGCTGGGACTACAAGACGGCGCGCAGCCAGCACGCGCGTGTGCGCGGCGGCAACGACCAGGGCGAACTGGGCAACGAACTGGCGGCCGCCCTGGACCAGGGCCGGATCGACGCGCCGCACGCCGGCGACGACCGCGCCGACTACGACGCCCTGGCCGAGCTGGCCATGCAGGGCCACGAATACGCGGCCAAAAGCTTCCGCGGCGAGGGCGGCGTGCGCGACCTGTGCGTGGGCCAGTGGTTCGCCCTGAGCGGGCACGCCGAGATCGACGCCCATCCGGCCGGGGAGCGCGAGTTCGTCGTCACGGAACTGCGCGTCGAGGCCGAGAACAACCTGCCCAAGGCCCTCAACGACAGGGCGCAGCGCCTGTTCGCGCTGAACCGCTGGGAGGGCGGGGCGGCGGCCGAAGTGGCGCTGGCCGGCGCCGGCGCCGAGCGCGGCGCGCGCTACACCAACCAGTTCGGCTGCGTGCGCCGCGGCGTGCCCATCGTGCCCTCCCACGACCCGCGCCTGGACCTGCCGCCCACGGCCTCGCTGAACGTGGTCGTGGTCGGCCCGGCCGGCGAGGTGGTGCACTGCGACGCGCAGGGGAGGGTGAAGGTGCGCTTCCCCGGCTTCCGCCCGGACGAGCGGGCCGGCGCGCCGGTGTCCTCCGACGCCCTAGGCGAGCAGGACTCGGCCTGGGTGCGCGTGGCCACCTCGTGGGCCGGCGCCCAGTTCGGCGCCATCTCGCTGCCGCGCGTGGGAACCATGTGCCGCGTGTCTTTTCTGGGCAACGACCCGGACAAGCCGATCATCACCAGCGCCGTGCACGGCGGCACCACGCCGCCGCCCAGCTTCAGCCACGTCAGCCGGCTGCCGGGCGACCGCTACCTGTCGGGCATCGTCAGCCAGGAGATCCGCGGCACGCGCGCGAACCAGTTGCGCCTGGACGACACGCCCGGGCAGATCAGCGCGCAACTGGCCAGCGACCACGCGGCCAGCCAGCTGAACCTGGGTTATCTGACCCACCCGCGCCGCGACGGCCAGGCCAAGGCGCGCGGCGAAGGCTTCGAGCTCAGGACCGATGACAGCGGCAGCATCCGCACCGCCAAGTCCCTGCTGATCTCGGCCTGGAAGCGGCTCGACGCCGCCGGCGACCAGCTCAGCGGCGAGGAGCACGTCGCGCTGATGCAGGACTGCCTCGACCTGTTCAAATCGCTCGGCCAGTACGCTTTTGAACACCAGGCGCTGGCGCTCGACCCGGCGCCGCAGGCCGAACTCAAGGACGACGTCGGCGGCGGCAACAGCGGGCCGCAGAGCCCGGGCGGCAAGCCGACGTTGAGCGTGACGGCGCCGGCCGGCATCGCCCTGAGCACGCCGAAAACCATCGTCAGCTACGCCGGCGTGAACGTCGACACGGTGGCGCAGCAGCACCTGCAATTCACCAGCGGCCAACGCTTCAACCTCAACGCCGGCAAGGGCATCTCGCTGTTCGCGCACAAGGACGGCATCACGCAGATCGCCCACTACGGCAAATTCCTCATGCAGAGCCAGCACGACGAGCTGCACATCGATTCGGCCAAGGACGTCAAGATCACCGCCGCCCAGCGCCTGATCGGCATGGCGCACGACGAGATCACCCTGATGACCAGCGGCGGCGCCTACCTGAAACTGTCGGGCGGCAACGTCGAACTGGGCGGGCCGGGGCCGCTGACGGTCAAGACCAACGGCCACAACTGGGACGGTCCGGCCCGCGCCCGCGCCGAGCTGCCCTCGTTCGGCGAGGGCGCGCTTGGCCGCACGCCGCGACTGCTGCGCGCCACCGACGGCAAGCCGGTCGAGGGCATGAAGCTGCACCTCGAGCGCGACGGCGAGGACGCCCTGTCCGGCGTGAGCGACGCCGCCGGCGAAGGCGCGAAGGTCGTCTCCGATCGCCTGCAGCAGCTCAAGGCGTTTTTCTATTGGTCGCCATGACGACCCGTGCGCTGCTTGGCCGACCCGCAGTGGCGCGGCCATCAGAAAAAACATGAAAAAGAGCGACAAGACATGACATACATGAAAAAGACGGCGCCGTACGCCACGGACATGCACGGCAATGCGCTCCCCAAGCTGTTCGACAGCGGGGAAAACATCCTTGTGGGGACGCATACCGGACCGGTGTTGTTTAACGAACAGTACCTTGACGTGGTGCAGCAGATGTCCCTGCCCGGCATCATTATTTTCGTTCACGGCGTCAATTCGGACGGCGAGTGGTACAGCCAGACCGAAGACGGTTTGTGCAAGGGGCTCAACGAGCGCCTCAAACGGGGTGACGAACACATGAAGTTCGCCACGCCGGAAGGCGGCCAGTTGACGCCCGCCAAATACATGAGCGAGCTGACGCCGGCAGGTTTCATTAATCCGAAAATGCAGGCGGACACCTTTATCGAATCGGATAAAAATTTCTCGCCGGTGATCCATTTCCGCTGGGGCTACAAGGCAAACGCTGACGAACTGCAGCAATACGGTAGCTCTATATACCTCAACGAAGAGAATTACTGGGGCGGCGGCCCCTTCGCCAACGGCTGTACGTCGCTGCCCGACCTGTGGAGCGAGGGCTTGTCAGATACGCTGTTTCTCTGGTTGCACGTGCAGCATTTGAACCCGACCAACGACCGCAACGTCTACTCCTGCCCACCGCGTGCTTACTACGTGCTGGCCGCGCTGCGACTGGCCAGGCTGGTGGAATCGATCCGCAAGAAGCAGGCCGATGTACCCATTACCATTGTGTGCCACAGCCAGGGCAATATGATCGGCATGGCGGCCGCGTTTTTGGGTGACAGACTAAGTGATGTCGCCGACGCCAGCGGCATGAAGGGGCGGTGCGTCGCCGATACCTATGTGCTGTGCAACGCTCCCTTCAGCTTATTGAAAAAGAACTTCACTGAAAGCTGGACCCAGGGCCAGGTGCCCGACAAGAAAGGCAATGTCGGACGGCAGACGGCGGAGGCGCGCACCAAGACCCTGGCGGCCTTTTTCGACATTGTGCGCAAGCAGGCACCAAAGCAACAGGAGGCAGCGAGCATCGACAAGTTCATGGCGAACGAAGAGCATGGCTTCAACGCTAAGGACGACAGAATGCAATACGGCTACGGTCTTCAACCCTCCACTTTGGGGCGGGTGACGTTGTACTGTAATCCACACGACCAGGTCATCTCGGCCTCCACGGTGCAAGGCATTGGTTGGCGGGGCATGGACCAGCAGGAAATCGACGCGACCAAGGGCCGCGGAGTGTTTTGTCAGCGCGTGTTCGCGCAAGACTTTGAGGTCGGCAGCAAGGGCGAGGGACACTATGATTACTGGAAGCACCACTATCGAAGTAAAGAGGGGCAAGTACTCAAACCTGGTAGTGATAATTTCTGGTTTCCCAATTCGCAACCCGCCAAGTTCTCGCTGGGGAAGGGGTTGGACGCGAACTCGAATTTTTTCGGAAAAGTTTTGACGATTGTATCGTGGCCCATCGTCCAATTGGCGTTGACGTTGAAGTCGATACCGATCAACGCATTGCCGCCCGATGTTTGGCAGGTTCCGCTTACCGCGCCAAATTTGCCAAAAGCATTCAAGCCGGAAGCCCTGCGCTTTGGCGTGGCAAGCCTGCAATTCGACCAGGGATTCGATGCGCCGGGCGAATCGCGCGAGAAGGGCCGCGTGCGCGAGGAAGGCGACCCGTATGCTGGCGACCACCCGATACCGAAAGGCGGCAGCGAGGGAAAAAACCGCAAGGCTAACGATTCCGCGGAAGGTAATGGGGACAGCGAGGCCGCGCTGCGCTATGAAGACCATGCTTTGCTGCGCATGAGGGCGAAGCGGGAGAAACTCTACAAGAATGAGGAAAAGGTAGTGGAGGAGGACGACCCCACGAAAGCCAGCGACGCCTACAAAGCTTGGCGTACGGAGAAGATTAAGAGCAACTTGGCTGATAACCTCGATACTCACGCGACCGACCATTCAACCATCATGACCAACGGGATGCATGCACAAAGAGCGTTGGCGTACGACGTCGCCATAGGCATGAGCCGCATCAAGGACGAGGATTTACGTGTGCTTAGGACAGTGGCGGACTGGCGTTTTTTGGAAGGGCTGGATAAGGAGAACTCCAACCAAGTGTTCCTTGAATATTTCACGGATGGGAAATTTATGAAAAAACTGACATCTGAATGGACGAAAGATGCCGGTGTTGCTGGAACTGGCGGGAGCATGCCCGGAACAATTATTGATGAACGAAAATTTTTTTGATAGATGTGAGAAAAAAGATGCATGTTCTAATCTCCACTAACTTCCGACGACTGGGCTGGACTTTCTTGGCCTTTATCCTTGTGTTTGGTGTCGCGCTTTGGCTTACCTGGCGCACGGATGCCGCCGCAACGCAACTACTTACTGATGGAGAAATTATGAAACGCTTTCTTGTCCTGCCCGCGTTGTGTGCCGGCGCCGTACTGGCATTGCTTACCGCCTGCGCGAACATGCCCTTCATGGCGACGGCCAACGCGGCGGCGCCTGCCGCTGAATCGAGGAAACCGTTTATGGCCCAGGTCGTCGGAGTGCAATGGCTTAATCCCCTGCAACGGCGCGACTACCCTACCGAATGGCAGTTGCTGTGGACATTGGGCCTGGCGCAGCCGAATAAAGATGACGATATGGTGAAAGCAGAGCCGGAATTGTTTTCAAAAATTCAAACAATTGGCATGATTGCGGCTGGAAACAACGGCAAGGAAAGTTTCGAGGGTTACCATGAAAAATACGTGGCTAAATTGACGAGCTTGTTCCATGATATTTATTTTTCCAATTCCAAATATTTCTATAACGCCCACTCGCTCGACGATAAAAAGACGCGGCGCGAACTGGCCGGCATACACATCGAATACGCGCTGCCGGCGGGCAAGCTCGACCCCGTGGACGCGGCCAATTACACACGAGACAACATCGTCGATAGGTTTAATATCGGCAGCGTCAACTTCCCCAATTCATGGACCCGCGCCACGCCGCCCGACGTGCGGGTGACGATGGGCGGCGCGAACGCCGGCTTCACCTCGCTGGCGGCGGCGCTGGATTACCTGCAGGCCCATCCGTCGGAAACCGTTTGGGTGATGAACTGGGACGCCCCAAGCCGTCCCAAGGATAAACAGATCAACGAAAACATGGTGCTGCTGGTGCTGGCCGGACCGAATTACAACACCGAACGCGCGCCGCTGGCGTGGCTCGGCTATCCGGCCGTCAAGGCCGTGGCCGATTTCGAGGCCAAGAAGGGCACGCCGCCGCGCGCCGCGCAGGCGTGGAAGGCGACGATCGAAGCGGCCGCGCACAACGCGGGCAAGCAGGACGGCGACATCGGCTACGTGATCCACGACGCCAACAACACCCACCCAACGTCGTCGGACCGCCTGGCTGTGCTGGCGCAGACGCTGACGGCCGAACTGGTCGAGTTCGACTTCAGCAAGCAAACCTTCAACACGCCGGCCCTGCTGGGCGAGATGGGCGCCGGCACGGCGTTGACGAACGTCGCGCTGGGCATCGCCTACGCCAACCACTTCGGCAAGAACGTGCTGGTGGCCGGCACCAGCGACGCGGCCCGTCCGACGGCCGTGCTGGTGGCGCCGCCGGCCAAGGCGCGTCCGATCGACCCGAACGAGCCGTGGTTCCGCGCGCGCGGCGGCAACAACGCCTTCCTGCCGTGGTGGGGCATCCGCCACGACGCCACGCCGGGTTCCCAGGGTTATTCAAAATGATATCGCCTGAATTGACTTCGCTGCAGGGAGCTGGCCCATGCGCGGCGTGATTCGCCTGGACGACCCCACCAGCCACGGCGGCAAGGTGGTGTCGGCCGCGCCGAACAGCAAGGTCATGGGCGTGGCGGTGGCGCGCAAGGGGGACCGTTGCATGTGTCCGCAGCGCGGCCACGACAATTGCGTGATCGCCGAGGGCGACCCGAAGGTGCTGATCGACGGCGTGCCGGTGGCGTTCGAAGGCCATCTGACCAGTTGCGGCGCAAAGCTGATATCGACCATGCCCACCAGCGGGTGCGGCTGAACAGCGCGCAGCGCCGGAGTTTTTGGATGGCGCACGACGCGTGGCTACACGCCGGCAATACGCCGCCTTCTCATGATCTTCTACGTAACACCACGACTAAACGGCATCAACCGCCGCCACGCAATGACTTACCGATGAAGAAATTATGAAACGTTTTTTTGCCCTGCCCGCGTTGTGTGCCGGCGCCGTACTGGTATTGCTTACCGCCTGCGCGAACATGCCTGTCATGGCGACGGCGAACGCGGCGCCATCGGCCTCCGAGCCAGGAAAACCGTTCATGGCCCAGGTCGTCGGATTGCAGTGGCTCAATCCCTTGCAACGACGCGACTATCCCACCGAATGGCAGTTGCTTTGGACGCTGGGTTTGGTGCAAGCGAATAAAGATGACGACATGCTCAAAGCCAATTCGAAAAGGTTTTCCAAGCTTCAATCAATCGGCATGATTGCATCGGGAAGCAATGGAAAAGAAACGTTCAAAGGGTATCACCATAAATACGTCGATGAACTTACGACAATTTTTCATGATGTATATTTTTCGAATTCAAGATATTTTTACAATGCCCACTCGCTTGACGACAAAAAGACCCGGCGCGAACTGGCCGGTATACATATCGAGTACGCGCTGCCGGCGGGCAGACTCGATCCCGTGGAAGCGGCCAATTTCACGCGTGACAACATCGTGGATACCTTCAATATCGGCAATGTCAACTTCCCCAATTCCTGGACCCGCGCCACGCCACCCGACGTGCGCGTGACGATGGGCGGCGCGAACGCCGGCTTCACTTCGCTGGCCGCCGCGCTGGATTACCTGCAGGCCCACCCGTCGGAAACCACCTGGGTGATGAACTGGGACGCACCGAGTTTTCCACCGAAGGACGAGCAAATCAACGAAAACATGGTGCTGCTGGTGCTGGCCGGACCGAATTACAACACCGAACGCGCGCCGTTGGCGTGGCTCGGCTATCCGGCCGTCAAGGCCGTGGCCGATTTCGAGGCCAGGAAGGGCACACCGCCCCGTGCCGCGCAGGCGTGGAAGGCGACGATCGAAGCGGCCGCGCACAACGCCGGCAAGCAGGACGGCGACATCGGCTACGTGATCCACGACGCCAACAACACCCACCCAACGTCGTCGGACCGCCTGGCCGCGCTGGCGCAGACGCTGACGACCGAGCTGGTCGAGTTCGACTTCAGCAAGCAAACCTTCAACACGCCGGCCCTGCTGGGCGAGATGGGCGCCGGCACGGCGTTGACCAACGTCGCGCTGGGCATCGCCTACGCCAACCACTTCGGCAAGAACGTGCTGGTGGCCGGCACCAGCGACGCGGCCCGTCCGACGGCCGTGCTGGTGGCGCCGCCGGCCAAGGCGCGTCCGATCGACCCGAACGAACCATGGTTCCGCGCGCGCGGCAACAACAACGCCCACCTGATGTGGTGGGGCATCCGCCACGACGCCACGCCGGGTTCCCAGGGCTATTCGAAATGACGCCGGATGCGTCGCTGAATCGGCGGCCACGGATGCGCCCATGCGCGGCGTGATCCGCCTGAACGACCCCACCAGCCACGGCGGCAAGGTGGTGTCGGCCGCGCCGAACAGCAAGGTCATGGGCGTGGCGGTGGCGCGCAAGGGGGACCGTTGCATGTGTCCGCAGCGGGGCCACGAGATTTGCGTGATCGCGGAGGGCGACCCGAAGGTGCTGATCGACGGTGTGCCGGTGGCGTTCGAAGGCCACCTGACCACTTGCGGCGCCAGGCTGATTTCGACCATGCCCACCAGCGGGCGCGGCTGACCGTACGCGCCACGACAGTCGCGGGCGCCGCGCCTGGGGCATTTTCTCATCCCCACCCAGTGGGCAGTTCCATTGCCGCTGGCGCCCAAAATTCGACGATGTATTTTGTTACTCCGGCTCTGGGTCTGGCTTCGGATTTCTGGGCCAGCAGCGCGAAAAAACGTGATGCGGACGGAAGTGCTGCCACGGAAGGCGCGTACGCGCAGTCCATTTAATGGAATAAGGAAGTTCATGAATTTTCAAAATTACAAAATCGTGGTCGGCGCCACGGCGCTCTTGTTGACTCAGTTGATGGCAGGGTGCGCCTTGAATGCGAGGACAGACACGGCGTCGACCTCTTCCTATGAATGCATGGCAAAACCAGTGGATGGTTTACCGACGGCAGGGAGTGGTGCATACGGCTGCCATTTTCAACTGCACGATCCCGCGACCAAGGCGACCTTGCCCAATACACCTTATTGGCTTGATGTCTACGCCGCGTCCAAGCCAGGCTCCCCGAGGGGGGAAGCAGTTGCCACGTTAAATGGATTGACAGATGCCCAAGGGCGTTCCGGATTCGTGCGCGCCCCATTTCCCATCACTGCGGAACTGGTTCGCTTTGTCAAGGTGGTTGGCAGCGGGCCATATAGCAGATCGCCCCGCCTGTTACGCCCCACCGACGGTCGGCCCGTACCCGGGCTTCTCTATTACGTTAAAACGTGCGAAGGGGTGTTCGAGGGCACAGCCGATGAGCAAGGTTTTGCGCCGCTGTTTAGAGCAAAAACCTCGTGCGAAATGACTGCCTCGTTTTACGTTAAAAAATGTACGCCCGGCAGTCAATGCGACGGGAAATAAACCAGACAAGACGAAGTCGCATCAATTTATTTGAGCATGAGACTGGGCAGAGAGTTCGATTCCGGCCTACGCGCCAAGTATGCGCAGCAGGAAAAATGGATACCTGCCGTGATGAATTTTTTTGTGCGTATTACTGGACAGGCAGGCGCCGATGAACGGATCCTGCGATGCCCATTTCGGTGTTATTTTTTCGTGTACATGAGATCGATGACAAATGACGATCCGCTCGCTTTCAATAAAAATAGTTGATTTCCGCGCAGGTACAATCCCCCAGCTACCGTTGCCGCAGGGTGTATGCCGCTTTCAGGCGGCGCGCCGTTATCCATGGAACAAACAGTGGATCCATTTCCAGCATCGAAGCACCATTGACGCATGCCGTCTTTTATTGAGTACACGACGGCAGGGCCAGTACCTTGCAGCGTGAGTGCAGGCGATGAAGTACTTACCTTATCGACCTTGATCGCGCTTGGCGTGCTGTCTGCAGACAGTTGGACAGATGCATCTACTGTGCCTGTATATGACGCCATGGAATTCGCGCTCGATGTCATCGTGAGAAGAACGTTTCCGGTGCAGTCGACTCCTGAAAAATACTCGCTCTTCGATGAGACTTCCAGTGATGTTCCGTTTGCGCCGGGTGTGAACGTTAGTGTTTCGTGCCCGCGATGGTCGCAGTCCGATTGCCAGACCCCGGCGTATGCGGCCAGTGGGCTTGGCGCAGGCGCAGCTTCCGGCGACGAGTCACCACCACCACCACAACCAGCAAGCAATGCTGAAGTTGCGCAAAGCGCGATAAGTATTTTCATTTTCATAATCCTTGATGCCGACAAAAGCGTGCCGTAGCGCAGCGGGATTATATGAAATATTGCCAATGGGAAATCTATCGGATTATCACCGCGACTATCTTTCAGGCGGTTCGCGAAGCAGCGCTTTTACTTCGGCAATGTCACTGGCGGGAGCATCTGGTTTGCTGTCGACCGCAACCCTACCTGGCCGAGCAATGATCTCTGAGTTCATCGCGCGATCGTTTTGCTGATCGTGTCCCAAGGAGTGGTGCATGAAGATGGTGCTGAGTTCGGCGCCTGGGCTTGAGCAATGAGGCGTTGGCCAGCGTGCGCCCGGATCTCGAGCGGGGCGCCGTCGCCTTCGTTGCCAAGGCCGCCAAGGCGGCCAACAGCCTCGCCCCCGTTGAGCGCGTGCCGATCAGCGGCGACGCGGCGACGCGGTGCCGGCGCGCGGGCCGCGCCGGACGCCGCCGGGAACTGCTCGGCCGTTCAGAACTTGTAGCCCACGCCCGTCATCAGCACCGGCGCCACGCGGCGCCGCGTCAGCGGGCTGTCGGCGGCGTCGCCGAGCAGGGCGCTGACGCCGAGCGCGCTGCGCATCACCCACGATTTGTCGATCTCGCGCTCCCAGTGCAGGCCGGCCTGGATCTTCTCGAAACCGGCCTTGTTCTTCGCCTGCCGGTAGCCGGAGGCCAGGCTTTGTGCGGCGGTGACGCCGTAATACGTCTGCATATGCTTGGCGTCGCCGTATTCGGCCGAGACGCTCCAGCCTATGCTGTCGGCGCCGCTGCGGTACAGCGGCGCGGCCGCGCCGATCGAGTAGGTGCTGCCGTTTTCCCGGTGGCTCAGCGCCTGCGTGGTGCCGACGCTGACGGCCACGGCGCCGAACTGGGCGCTGGCGCTCAGGTTCAGTTGCGCCGAACCCTCCACCTTGCCCATGCCCTTGAAGTCGTCCGAGCCGTAGAAGCTGTTCTCCTTGTGGTCGGGGCGCGCGCCGCCGTAGGCCAGCGCGGCGCCCAGGCTGACGCCCTGCACGGCGCGCTGGTAGCCGAGGCCGCGCGCGCTGCTGACGAAGATGCCGTTGGCGAACTGGGCTTCGAGCAGCGGGATCGGCACCAGGCGGTTTTTCTTGCCGCCCTCGTATTCCGGCGCCAGGCCGACGCCCAGGCCGATCAGGTAGTTGGTGCCCTGCGCCGCCGCCGCCGTGGCGATGGGCGCGGTGGCCGCCGCCGGCGTGCCGGCGGCGATCGGCGTCAGGGGCGTGTCGTCGGCGCGGCTGGCGCCGGCCAGCGCGCTCAGGGATAGGAGGGTGGCGCTCAGGGTGCGATGCATACAAGGTCCTTGTCTGGAGTGGTGGGATGGGTCGCGGCGGCGGGGACGGCGACGACGCAGCGCAGTGTCGCAAGCTTCCGGCGGCGACACCACCGGCGTGTGCGAAGCACCGCGCGGCGGCCCGTTTGGTGGCGTCGCGCGCTACTTCGGCGCGGCGGCCGCGCCGCGCCGGGCGTTGTTTTTCGCCACCAACGGCGTTGGCGCGCGCGCTTTCCGGGTATGCTGGCCGGACCCGCATCCTGCCGCGCATTCCGCCGCGGATGGCGCGGCCGATGGCACAGGGAGTCGGCGTGGAGGATGGACTGAAGGAATGGCCGGCGGCGCGCGGCGCGATGGCGGATCTGCTGCGCGGCGCCGATTGGGCCGCCACGCCGCTCGGCCCCGTCGAGGCCTGGCCGGCCTGCCTGCGCGTGGCCGTCGGCGCCGCCCTCGACGCGCGCCTGGCCACGATCGTGCTGTGGGGCGAGCAGCTGATCCAGATCTACAACGACGCCTACCAGCCCATCCTCGGGCCGCGCCATCCGGCCGCGCTGGGCCAGCCGACGGCGCTGTGCTGGCCCGAGGTGTGGGCCTTCAACGCGCCGATCTACCGCCAGGTGCTGGAGGGCGGCGCCAGCGTCTATTTCGAGGATCAGGAATTCCGCATCAACGTCGACGGCGCGCCGCGGGCGCACTATTTCACGCTCAGCTACGCGCCGGCGCGCGACGAGGCGGGGGCGGTGCGCGGCGTCGTCGTGGCCGTCGCCGAGACGACCCAGCGGGTCTTGCTCGAGCGCGAGAATCTGGCTTTGGCGGCGGCGGCGCGCGGCGCCGCCAGGCGCCAGGGCTTCAACCTGGCGCTGGCCGACGCGCTGCGCGCGCAGACCGCGCCGGACCAGATGATCGCCTGCGCCAGCGCGATGCTGGGACGCGAGCTGGACGCGGCGCGCGTGCTGTATTGCGAGGTCGACGAGGCGCGCGGCAGCTTCGAGATCCGCCGCGACTGGACCGCCGGCGGCGTCGCCAGCGTGGCCGGCCGCACGCGCGCGCTGGCCGATTTCGGCGCCGAGTTGATCGGCGAGCTGAGGGCGGGGCGCCCGCTGGCGGTGGCCGACATCGCCCTGGAGGCGCGCGCCGCCGATGTGCGCGCCGGCTACGCCGGTCTGGGCGTGCGTGCCTTCCTGGCCATTCCGCTGCTCAGGCGCGGCAGCCTGAGCGTGGTGCTGACGGTGCACCGCGCGCTGCCGCACGCCTGGTCGGCGGAGGAGCGGGAACTGGCCGGCGATTTCCTCGAGCGCACCTGGGCCATGGCGGAGAACGCCAAGGCGCAGGCGGCGCTGCGCAGCGAACGCGACCAGAGCCAGGCCGTGTTCGACAGCATGACCGAGGGTTTCGGCCTGATCGACGCCGACTGGACGGTGCTGCGCATGAACGAGGCCGGCCTGCGCATCGGGCGGCGCACGGCGGCCCAGGTGATCGGCCAGAACCACTGGCGGGTCTGGCCCGAAACGCTGGGCTCGGAGATCGCCGCGCTGTACGAGCGGGTGAAGCGCAGCGGGGTGGCCGGCAGCCATGAGTACGAGCACGCCTTTTCGCCCGAACTGCGGGTCTGGCTGGAGGTGCGCGTCTACCGCACGCAGGGACACGGCCTGGCCGTGCTGTACCGCGACGTGGGCGACCGCAAGCGCGCCGAGGCCATCCTGCTGGAGGGCAACCGGCGCAAGGACGAGTTCCTGGCGATGCTGGCCCACGAGCTGCGCAATCCGCTCGCCCCCATCAGCGCCGCCGCCGCGCTGCTGCTGATGGGCAGTCCGGACGCCGAGCGGGTCAGGAAGTCCAGCCAGATCATCGCCCGCCAGGCGCGCCACATGAGCGGCCTGCTCGACGATCTGCTCGACGTCTCGCGCGTCACCCAGGGCCTCATCGAACTCGACAAGACGGTGCTCGACCTGAAGGCGGTCGTCGCCGACGCGCTCGAACAGGCGCGGCCGCTGCTGGAGGAGCGCGGCCACCGCCTGGCGCTGCGCCTGCCGGCCGAGGCCGTCTTCGTGCTGGGCGACCATGCGCGCCTGGTCCAGGTGCTCAGCAATCTGCTGCACAACGCGGCCAAGTACACGCCGCCCGGCGGCGCCGTCGCCGTCACGCTGGAGGCGCGCGCGGGGCGCGCGGCGCTGGCCGTGGCCGACAACGGCGTGGGCATGACGGCGGCCCTGCTGGGGCGGGTCTTCGACCTGTTCGTGCAGGCGGCGCGCTCGGCGGACCGGGCGCAGGGCGGCCTGGGCTTGGGCCTGGCGCTGGTCAAGAGCCTCGTCGAGGTGCACGGCGGCAGCGTCGCCGGCAGCAGCGCCGGGCCCGGCGAGGGCAGCGAATTCACCGTCTGCCTGCCGCGCGTGGCGGCGCCGCCCGCCGCGCCGGGCGCCGCGCCGGCGCCGGACGGGCGCGGTGCGCTGCGCATCCTCGTCGTCGACGACAACGCCGACGCCGGCGGCATGCTGGCGCTGCTGCTCGAGACCCTGGGTTATGCCGTCGCGCTGGCGCCGGACGGCGCGCGCGCGCTCGCCTGCGCGCGCGCCGAGCGCTTCGACGTCTGCCTGCTCGACATCGGCCTGCCCGATATCGACGGCTACACGCTGGCGCGGCGCATCCGCGCGCTCCATCCAGCGCCGGCGCCGACGCTGATCGCCGTCACCGGCTACGGCCAGCGCCGGGACGCGCTGGCCAGCGCGGCGGCCGGCTTCGACCACCATCTGGTCAAGCCGGTCGACAGCGAGCGCCTGCTGGCGCTGCTGGCCGGATTGCATGGGCGCGGCGGCGCGCC
>JANXSQ010000375.1 GCA_025356595.1 Janthinobacterium sp. | reverse complement strand
CGGCGCCGGCGCCGGCGCGCGCCTGTGGAAGAGCGTGCGCGGCTGAGCGATTTTTCCGCCGGGGGAGGGAACCTCGGCGCGCGCCGCCCATCCAATTTTCAACAGCGCCGGCGCGCCGCCGTCGCGCGGAAACACGGATGGACTCATGAACGACCTTCAACGACGATTGCAACTGGCGCTGGAAGCGGCGCACATGGCGATCTGGGATTCCCGCATCGTCGACGGCAGCATTGCCAAGGGCAGCATCATCTGGTCGGGCCCGGGCGCCGCCCTGCTCGGCCTGCCGGCCCGGCAACTGACGCATTCCTTCGCCGCCTTCCTCGAGGTGGTCCACCCTGACGACCGCGAGCGCGTCGTCGCCGTGCTGCAGGACGGCGCGGCGCGCCGCGCCGGCTACGCGCTGGAGTACCGCGTGCTGTGGCCGGACGGCACGGTGCGCTGGCTGGCGGCCCAGGCGCGCGTCTTTTGCGACGCCGCCGGCGCCCCGCAGCGCACCCTGGGCATGGTCTGGGATGTCAGCGAGCGCGTCCTGGCCGAGCGCCACACGGCCGAGCGCAAGGAGCTGGCCGAGGTCACGCTGGGCTCGATCGGCGACGGCGTCGTCACCACCGACGCGCAGGGCAAGACGGTCTACCTGAACCGGGTCGCCGAGCAGTTGACGGGCTGGAGCGGGCGCCTCGCGCGCGGCCTCGACATCGGCGTCACCATGCAGCTGGTCGACGAGGCCAGCGGCGCGCCGCTCGAGCACGTGGCGCTGAAATGCCTGCAGCAGCGCCAGGCCATCGGCGCCTCCTCGCACAGCCTGCTGATCACGCGCGAGGGCCGCCGCGTCGCCGTCGAGGAGTCGGCCGCGCCGATCTGGTCGGCCGACGGCGAGATCCTCGGCGCCGTCGTCGTCTTCCGCGACGTCAGCCACGAGCGCAAGCTGAACCAGCAACTGTCGTGGCAGGCCACCCACGACAACCTGACGGGGCTGATCAACCGGCGCGAGTTCGAGCTGCAGATCGCCGCCGCGCTGCGCTCCTCGAAGCAGGAGGGCCACGTCCACGCGCTGCTGTACCTGGACCTGGACCAGTTCAAGATCGTCAACGACACCTGCGGCCACGGCGCCGGCGACGTGCTGCTGCAACTGCTGGCGAAGATGCTGCAGCGCGCCATGCGCGACAGCGACATCCTGGCGCGCCTGGGCGGCGACGAGCTGGGCGTGCTGCTGCCCCACTGTCCGCCCGACCAGGCGCTCCTCATCGCCGAGCAGATCCGCCAGTCGATCCGCGACTACCATTTCTCCTGGGGGGCGCGCAATTTCGAGCTGGCCGCCAGCGTCGGCCTGGTGGAGATCAACCAGGACAGCAAATCGATGACGGAACTGCTGATCGCCGCCGACCAGGCCTGCTACCTGGCCAAGGAGCAGGGCCGCAACCGCATCCACGTCTACCGCGAATCGGACGTCATGCTGGCGCGCCGCCAGGGCGAGATGCTGTGGGTGGCGCGCCTCAACGAGGCCTTCGAGACGCAGGCCTTCCGCCTCTACGCGATGCCCATCGTCGACCTGGGCGCGCGCGCCGAGGCGCACGACGAGGTGCTCATCCGCATCCTCAACGCCAAGGGCGACCTGATCCTGCCCGAGGCCTTCATCCCGGCCGCCGAGCGCTACGACCTGATGGCCGCGATCGACCGCTGGGTCATCCAGGCCGTCTGCCGGCACATCCGCAGCGTGCGCGACAGCCTGGCGCCGCTGGACGCGCTGCTGGAGGGCCAGCGCCGCGCGCCGGCCCTGTTCTCCATCAACCTGTCCGGCGTCTCGCTGGCCGACCCGGGCCTGCACGACTACATCACCGCGCAATTCGTCGAGCACGCCATCGCGCCGGAACAGATCTGCTTCGAGATCACGGAAACGGTCCTCATCGCCAACCTGCCGAAGGCGCAGGTGTTCATGCAGCGCATGAAGCAACTGGGCTGCCGTTTCTCGCTCGACGACTTCGGCAGCGGCTTTTCCTCCTTCGGCTACCTGAAGGCGCTGCCGGTCGACTACCTGAAAATCGACGGCGTCTTCGTGCGCGGCATCGCCCACAACGCCATCAACCGCGCCATGGTGAAGGCGATCAACGAGGTGGGCCATGTGATGGGCCTGAAGACGGTGGCCGAATACGTCGAGGACGAGGCCACCCTGAGCGTGGTGCGCGAGCTGGGCATCGACTACGCCCAGGGCTACGCGGTGGGCCCGCTGCGCCCCTTGACGCCGGGCGTGGCCTAGGGCCGCGCCGCGGCGCCCCGGCGCGCC
>JANXSQ010000307.1 GCA_025356595.1 Janthinobacterium sp. | reverse complement strand
CCACCTATAGGCCTCGCGCCGACCGAAAACTGACCCAGGTGTTCTACTACTCCTGCCTAATCATTAGGCGGGAGAATTAATAGGTGATCACCATGGAAATGTTAGGCAAAGTTCGACGGATGCACCTGCGCGACAAGCTGTCGCTGCATGAAATCTCAAAGCGCACGGGACTGTCCCGCAATACGCTGCGCAAATGGCTGAGGAAGCCAGAAACCGATGTGGTTGCGCCGCCTCGCTACGTGCGCGGCAGCATGCCCAACCAGCTCACGCCCTACCACGCCACGCTGGAACAGGCCCTCAAGACCGATGCCCATCGCATCAAGCAGAACCGCCGGACATCCAAAGCCCTGTTCGAGCAGATCAAGGCCGACGGCTACGCTGGCAGCTATAGCCGCGTCACTGATTTCACCCGCGAATGGCGCGGCCGGGAAGGCAATGCGCCCCGTGCCTTCGTCCCGCTCAGTTTCGAGCAGGGGGAGGCCTTCCAGTTCGACTGGAGCGAGGAAGGCCTGGTCGTCGGCGGCATCTACCGACGCATGCAGGTATCGCATCTGAAGCTGTGCGCCAGCCGGGCTTTCTGGCTGGTTGCCTATCCCAGCCAGGGCCACGAGATGCTGTTCGACGCCCACACCCGTTCGTTCGCTGCGCTGGGCGGCGTGCCACGCCGGGGCATTTACGACAACATGAAAACGGCGGTGGATAAGGTCAACAAGGGCAAGGGTCGGATCGTCAACGCCCGCTTCGCGGTCATGTGCGCCCACTACCTGTTCGATGCGGACTTCTGCAACGTGGCCTCGGGCTGGGAAAAAGGCGTGGTCGAAAAGAACGTGCAAGACAGCCGCCGCCGCATCTGGATCGAGGCGCAGACCCGCAAGTTCGCCTCGTTCGAGGAACTCAATGCGTGGCTTGGCCAGCGTTGCCGGGCGCTGTGGGGCGAACTGCGTCACCCCGAGTACCCCTCGCTGAGCGTGGCCGACGTGCTGGAACAGGAGCAATCGCAGATGATGCCGATGCCGACCGCGTTCGACGGCTACGTGGAAAAGGCGGCACGGGTGTCGAGTACCTGCCTGGTGACGGTGAGCCGCAACCGCTACTCGGTGCCTTGCGAGTTCGCCGGCCAGATGGTCAGTACGCACCTGTATCCGGGTCGGGTCTGCGTGATCGCCGGCGACGCGGTCGTCGCCAGCCACGAACGCATTGCCGAACGTGGCCAAGTGCGCTACGACTGGCAGCACTACATCCCGTTGGTGCAGCGCAAACCGGGTGCGCTGCGCAATGGCGCACCGTTCGCCGACCTGCCCATACCGCTGCAAAGACTCAGACAAGGGCTACTGCGTCACGCTGGCGGTGACCGGGTGATGGCGCAAGTGCTCGCTGCCGTGCCCACAGCGGGCCTGGCAGCGGTGCTGGTGGCGGTCGAACTGGTCGTCGAATCGGGCGTACTCAGTGCAGAACATGTTGAGAACGTCCTGGCGCGGCTCAATGCCGGGCCGCAGCCAGCATCGGTTGAGACGAGCTTGCAGCTCAAGGAAGCCCCGCTGGCCAACACCAGCCGCTACGACACACTGCGTGCCGGCGCTGGCGTTCAGAACGCGCTGGAGGCCGACCATGCGTGATATCGCCGCCGAACTGAAGGAACTGCGCCTGCATGGCATGGTCAGCGCCTGGGCCGATCTGCACGACCAGGACGACAGCGCGCTTGCTGCATCGCGCTGGCTGGTCGAGCACCTGCTGCAAGCCGAACATACCGACCGGGCCATGCGCTCGGTCAGCCACCAGATGTTTGCTGCCAAGTTCCCGCTGCACCGCGACCTGGCCGGCTTCGATTTCGACTCGTCCAAGGTCGACCAGGCACTGGTACGACAGCTGGCCACCATGACGTTCACGGACACGGCGCAAAACGCTGTACTCATTGGCGGCCCAGGCACCGGCAAGACCCACCTGGCCACCGCGATTGCCGTTGCGGGCATTGCGGCCAAGGGCAAGCGGGTGCGCTTTTACTCCACGGTCGACCTGGTCAATGTGCTGGAGCGGGAAAAGCGCGACGGCAAGGCCGGCCGGCTGGCCCTGTCCTTGTTGCGCATGGACCTGGTCATTCTAGATGAACTTGGCTATCTCCCCTTCAGCCAAGCCGGTGGAGCATTGCTGTTCCATCTGCTGTCAAAGCTATATGAGCACACCAGCGTCGTCATTACCACCAATCTGAGCTTCGCCGAATGGTCAAGCGTGTTCGGTGACCCCAAGATGACCACGGCGCTGCTTGATCGCTTGACCCACCACTGCCACATCGTGGAGACAGGGAATGAATCCTACCGATTCCAGCACAGCAGCATGGCTGCCAAGGGCCGAATCAAGGCGCGGGAACAGAAGCGCAAGAGCGCAGGGGCAACTGGGAGCGACGGCGAGAGCGGATAAAACCATCAAGAAAACTAACGATATAAACCATTTAGATATTTAAATCGCACAAGCAAAATCGAAGGGGAATCCGTTCCGGGCTACGCCCTCCACGGATTCCCCTTCTTTATTTGGTACACTTATCCACAGCTGCTACTCAAAAACGCAGCGTCCCGCCCTGGGTCAAATTTGGATCGGCGCGGTGGGTCAATATTGGATCGGCGCCAACATGATAGCCAAAGAAGGCCGAAAATACGGCCTGACGTGTGTCTTGGCCACGCAACGGCCTAGAGATGTTCCGGAGGACGTATTGAGCCAAATGGGCATGTTCATAGTCCATAGATTGATTAATGAACGCGACCGAAGTATTGTGGAAAAAGCTTGCGGTAACCTTGATAGTTCGGCGGCCTCTTTCCTTCCTACTTTGGGCCAGGGCGAGGCAATTATCGTAGGCGTGGAGTCTTCAATGCCTTTGCCTGTTTTCATAAAGCGTCCACAGTATGAGCCACATTCGAGAAGTCCGAATTACGACCAACACTGGATGCCGCCATTGGTTTAATCGGTCTCAAACTTCGCAGAGCTAGGAGACAAAATGGCTAAATGGGGACGGTACCATGGGTAGGGAAAAGGCTAGGATGATTGAGGCACAGGAACGTGGATGGTGGTCCTCCGACCGCCACGTGTGCGCTGAATGTGTCAGTGAGCATTTTTTGAACTCGCTAGTAAAGAGTCACGCCGACCATGCCACATGTGACTTCTGTGGTGTGACCTCGGTAGAGCCAGCTGCAGCCCCCCTCGATGTCGTTCTCGAAGCGGTGGCGGACGCACTTCTCCTTCATTTCTCTGAGCCGTCATCCGCCAGCGCACCATGGGATGATGGCAACTTTATGGTCTCAACCTATAGTACTGAAGACGTTTTGCTCGGGTTAAATCTTGAATGTGCTGATAAAGTTTTCGAGGCAATTGCTGGCTCATTCGACAACGACGTTTGGGTCGAAAGCGCAGATGGCCATTGGGCAGCTTCCCCGCCCAACGAAATACTATCCTATTCATGGCGAAATTTCGAACAAACAGTAAAGCATAGAACAAGATATTTTTTCCAGCGAACATCCGGTGGTTCCGAGACACATTCGGCTGAAATTCCGGCTGAAGAAATCCTAAATGAAATTTGTCGGCTCGCCTTGGAAATTGGACTGATACAAGTCCTTCCGATTGGACAGAAACTTTATCGATGCCGGTTGCGTGCCAGTCAGGACACCTGGTCCCTAAATCGCGAGCAGTTAAGTGCGCCGCCCGCGGAACTTGCTCGGGCGGGGAGAATGAACCCAGCTGGAATCTCCTACCTGTACACTGCACTTCAATCTGGAACTGCCATAGCGGAAACCGTAGGGCACCCGCCGGTGAGTCTTGTAATGGCAAGCTTTACAAACGTCAGGCAGCTAACGGTACTGAATTTTTGCAATCTCCCTGAGCTGCCGTCCGTTTTTGATGCAGAACAGCGCTCGTTGCGCGAGTATCTACTCTTTCTCCATGAATTTACGACAGCAATTTCAAGGCCAGTGAACAAAGACGGGCGGGAGCATATTGAGTACGTCCCTTCACAAGTTGTCAGTGAGTATTTCGCGCAGGTTCTTAAACATGGCGATGGTCGAGTCGGTGTAGATGGCATCATTTATCCGAGCGCCGTTCTTCCCGGTGGAGAAAATCTAGTGTTGTTCCCCGAGACCCGACGAGCAAACACCCAATTCAATCATATTAAACTTGCAGAATCTAAAAAGCTTGACCTAGACGATTGGCGAAAATTGACCTCTGAGCTTTATCAAGCGGACAGTACTCAGTAATTTTGATAACGGTTTGCACTAAATTGCGTGAATCCCGCGAGACGAAAATTCGGTCTTACAAATCGAATTCTGGCCCAACACCCGTCCAACAAATTCGCCCCCGCCCCGACTGGCCGCAATAATCGCCCGCACATCCGCTTTGACCACAGTTTCATCCACTCCCGCAGCGCCGGCCGCCGCCATAACGACAGCGTACGCGTCCAGCACGTCAATGCCAGTGATGTCGTAACCCCATCCGCTGGCGATGCCGCGAAGGGCAGTCATGCCGGCTGCCAACGCAAACTCCGGTCGTTCCACCGCAAAATCCCTGGCGGCGCGTATCAGCGTACGCGGGTCTGACGGACTCCTGTTCGCAAGCTCGATAGCCAGCTCGTAAAACCCTGCGTCCTTGGCCGCAGCAAACCATTTCCCCTCCTGACCAGGCTGACTCGCGACCAGGTCGCGCAAGATGGTTTCCTTTGGCTTACCCGGGTACTTCTTCACTATGGCTTTGAACGTCGCCAAATTGGTCGTCGCGTAGGTCGCCTCGACGGCGTATCGCGTGTACGCCTCCTCCGCAAAGCCAGAGTCCAGCAGAACACCCTCGCAGAACGCAGCAATGGCCGTCAGCGGCGCGTTCAGCCCCTTCGAGTCCTCTGCGTAGCGGATGGCCTCCGTGCCCTTGCCAGCGGCGGCCAAGGCCTTGGCGCCCCACACCCTGTTGTGCCAGGACTTGTGTCGGTACTCGGACTTCGCTATCAATGCGAGCAGTTCTTCATGCCGGCCAGCCGCATACAAGGCGCTCAGGCACGCCGTCGTGCCCTTGAAATATCCATATTCGCCAGTGCGCGCGCAATGGTCCCACATCGTGGTCATCGTCGGCGACAGGTAGTCCGCCCAATATTCGGCAAGCTCCGGCGTCGCGCACAGCTCGCCCCAAAACTCCCCGAGGTATTCCAGGTAGGGCATGTCGTCTTCCTGAAGGGCCTCGTACAACCGGTCCAACCACTTCTCGCGCACTGGGCGAGCGACTTCGGCCTTGGCGATGATGGGCACGAGGGTCTCGATGGCACGATTCACCGCCGAACCTATTCCGCCAGAACTGCTGTCAACCTGCTCAATTGCCGGCGCTAGCTTCTCCAAGAACAGCACGGCGCCCTCGGCGGCCAGGACGGGCTCCTTCTTTGCTATGGCCTTGATTTCAACGAGCGCTTCTTTGATGCGCTGGATGGGCGTGGCGGACTTCCAGCCGAACGCGCTGCGTCGGAAGCGTGGCGCGAACGGCCATTTGTGAGCTGTTGCCATGGCTATTAGGGTGCCTTTGGAATTGGTTTATCGATGGCTGTTTCGGGCGCGAGCGCGTTAGACGAGCTGATTGTCGTACGGTAGGGGGACTAGCCGCACAGTTCGCTGGCTTTGGCAGTTATCCGGTATGATTGGTTTGCTACGGAATCTGCCTCCCCGATTAACTCGAGGGTTCCGCGCGTGATGAGTGCCTTGATTGTCGAGGTTTCCACCATGCAGTTGACATGGCCATTAGCACCATCGCGTTTGTACAGCAGGCGGGTGCCATCTGGCATCGGTTTGCTGCGCCAGTAACAGCTCCCATCAGGATGCGCCTCGCCTCCTCGGCGAACGATTTCAGCAAGTGCCTTTTCCATCGTCAGAGTGAGTTTTTTGGTCATGGTCGTTTCTCGTTGGTTCGCCAAGGTGGTCGCAAGCGTGGCAACCTGCATCAAGTATACATGGGGCGAATTGCTATTTGTGTGCAGTAGTCATGACTATGATGGAGCTTTTGAATTTGTCTTATTGATAGCGGACTACTCGGCTGCGCCCTTCAGCTTTTGACTTGGCTGGAAAGTGACAACGCGACGCGGCGCTATTGTAACGACCTCGCCAGTTTTCGGATTGCGTCCCGGGCGGGAGCCCTTGTCACGGAGCTGAAAATTTCCGAATCCAGACAGCTTGACCGCTTCTCCGCGCGCGAGCGCATCGCTGATTTCGTCGAAGAAGGCGTCGACCAGGTCCTTGGCTTCGCGCTTGTTGAGGCCGACGTGCTCGAACAGGAGTTCGGCCAGTTCGGCTTTGGTCAAAGTTGGTAAGTCGGCGTCGATGCCGCTGGGTGCCCTGGCCAACGGCATCGCGTGATGCACTTCCGCGGCAAATGGGGATTGCATTTCCCTTTGGGAGCCATTGTTCTCCGCAGCCGGCGATGTCCCGCCGAATTCTTGCATGCTATCCCTTGGCCCCATGGCCCGCTCCTGAGTCTGATGTGATTTTTTTGCGATGGCGCGCGTGTGAATTCGTCGGCCAGGGTCTTCGTTGCGATGGCGCCGCCGTCTCGCAGGGCCGTCGAGTATCTCGGAAGTCGTGGTGAAAAGCAATATTTTACGCTTGCTGGCGGGGGCTGCAGCATGGCATGGAACTGGCCGGGTGCCGGCACTTCCCGGTATGACTTCAAACATCGGTGGCGTACATCGGCGAAGTGCTGTTGGCTCCGTTGCACATCACGCATTGCAACGGAGCCAAAATGATGTCTGGCGACCCAGTCGGCACGTTGGCCAACTATCATCGAATCAGCGCTTCGAAATCCGAGAGAAACGGGACCATCATTTCGAAGTCAGCGTGCTCAAGGTCGAGCTCAAGCATCCGAGATAGCAAGGCTTGCGCTCGGCTGACCGTGACCGTTCCGGGCACATCTTCGTCAAGCATCGAGGACAAGAAATCCTGATGAAAGTTGCCCAGCGAAACGATATCGCCAGTACGGAATGGTGTGTCAGCCGTTGCCATCAGCCGGTCAATCGAAGTTGTGCGTCGGCGATGAAACTGGTGATGCCGCGACCAGTGACCCGGCCATCGTGAGTCCAAACGCGACATCGAAGCCTGCAAGCTTGAGCTCGGCACGCCATTTTTCGAACAGCGTGTAGAAGGCTTTGGCCATCGGGTCGCTCTCGTCGCGATACAGGCGAGTGGCAAATTCCTTTAGGTAGCGCTCGCGGCAATCCTCGTAGCTGACAACGTCCAGCGGGAAATGCTGGCAATGCATTACGTCCGCAATGACTTTACGTCCATCGCCGCGAATCCCCGATGTCAGTCGGCTTCTGTTCTCAATCAGCCATCGCTTAAACGAAGTCGCCCATGCTTGTTCCATTTCCTTATGGGATGTCGTGCGCTGAAACAGCACGAGGGTAGTAGCCTCTGCCGCGTACCACGTCCAGTCCTTTAGCGCCGTGCATGTCCATCCGATGCGTCCGGCAAGCGCCTGTGCCTTTGGCAGTTCAGGGGCGATACCGTCAAAGCCTGTATAGGGCATTGATACAACGGCGGTGCAGTACTCTATGAACTTCCCGTCCGAGAGTGGCAGGCGTTCATAGAAATAAACCTCATGGTCAGCGCCGGGAAAGTTGATGCTGCGGTGTCGGACGCTGATGGTGCGCCCCCATCCCTTACCGCATGCCTTATAGTCGATGCCAAGGCCCATACGGATTACTAAGTTTCTGTCGTCGCCACTTGGTTCCGCGTAGCCAAGACCGAAGGCCTTGCCAAACAAGGTCGAGCAACTACGGCGTAGTGCGCCGATTTCGTCCCAGTGCCCATTGGGGCTTGCTTCTAACGCGAGTAAGCGGTCGACGTTGGCGCGGAATTCCTTGAGCACGCCGGTGCCGATGAGGCGCAATTCGTCAGGCGCAAATGGTTGGTCAATCGCGTGCCCGAAGTCGGCCATACGGGCGATGAAGGACTGCTCATTTAGGGCTGAGACGTCGGGCTCTGAACCTGACTCCAGCATCCAACTCAGGAGCGCGGCATTCGTCCGAAACCCAAGCCCGGCCGCAAGGGCCTCACTCAGGTGCGATGACTTCGCCGTAGGAAAACGGTCTTGAAGGGCGTTTTTTAGATAGCGCAGTCGACCTGCGGAAATAGGAATAACAGCCATGGTGGCACTCCAATCGAAATGCGGTCAGCGTCCCCCGATTACGCACTGACCAATGAATGGAATGCGGAAATTAGATTTGATGCAAATATCTGCTTTAACCCGGGGGCAGGTTGGGCTCAGATGCCAGTGATGATGGTAGCACAACCCCGCTGGGTGTCAATTTCGTCACATCCGGCGACCACGCCTCATCGGCGCACAATCTACGGCCCTGGCATCGCCGAGTCCTTGAGAAGGGATTTTTCAAATCAGTGTTGGGCTGTCACTTCGTGTTGAGGATGTTGACCACGAACCATCGCGATAGAATGAACCGTCAGGTCATGAGAGCGTCCAGCGCAATTCGTTGCGCATCGCTGGCGATATCGCGTGCCGCGTTCATATAGCGCGGCCGGTCGTAGCCCACAAAATCAATAATAGTCTCGTCCACGGTCCGCGCGAACTCCTCCGGCGACGACGTCTTGGCCAGGCACCTGAAATACACCGGTAGCGCGGCCTGCCAACTGACCCCGACGTCTAACGAGCTGCTATCGTCGGCAAAAAACAACACGTCGTCGTTGCCTTCGTCGATGTGTCTGAGCAGCCCCAAAAGAAGCTCAAAGCTGTCGTGCAATCCCCTCGGCATTCCAACTTCGTCCGCACGAACACACATACGCAAGAGTCGGTCGAACTCGGAAATGAACGCATCGGTGCCGTGGGATTGCTCCTGTCTGGCTCGGTTGTTGATTTCGACGGTCTCGTAGTACTCCCCGTCCATGGCGGCTTCGTGAAATGAGCGCACCTCATCGAGCAGTGATGCCGGTGCATTGCCCGCTTCGTCGGGGCGTGCCGCAAGTTGCACAAAATCGCCCAGTAGCGCACTTAGTTGTGTCGCTGGCAACAGTTCGATTGCGCGCTCGGCAATAATCAGAAGACTGCCACGGTTCATGGCCCGTAGCGCGGTGCGTACGCTATTGAAGTCAATCGGATGTGGGGTCATGCTTGCGTTTCCTTCAAAATCGGTTGGCCAAGGCGTGCGCGTGGAAAGCGTCTTGCAGCCCGGCGAATTGTCGTGAAATGGCTGGTGGCGCGCCAAGTACCGAGTACCACCAAGTCTTCCAGTGGATGCGTTGCGGAGGCCACGCGATGGGCTTGCAGTTGTACTCACGATGGAACTTCGTATTACAGCTGACCTTGAGACCAAACGTACGCTTTATTCAGAGCGCACAGTTTCTGAGACCTATCATAAACAGTTGCTGTGGAAGGGCCGCGCGCTGTTTGCGCCCAGTTGCATTGGGAACCACTCCCACACAAACCTTTCATGGACCCGTAATTCTGTACTGACCAAGCTGTCAGATTCAAAACTCGCCGTCGGAACGGACCTCGTTGCTGCCGCGTGTGACGCGAGAAAAGCCTTCGGCAACCGGGCGAGTAGCCAATTAACAGAAGTACTAAAATTCTTCACAAAGAAGGCTGCGGAACTGGGCGTCGACATTGGTGGCAGCTTTGTCGAGGCCCGTTGGCCGTGCCAGGAGTTCACCTTTGGGGGCAAGCTCTCCAGACGATGCGTTTGGTCTGTCCTTAACAGGATGCATAATTTGACCAACTGACCAGTTTAAAGTTTTTCCCAGCAAGTAGCGGTAAAATTTAAGATAAGATTGTATGTATGGAAACTGCACTTTTTACAAATAGAATTGTCCCTGTCGGCGTTTTTCAACGCCTGAGGAAGTCGCCGGATGACCGTGCGACTTGCCCTGTCTGCGGAGAAGACGTTTTTTTGTCTGCGGCTAATAGCGTCGTTAAAACGGCAAGTTTTAACCACTTACCGCGCGGCGACGAGGAGGAGCGGTGCCCGCTGTCCTATCCTTATCATCCATCGTATAGTTGGCTTCAGAACGTTGACCTGGAAGTCGTTCAGCTTCGAGCAGATAGGCTTAAATCCCAGTTCTATGAACCGGAAAACCTAAAACGTGCATTCACGGTCTTAACAATACTCACAGGTAAAGGGGCGGTGAATAGCTCTGTATTCGCACTGCTTTTACGAAAGGCCGACCAATTCGACATCTGGAAGTACGCCAGTCTGCCAGTCTGGGCTGTGCCATACATCATGCTGACTTTTACCGACTTCGTAGTTCGTCGTCCTGCAAAGCCAGCGTATGTGATTCGTTTCATTATTGACAAGCCTGCGCGGTCAAAATTGAATACGACATGGCTGCACCCAGGCCAGTGCTCCCTTGCCAAGTACTTCGTTAACGGCGGAAAGGCGACGAAGCTGTTCGGGGCTGGAAAAAGCCAGGTGCGACCTGCATCAACAGCGACGTCAACGTTCCCCGCTATCCCTAATCCACTTCCGTTCAGCGAGCAAGAGTTTCAGCGACTTACCGCTGAAACTTCGTGGATTTCAAGTGGATTGAAAAACCTTCTTGAGGAAATGGCGATGGTAGCCTCTATCGAGGCGGCCTGTCCGGCAGACGGGGCGGCCACACTTGCGGTAGCGCCTACGTCGGAAATCGCACGGCAAAAGCAGGAGGGTGAGCATATTTCGAAACAACGCGGGCCAGCGAGTTCAGTTGACGAGCTGAAGCAACACGCACCCGTAGGTGACTACCTTGTGCGAAATGTCACAGCGGTGCCAACGGTAGAGAGGGGTGTAGCGGGTCCGGCGGCATCGCAGCGCGTTGTCGTGGAGCGTAAAGTTCCGGTGGACTCCCAGCATGAAACGTCAGCACCGCAGCCGCTAGATACGTCAACGGCATCGGCACATCCGATGGAACAAGTCGCTGACGCTGCCCCTCGCCTTCCTTCAAACAGGGATTCGCATGACGGGAGGATACCAGCGCCTAGTGTCGGCGACATTCGTCACGGCGATGCGCGGCCTAGCTCGTCAAGGACAGGCCCGTCTCGGAATGTTGAGCATGAGACAGTAGAGCCAAACCGCGTGGGCGGATTGTGGGCTTGGTTGAAGCGATTGTTATGCTAGAGCGCAACGCACGGCCTGGAAAGCACGAGGCCCAGTGATAGTTGCCCTCTGGTGGAATAGGCGCTCGCCCGGCGTGTGGGTTTGCCGCATCGACGTCGTCTGTTGCTGTGGCCAGCGTCAGTTGTGCTCGCAGAATGCCCTGTACTGGTAGCCGTCTGGTTGCTCGGCCTTGTACTCTTGCCACAGCAGTTCCAGCGTCAAGTTTTTGCGCCGCTGTTCGTTGTGCAAGGTCGGCCAGGCTGCGCCGGCCGCTGCACCGACGACGGCTCGCTGGGCGGGAACAGCAAGCGCTCAAGGAGGAACATAGTTTGAACGTTTCCTGCTAGACCTGAGCGGTTACCAATCAACTTCCAAGTCATCATCGGACTCAATAGCGCGAACATACCCCGCATGCGGCCGACTAGCGGCCAACGTAAGCGTGGAAGGCACGCGAACGACACCAAGTTTCTGAAGGGCCTCCTGACCGATACCGGCATTGTTTTCATCATGGGCTACCTTGCGGTTCTGAGCTTTCTCTCCCGGTTTTGGTCGCGATTTCGTCCTGCCATCCGCCGCGCTCAATACACTCGCTTTCGCTTTGGAAAGCGTCCCATCTTTTTGATTCTCTACTCTTTGTACGCGTTCCGACGCATTATCAAGGCGATTATATAACCTGCGTTGCCACAACTCGATGTAAGTAGCCGGATTTGTATCGACGCGGCGGTTTTCAAGTGGTGCCAAGGAGCCATCAGGCTTTTCCCAAAGCAGAATGTTTTCGCTTTCTTCAAACCGGTAAACAACCACCAACGGCGACTTTTCCAGGCCGTGCGGCGCACCGTTCCACGTATTGAAATACTGAGCTAAGTCAGTTGACGAGTACTCATTGCCACCCCAGGTTATTACTCCGAGTGGGGCCAAACGCTCGTCGCGTTTGAGCAGTCGCTTGTAGACAAGGGACTCCGGCCATTCTTGAGCAGCGTCTCCTCTCTTCATAGAGCGATGCCACAAGAAGACACTTTTGGGGTTTGGCTTAACGTCGGCTAAACGCATCTCATTTTTTAATTTTGAGCTGACGGGGGTGAATAAATTATGGTCGCTTATGGCATGAAGCAAAAGGTTTGTGAACTCTTCGTAGGTCACGGCCGCTGTAGCCTCTGCCTTTGCGTGCTGCACTTGGTCGCGCCTAAAGCGTGTGCGCCGAAATGCTCCTTTCAGATTAGACAGCGCATGCTGGAATCGGCCATTTACGTTTTCGACAATAGACTTACTTTCCCCTTGTCCAGGCTTAGTGATAAGCATGTCTACGCGCATCACATCAGTGAGCGCTTCGGTCGAGAGTCGCGACACGGCTGGTCCGCGGTCAACAACAATTTGCTCAGCACAACCGTGAACGAAACCTGTCAAGTGGCCGGAGCCAAACCTTTTTAGCCGGTCAGTTTTGGGAGTAAAGGCGTTAAACAGGCAAGACCGGTACGCCAATGAATTCTCGCGGCCGAGCGAAACAAACCAGCCCACGACAGCCGTACTTCGCCGGTCAACAGCAAGTATGACGAGTGGCTTGCCGATATTACGAAATCGTTTTCCTTTCGCTTCTTCGACAAGCTCAATGTTGAATTCCATTCCGTCTAAGTCGTAGATATCGATAGCATCAAGGCAAAGGTCATCAGACGTGCCAGTGCGCGCGGCGTACTTTTGATGCCATTGGACACTCCCCATTTTCTTCTTCAACATGTTGAACTCGCTGATGAGCAAGGCTGCATATTTGAAGAACTGTGAGCGTTCTGGCAGCTTCCGTGGGTCGGTCGGGAAGAACTTTACTTGGCCATCTTCATCGCGATTAAATCCGCCGAGCTGCAGCATCAGTCTCTCGTAAGATTGAGCCATTGTGTAGTTCTTATGGACGAAGTCTTCCCAAAGTACTTGTTTCCACTTGACGAGAATCCTTCGTGTCATGTTTCGACCGTTGAAAGTCGTCTTTGGATTAAGAACTACATTGTCGTTCGGTCGCCCCATCTTTTTAGAAGTCGTTCCCAACCGACTGACACCTGGAGCGCCCTTACATCTGTGTAACGACATCAAGGCGTTTTCATGCCCTGCATAGTAGAAGTATCGGGTAAGTAACGCGCGAATATAGGGCACCTTGTAACCAAAAATTATTGATGTCTCTTTTAAAAGCTCGTTAAGCCGCCTAGTATCAGTCACGAGCCGGTCGCCACCGACTTCAAGCATCCACAGCAGCATATTGCGCTTCTCAACCGTACGATTCTTTTCCACTTCGGACATCTCACCCGACATCATCCATTGCGGACAAATGCACTCCTCTATGTGCTTAATCGTCGTTCCAAATAAGCCGCTGACTGCTCTCATATCCCACCGCACGGGCGCTCGGCTGTTCTTCGGCGCCGGCGACTCGCTAACTCGCAGCATGTAGAGGTAACGTTCGTCTGAACATAAATACCGCCAGAAGCTGACTTGGCCTCGTCCGTCGTGGCGCTGCAATAGCGCTAACTTAGGAAAAGGAACGGACACGGAAATTTTTTCCATCTATCGCTCCCTCACATTCAGAGCTTCTTTCCACGCCGGGTTCAAACACAAAGGCATGCTCGGCTGCAGGCGAAACCGATAGTCCAATTGGAGGTAGCCAAGAAAAGCTGCTACAGCAAAAAGCCTATACGCCTGCTCCAGGGAGTGTCCCAGTCGGCGCCCCAAGACCGTCAAGACACGGTCCAAGTGCCCGGTAATTGACGAGCGTCCGACCAGTCCAGCAAATTCCGCGCTCTGCGCACTGCAGCGACCAATATCCGTCCAAAGTAGCCAACTTTTCAAGAGGCAGTAGTTCGCGTATTCACAATAGGAGACGGCATGCTCATCCAAAACCTCGTGTGTACAGCCCCACTCTCCCAATTGAAGGACCTCGCGAGCGTGACGAGAAATCACGGCAGGCTCATCCATCAACCGCCGCGGTTTCCCCGACACACCGTGATACTGAACGCATGTTTCACCAGGTAGCAGTAAGGTCAACATGAAATCAATCGTCATCACCCTATTCTTCGGAAACTTTCGTCCTTGTAAGAAGTAGCGTTCATACTCTGCCTTGTCCCACGATGGGTATTGTGTTCGTATGTCTAACACATAGGGACACATGTCGAAGGAGGCCCGCAGGCGCGCCTCCAATGCTGAATGGACGGGGTGATGCCGTCCAGATTTAATGCCGAAGAAATTCCCTGAAAGGCCTGTTCGCCCCACCTGCGCTTTGTGCCAGCTCTCGTAGCTGGGCCCGGTTTTGAGACCCCGTGCGTCAAGTGGGCTCAAGGAAATAGGCCAGTGTAAAATTGGATTGCCGGTGAGTTCGCGAACGCGAATCTGTTTTCTGCCCAGCAGGTCAACGAGTTGCTGGGGCCGGGACGACTCCGACAACTCGGTAAGTGCTTCTGCTTTTTTTCGCGAAAACGGTAATGCCGAGCAATCGTTTTTCCATCCTTGTGACACATTTGGCACGGCAGATTTGTTATGCAACTTTTTCATGGTACGGTCACCAAACCTGGGCTGAGACAATAGACTCATTGTTGGACTGCTGTGCCGTGCTAGGTAAGCAAACCCGCTTTTCGACCTTGCGCACGTTCCACTGTTGGTTTGTCTCCACGCACTCTTCAAGGGCTCGACTAACGAGGGGCATCGCCGCAAAACGTTTTCGGCTATAGCTTTCGCCAGAATGTCCGAACACGAGCTGGGTATGGCTCAACCGCTTGCGTTCAGAATGCGCAGACAGAAGACTGTGACGCTTGTAAATGTGGCTGCTAAGCGAGACATCAAACTCATGACTTGTACGCGCTTGAATTTCCAATTTCAGCACCGACTTCTTGGGGGTTCTCATTGGCGGGAACACAACGTCAATCCATTCCTTATCAAACCAAGTCATAAAGGTGTAGGTGTTGTTGTCGCTTAAGCGCAACTGTGTCCTCTGCAGCTCGGGGAACTCACCTAGCCGAGCTAGGACAATCTTCCTGTGGCGCTCACGCAGTCCGTGAAAGATGTCAGGGTCGGAACCAATAGCGCGAAGCCTAGAGGCTCGTGCCTTCATTGCAGGTGGGCCCTTGTGCACGCTCCCTGCATATTTCGCTGTAGCGCTCCGCGCCTCAATGGCACTGATAAGATTTTCTACGGAGCCAAAAAGGCAGAGTATTAGGAAAATGTTGTGGAATGGATTGCCGCTTAGCGGCCGACCGACGCCAACTCGAGTTAGCGCAGAACGACGATGCACTGAACGCACGCCGTATATGGCCAACGTTTCCGGGCCAATGCGCGACTCCAGTAGATTAGCTATGTAGGCGCGGACGCAGGACCGCGGCGGCGCCAGGGCTTTGCTGCGCTCAAACATGGATAGATGTATAGCCTCACTGGTTACTTCGCCAGAAAGGCGCCCCTCGAGAATCGTTCGCACTGCTGATGAAATTTCGGTCTCAATACGCATTCGCTCCGGAGTTGGGGGTACGCGAATTTTTTCAAGGTGTACCCCACATACGCATTTATCGGACGGCAGTGGCTGCGGGCGCGACCGCTTAGCAACAAGGGCGCAGGAAGCACAATACTCGTACAGCGGAGTCAGGTGGTACGGACAAAGCGCTAGTGCTGGGACCAGATGGCCGTTACGCCAAAAGGTGTGCCCTAATTCAGCATGGTCGGCCGCTACACAATCTAAGCACGTTGCCAACCGCCATCTGAGGCCGGCCGCCATCAAACCAGTGGACATCCATGAGCCAGGAGATGGTTCGCTTGCGAAATGCGAGTGCATGGCCTGGCGCTGGGTGTCGACAAGAAAAGCGCTAAAGAACCGATATAGGGTGTGGTGATTAATAACGGCATCCACGTTCGGTAACCCAGGGGCATGGAGCGCAGCTAAGCTTCCCAGCCTCGATGGAAAAGCCAGTCCCAAACGCGGCAGGTTTCTACTGTCCATACCAAAGGACCGGGCTATACCGCAGCGGGTGCCGAAATGCCTTGTGCGAATTACGTAGCTCATAACATTCTCTTGGGCACATATAGCCGGCTTAAGTAAGAAATCCAAGGACAAATCTTGCAAGGCTAAAATCTTTCGAGGCAAATATTATTAGGAAGTAACCTGAGTGCGCGGTTGTACGAAGCCACACGGAGCCCGGCGACGCGAGCGCATCTCCACCTTGGCAACCATGCCCCCTGTTCAGCTCCAAGAGCCGTAATCCATTTGATGCGGGCAATGAGAAACGCCTCCCGCGAAAAATTCAACTCGAGCTCGTCCGGCGGACGACGCGACAGAACATCCCGCACTGCATATTCATTGAGCCCGGTCCGCTGCTCAATTCGGTATCTACTCAGGTGCTCCGGCCGACCGTATTCCTGGCAACAGTCCCGTACGATGTCATCCAATGCCTTCAAGGCGATATGCAGAATGTCTGGGGGACGAAAGGGTACTCGCACGTTTTTAACTTGTTTCTCACTCTTGAATTGTGACAACCACTCTCGGTCGTGCCGGTACAAGTAGCTCCAGAGAGCGTTGTTATGTTTTCGCAATTCTGTAACAATGTATGGGCTGGCCCGCCGCGCGATGTCGGACCATCTCACCCTGCACAGTGCGATTTTCTGTTCTAAGCAGCTCTGCTTTTTCACGTTCATGTATCTCGAACTTGCCCTTCGTATGCGATAGACAGTCGCCAAAGAGACTTCGCAGTCAGCCGCTATTTTCCCCACAGAGTCGCCGGCCTCGAGCCCCTTGTTGACTCTGTCAAGTACGTCGTTCGTAACAGTCTTGGTTCTCGTTTGAAATTGAATGTTGAGTCCTCGCGCAAGATGTGAGAGCGCGCTGACATCCAGGTTCAAGGCTCGTGCTGCCGCTGTGAGTGTTCCGAGCTCAGCGACTGCGGAACGAATTGTTTGCTCGTCGGGATTCGCCTTTTCTACGCGCCTACATCTTGCGGTTCGAGGTTTTTTGAACTCAACCACTTCAGATAACCACCGAAACAAGATGCACCAAACTGGATGCAACGCTCGGTCTTCTCGTTGCAATGCCCGGATTGCGCTAGTTACATATCTATCCGAATGGCACATGCAACGTAGGCGCGCATCGGCAAACGCATCGTCAAACAGTGTATGAAAGCTATGAAGAATCTCGGAGACTGCCCAACGACCATTTTCCGCAATGCAGCCCGAGCGCGTGAACTGAGCAATCACACTGCTCTTGGCATATTGGTCGCTTCCCTTCGCGCCGCCGGCTGCGACTGCGTCGTTTGCACGTTTGGCATATTCAACCAGCAAACTCGTATTCCCAGCGTTTGTATTCCGACATTGCGCGTCGAACGTAAGGACGCCCTTTCCATGCGCACGCACGAGTTCAGTTTCATGAAATGGGCACACATGAATGAAGGGGATGGTGTGACTCCGATGGTCAAAAGAAAAACCAAGCCGTAGTTCGTTTTCGGCATCGCATGCGGAGCAACTGAGGCATCCCCTTTCCGCTGAAGAAAATAGAACCGGTAGGCGCACCGGTCGCACTGGTCCGCAGCGGCTTGACTTGTACTTGTTATCGAAGGCACCGGGTCCGCCAGGCGGCAAACCACAGCAGTAGAAATCGAAGAGAGTGTGACTATGTAAGACTACGTCTTCGTTTCCGAAACGAAAGTTGAACGCTTCACAGAATTCCCGCGCAAAACTTGGGAGGCAGTCCAAGGACGGGTTTGCTCTCCCTAATCTCACGCATTGTTGCAGTAAGCTAAGTCCGCCGTTGAAAGTTGCGTGACGGATGAGGAAGCTATTAATGGTTTCTCCGTGGGGAAAGGAGGGGACCATTAACGATTCGAGGTTTTTCATGTTTTACTCCGGCCGGAAGATGCTTAAGCACCTCGTCGATGACTTCTCTTGTTCTCGAAATCGCAACTCGGCGTCCCGCTAAAGGCTTCAAACGGGAGATAGTCGCCATGCGTCCAAAGGTCCGCATCTGACACGCTTCCATCCCGTCCGAACTGATGCATGACTTTCAGCGGCTCGGCGAACGCCCGAAGGTTGAGTTCAAGAACTCCAAGGATTGCATCCTGTGATAGCGTTCCCGAGGCCCAGAGGTTTGGCGTGTTGATGAGCGCATGATGAATCGCGATGAAGCCGTGCGTCGCAATCCGGAAATTGCCCAATGACGCATTCCACATGCAGTCCGGAAGGTGAGCGGGCATCTCCAAACTTTTGTCTAACTGCCCAAGCTTCCATGCAAACTGGCAGTAACGATTCCAGAGATTTCCTGCGGGAATCAAGTCGAAGTATTCGGCGCCGACATTACTCAGATTGGCCCCGCGGCCACCAAGACGAGTTAGGGCCTGGGCTACCGGGTAAGTGCACGAAACAATCGTTGGTATTCCGGAAAATTCTTGAAGAGTCGCAACAAAATTCAATATCTCGCGGTACTCACCTCGTAGTGACCGAATGCTGGCGCCATCGATGACAAACAGCCCGAGGTTTAAGAAGATACAAGTAGCAATAGCGATATTTTGGCCACGCTTGCCGAAGAAATTTGAGAAGGCCCGTGCGTCAGTTTCCGCCGACCCAAGCTCGGAAATCAGTGCATTCCGCATATTCCCCAAAAGCCCCGATAAGGTGCCACAATCAGGCCACCTCACATACAGCATTGGTAGAAACCGCATTTCTGCAGGCGCAGAGCCACCAAGCCGAATCAACGTATGTTCTTCGCCAATGCAAGCACGCAAACGCTGGATAAAAGAGGTTTTCCCTGCTCCTGTCGGGCCCGCGAGAAGTAAGCCGGCACCCTGCAGAGAATGAAGGAACGAGGGCATTGCTTTTAGCTCTCCTCCTGCCATGACGTCGCGTTGACCGTGGATAAACTTGGAGTATCGGGGCTGCGAAGGGTCCCTCAGGGAAAGCGAAGCCCGTACCATTGCTATTACTTTTTGCGCAAGCCAGGCATTGGCGCTAGAAGGAAAATACGAAGAGGAAAACCGCGTGAGGGCACTTAGCTTGTACTCACTCGATACCGTCCCGGTCGTGTCGAGCATCGAAATGACTTTGAAGCGAAGCCCGTTCATTGCGTCTTGGAACGAGGGGACAGGACCAATCTGACGCGTCATAGCTGTCTCAACAAAAAGTCCACACGCGCCAGAATTTAAGACGAGCTCTTGAGCGTCTCTGTTTTCCGCGCAGTTGGAACCTGCACTTGAAACAATACGGGCTGGAGAGCCGGAAAGCTCTGCTAAGTTAAGCTCCATGACGGGCACCCGGTCTTGGTGCCTCTAGCATCTGAGCGACAACGCTATGAATCACGTTTGCGCGCGCTACAGAGCCTGGCGACTGAGGAGCCGTCCCGGGGAGCCGGAGCTCGACGTATGAATCTTGGCTGCTCTGACTGGCGCCGCCGTGCGAGGACCTGCCCATGAAGAGGCCGGCTTTGGTAAATAGTTCGTTAATCATGTGACGCGTGCCTATGCTTCGCTGAACTCATTGAGTTCAGGCGTAAGTTGACGGCCGGCGCTCAATGTGAAACACTACGCGTGTGAGAGCGGCGTGTTGCAAAATGCACCGGAAAGGAAGCGGGGTGACAGCCCTGCTTTTTTTTACCTAAAGAAAAATAATTGTTAAATTAGCATGTAGCTTCCTAAAGGAATTAATTTTACGGTTGCTATACTGCTATATACAACGTAAGTAATTGATTTGTAAGGATTTTAATCGATTTCCGATTCTAAACATCTTCAAGCAACTTTGCAAGGTTTCAGCCCTTTTGTACGACCATTTGTCCAGCCGACGCCCCCTTAGCGTAGGAACAAAAAAATACTCCCGCACTAACAAACTCCGATATTCATTAATAAAATTATCGTTTAAGATAATTTTATTATCTTAATCCTATACCATGAACAGAAGAAGTCAAGCAAGTGAGGCCGTAGACTGGCACAAGGAAGCTAATCGACTTCTGCGTGCAGAAATGGTCCGCCGGGGGGTAACTATTGAACAGCTTGCTCAGCAACTAGGTTCAATGGGATTCGTTGAGTCGCCCAAATCGCTGGCTGTAAAGGTTTCGCGAGGCAAGTTCCAGCTCGCGTTTTTTTTGCAGTGCATGAGCGCGATGGATGTAGACATGTTGACTGTCCAACCGCCGCGTCTTGCGGTCGGCTCGGGCGGATGAAGCTGACCTGGGGGCGGAGGCGGTCCAAGGGATGAACGTTAAACGGCCAACTGCCGCACGTTCAGTACATACGAACGTTCTCAAATGCATTTATGGACAAACAGAACTGGGCCGAAGTTAGGGGGTCCAGAGGCGAGGAGAGAGAGGTACCGAACGTCGCGTGATAAAAGCGCTTCCCCCTTTCTTACAAAGGTCTTTTGCAAGCCAGACCCCTGCGGAGAAGCACTTTAGACCAGCGGTCAGGAAGCGCTTCTGTTCTTGTCCTGCAACTGGTCAAACTCAAGCGCTCCGCTTACTCCACCGTCACCGACTTGGCCAGATTGCGCGGCTTGTCGACATCGGTGCCGCGGGCCAGCGCCGTGTGGTAGGCCAGCAATTGCAGCGCGACAACGTGCAGGATGGGCGACAGCAGGCCGTAATGTTCCGGCAGGCGGATCACATGCAAGCCCTCGCCCGAGGTGATGCGCGAGTCGACGTCGGCGAAGACGAACAACTGGCCGCCGCGGGCGCGCACTTCCTGCATGTTCGATTTCAGCTTTTCGATCAGCGCGTCGTTCGGCGCGATCGTCACGACCGGCATTTCCTCGGTCACCAGCGCCAGCGGACCATGCTTCAGCTCGCCGGCCGGATACGCTTCGGCGTGGATGTAGGAAATCTCCTTCAGCTTCAGCGCGCCCTCCAGGGCGATCGGGTAATGCATGCCGCGGCCCAGGAAGAGGGCGTTTTCCTTGCGCGCGAAGTCTTCCGACCAGGCCATGATTTGCGGCTCCAGCGCCAGCACGGCGGCGATCGCCACCGGCAGATGGCGCATCGCCTTCAGGTGCGCCGCCTCTTCCGCGTCCGTCAGGTGGCCGTTCACTTGCGCCAGCGTCAGCGTCAGCAGGAACAGGGCCGCCAGTTGCGTCGTGAAGGCCTTGGTCGAGGCCACGCCCACTTCGACGCCGGCGCGGGTGATGTAGGACAGCGCGCATTCGCGCACCATGGCGCTGGTGGCGACGTTGCATATCGTCAGGGTGTGCAACATGCCCAGGCTGCGCGCGTGTTTCAGCGCCGCCAGGGTGTCGGCCGTTTCGCCGCTCTGCGAGATCGTCACGACCAGGGTGTTCGGGTGCGGCACGCTGTCGCGGTAGCGGTATTCGCTGGCGATCTCGACGCTGACGGGCACCTTGGCCACCGATTCGATCCAGTACTTGGCCGTCAGGCCGGCGTAGTAGCTGGTGCCGCAGGCCAGGATCAGCACGCGGTCGATCTGCTTGAAGACCTTGTAGGCGCCGTCGCCGAACAGTTCCGGCATGATGCCGGTGACGCCTTCGAGGGTGTCGCCGATGACGCGCGGTTGTTCGAAGATTTCCTTCTGCATGTAGTGGCGGTACGGGCCCAGCTCGGCCGCGCCGGTGTGCGCGTGCACGGTCTTGACTTCGCGTTCGACCGGCTTGCCGTCGGCGTCGACGATCCAGCAGCGCGACAGTTGCAGGTCGACGACGTCGCCTTCCTCCAGGTAGATGATCTGGTCGGTGGTGCCGGCCAGCGCCATCGCATCCGAGGCGACGAAGTTTTCGCCCTTGCCCAGGCCGACGATCAGCGGCGAGCCCTGGCGCGCGGCGACCACGCGGTGCGGTTCCTCGCGGCAGAAGACGGCGATGGCGTAGGCGCCGTGCAGGCGTTTCACGGCGTGCTGGACGGTGTCGAACAGGTCGCCGTTGTACATGTGCTCAACCAGATGGGCGATCACTTCGGTGTCGGTCTGGCTCTGGAACACGTAGCCGAGGGCGCTCAGTTCGGCGCGCAGCTCGTCGTGGTTTTCGATGATGCCGTTGTGCACCAGGGCGACGCGGGCGTTCTCGTCGCTCGGCGAAAAATGCGGATGGGCGTTGTGCGAGACGGGCGCGCCGTGCGTGGCCCAGCGCGTGTGGGCGATGCCGGTAAAGCCGCCCAGTTGCGCTTCGTCCATCTGTTTTTCCAGGTCCGTCACGCGCGAGGTGCTGCGCGAGCGGCGCAGCTGGCCGTCCACGTGCAGGGCCACGCCGCAGGAATCATAGCCGCGGTATTCCAGACGTTTCAGGCCTTCGAGCAGGACAGGGGTGATGTTGCGTTGCGCTACTGCGCCGACGATGCCGCACATGGGAGCCTCTTGATGAGAGAAAAGATAATGCGGCTATGCTAAAGCAGGGGTCGTGAAATATGCTATCTAACTTGATTAAAATATGAAAGAATATTTCACGTGTATTTTACGATGAAATATTATTTCAAATAATACGATTTTCTTTTCATATTGAGTAAACCGACCATGACAGAAAGCACCGCCCAGCTCGACGAACTGGATCGCCGCATATTGAATGCGCTGCAGAGCAACGCCGCGCGCACCAACAATGAGTTGGCGCAAGAGGTCCATGTGTCGGCGCCGACCTGCCTACGCCGGGTCAAACGCCTCACCGAGAGCGGCGTCATCGAGCGCCAGGTCGCCATCGTCGCGCCGCAGATGGTGGATGCGCGCCTGACGGCCATCGTCGAGATCACGCTCGACGTGCAGGCCGCCGAACGGATGGCGGAATTCGAGGGCCACGTCGCCGCCGAGGCCGCTGTGTTGCAATGCTACCGCGTTTCGCCCGGCCCGGACTTCGTGCTGATCGTGCAGGTGGCCGACATGCCGGCCTACCACGCGCTGGCGCACCGCCTGTTCGCCGCGCACGCCAATGTGCGCAACGTGAAGGCGTATTTCTCCACCTTCCGCAGCAAGTTCGACACCCGCATCGCCGTCTGAGGGCGGGACAACTTTATCCACCGTTTATCCAGGGCTTGGACACAGGCTTATACCGCGCTTTCCCACCATCTATACGCGGGTTTCCCACATGCTTATCCACAGGCGGGATGGGTGCCGCGGGCCGCTGCCACCGGCGTGGCGCCGCCAAGGTGCGTTAAAACTGTGAGCGGTGCGGACGCCATGCCCGCTGACCCTATCCGCGATTCTTCATAGCCGAATTAAGCAAGATTCGCGGCGGGTCTTTTCCCCAGCATTTCCCCAGCTTGCCAACATACTTACCCACATCTTTATCCACAACTGACGCGAACATTCGCGGCCCCACCTCCGTGTCAGCGTAAAAGCGGAGGGCGGCGCGGCGGCGGCGGACATCGCTGACGCCGGCAACGCACGGCGCCGCCGCAACGTTCAAGGACGCGGCGAACCCGGCGTCAGGATCTTGAATGCGCGGAGCCACTTATCCTCAGCTTACCCACCACTTGCCAACAGGCTTACCCACAGGGCGGGGCGATTACCCAAGTGGGGAAATCGACTTATACCGGCTTATGCGGCGCTTATCCTCAGGCTTACCCACACAGTTATCCACAAAACCGAGAAAAGCCCGCTTGCGGCGGACGCGCCGCAGGCAAACGCTGCGCCAACGCCGCCGCATTGGCCCGACAGGCAGCTTTACGGGGAATAAGGGCAACTTGTCCCGCACTTGTCCAAGGCTTGCGCACACGCTTATCCAGCGGCTGCGAACAAGCTTATCAACAGTTTTATCCACAGATTGTGAAATGGCGAAACGGGGGAGGGCGGACAGCGCGGGGCCAGGGCCAGGCGAGCCGGGCGGCCCGCCTGCGGGGGATGCTTACTTCTTCACCTTCACTGGACGTTGCCACGCGTCCACGGTCACCTGGCGGGTGCGCGAGATGGTCAGCTTGCCGGCCGGCGCGTTGCCCGATAGCGTGGTGCCGGCGCCCAGGGTGGCGCCCTTGCCCACCGTGACCGGCGCGATCAACTGGCTGTCGCTGCCGATGAAGGCGTCGTCCTCGATGACGGTGCGGAACTTGTTGACGCCGTCATAGTTGCAGGTGATGGTGCCGGCGCCGATGTTGACGCGCGAACCGATGGTCGCGTCGCCGACATAGGCCAGGTGGTTGGCCTTGCTGTGCGCGGCGATCTGGGTGTTCTTGATTTCGACGAAATTGCCGATGTGGACATCCTCGGCCAGCACCGTGCCCGGGCGCAGGCGCGCGTAGGGGCCGATCAGCGAGGCGGCGCCGACGACGGCGTCCTCGATGTGGCAGAAGGGCTTGATCTGCGCGCCGGCGGCGATGCTGGAGTTGACGATGACGCTGTGCGCGCCGACGCGCACGCCGTCGGCCAGCTCGACGCGGCCTTCGAAGACGCAGCCGACGTCGATGCTGACGTCGCGTCCGCACAACAGCTCGCCGCGCACGTCGATGCGGGCCGGGTCCATCAGGGTCACGCCCTGTTCCAGCAGCGCGTGGGCGATGTTGCCCTGGTGGATGCGCTCAAGCTGGGCCAGTTGCACCTTGCTGTTCACGCCGGCCACTTCCCATTCCGCCGCCGGCTGCGCCGAGACGACGGCGACGCCGTCGGCCACGGCTTGGGCGACGATGTCGGTCAGGTAGTACTCGCCCTGGGCGTTTGTGTTCGACAGGCCGGCCAGCCACTTCTTCAGCTGCGCCGTCGGCGCGACCATGATGCCGCTGTTGATCTCGCCGATGGCCCGCTCGGCCGCGCTGGCGTCCTTTTCCTCGACGATGCGGACGATGGCGCCGTTCTCGCGGACGATGCGGCCCAGGCCGAAGGGATCGGCCTGCACCACCGTCAGGATGGCCAGTTTGTCGACGCCGGCCGCGTCGACCAGGCGCTGCAGCGAGGCGGCGCTGGTCAAGGGCACGTCGCCGTACAGGATCAGCGTCGGCACGCTGTCGTCCAGCATCGGGGCGGCCTGCATCACCGCGTGGCCGGTGCCCAACTGCTGTTCCTGCAGCGCGGCGCGAATCGGCGCGGCCTGTCCGGCGTTGTGTTTCTCAAGCAGATTCAGCACGGCGGCGCCGCCATGCCCGTATATCACGCATAATCGGACGGAGTCGAGACGCCGCGCGGTATCGATCACATGCGACAACAGCGGCTTGCCAGCCAGTGGATGGAGAACTTTGGGCAGCGCCGATTGCATACGCTTTCCCATGCCGGCGGCGAGGATGACAACATTCATAGGACGTCGATTGATTAGGTTAAGAAGATGAAAAAGTTTAACACGACCACTCCCCGCGACAGGGTTCGCCAGCTCTGCATGCTCGGCCTTTTTCTCTTGCTGGCCGGCTGCAGTTCGCTGCGCCTGAGCTACAACCACGGTGAAACCCTGCTGTACTGGTGGTTGAACGCCTACGTCGACCTCGATTCCGACCAAAAGGGCTGGGTCAAGAAGGATATCGACGGCTACTTCCAGTGGCACCGCAAGACCCAGTTGAAGGATTACGTGCAGGTGCTGAGCACGGCCCAGCGCCAGCTGCAGGGCAATCCCACCCAGGCCGAGCTGCTGGCCGACTACGCCGACATCCGCAACCGCACCCAGGCGCTGCTGTTCAAGGCCCAGCCGGACCTGGCGGACCTGGCGCGCGCGCTGCGTCCGGAACAAATTGTCCAGCTGGAAAAGAAGTTCGCCTCGAACAATGACGACTACCGCAAGAAATACCTGCGCGGCGACACCGAGAAGCGGCAGAAATTCCGCTTCGAGAAATCGATGGAGCAATTCGAGCTGTGGTTCGGCAGTTTCAGCCGCGAGCAGGAGGCGCTGATACGCCGGGCCTCGGACAGCCGTCCGCTCAACAACGAGCTGTTTCTGGAGGAGCGCATGCGCCGCCAGAAGAGCGTCATCACCCTGGTGCAGAAGGTGCAAAAGGAAAAACTCGGCAAGGACGCCAGCGCGGCCCTGATCCACACCCTGATCCAGGACAGCTTCGAGCGCCTCGAGCATTCCGAGCACAAGGCCTTCTTCGACGCCTACAACGAGGGCACGGCGAACATGGTGCTGGCCGTCATCAAGATGGCGACGCCGGCGCAGAAGGCGCACGCCCAGAAACGCATGCAGGGCTGGATCGACGACTTCAATTCCCTGGCGACGGAAGCGCGCTGAGGACGGCCGCGCGGCGGACCAAAACGGCGCTGAAATCCGCGCCAAGGCGCGGCTTTGCGCCCCGCCTTGGCCTGCCCGCCCGGGCCGGCCGGGCGCCCCCATATGCTATAGTGGCCGACACTGAATTCATCAAGCCGCCCCATGCAAAAGCCAAAAAAACCCGCCAAAGTCCCGGTCCACCGTCCCCCCCTGTCGAACCAGGTCCGCATCATCGGCGGCAGCTGGAAGCGCACCGCGCTGCCGGTGCTCGACGCGCAGGGCCTGCGCCCGACGCCGGACCGCGTGCGCGAAACCGTCTTCAACTGGATCAACCACCTGCGCGACGGTTCCTGGGCCGGGGCCGAGTGCCTGGACTTGTTCGCCGGCAGCGGCGCGCTCGGCTTCGAGGCGGCCAGCCGCGGCGCCCGGTCGGTGACGATGGTCGACGCCTATACGCCGGTGATCCGCCAACTGGAGGAAATCAAGACCAAACTGCGCGCCGATCAGGTGCAACTGCTGCGCGGCGACGCGCTGCTGACGGCGCAGAGCATGGCCGCGCGCGGCCAGCGTTTCGACCTGATCTTCCTCGATCCCCCTTACCAGCAGGATTTCCTGGCGAAGACGCTGCCGCTGTGCGCGGCGCTGCTCAAGGAGGGCGGCCTGGTGTACGCCGAGTCCGGCCTGCCGCTGAGCTTCGAGGACGGCGTCGAGGCGCCGGCCTGGATGGACGGCTGGAACGTCATCCGCGCCGATAAAGCCGGCACCGTCTTCTATCATTTGCTAACTTACAACAAAGCGCCGGCAAAGGCCGAAATCGCGGCGGAATAGGCCGCGGGCGGCCCCTACACTGAGGAAAAGCCCGTTTTTCAGGCATAATGCGCGTTCTATATTGGTGCATCTCTAGGGAGCCGCAATGGTTGTAGCCGTCTATCCGGGAACGTTCGATCCGCTCACGCGCGGTCATGAAGATTTGGTGCGCCGCGCATCCGGTCTGTTTGACAAGCTGATCGTGGGCGTCGCCGACAGCAAAAACAAAAGCCCGTTTTTCTCGCTCGACGAACGCCTGACCATCGCCAACGAGGTGCTGGGCCATTATCCGAACGTCGAGGTGGAAAGCTTTTCCGGCCTGTTGAAGGACTTCGTGCGCAAGCACGACGCCCGCGTCATCGTGCGCGGCCTGCGCGCCGTGTCCGACTTCGAATACGAATTCCAGATGGCCGGCATGAACCGTTACCTGCTGCCTGACGTTGAAACCATGTTCCTGACGCCGTCCGACCAATACCAGTTCATCTCCGGCACCATCGTGCGCGAGATCGCGATGCTGGGCGGCGACGTCTCCAAATTTGTTTTCCCATCGGTGGACCGCTGGCTGCAAAGGAAGATTGCGGCGACCGCGGAACAAGCCGGATAAGCGAGCGCAACCATGGCACTACTCATCACCGACGACTGTATCAACTGCGACGTATGCGAGCCCGAGTGCCCGAACGAAGCGATCTACATGGGCGCCGAAATTTACGAAATCGACCCGGACAAATGCACCGAGTGCGTCGGCCACTTCGCCGAACCGCAGTGCCAGCAAGTGTGCCCGGTCAGTTGCATCCCCTTCAATCCGGCCTGGCGCGAAAGCGAAGCCGAACTGCGCGCCAAGTACGAGCGCCTGCAGGCGGCGCTCAAGCCCTGAGGCCAGTCCCGCCAAAAGAAGCAGCCGCGGCGTGAATCCGGAGTCAGATCGTATGGTCTGGGTCCGGCTTCACGCCACGGCTTTTTTTGCGTCGACGGCATGCCGCCTGACCCCCGCAGGCGCCCATAAATGTCTTACACTGCAATAGCCTGCCCCTACCCATCGCGGAGACCCCATGAATAAGAATAAGAACCAGATCCGCCGCCTGCTGGCGGCCGTCTGCCTGGCCGCGGCGTGTTGCCAGGGCGCGCAAGCCTTCGAGGTCGGCGGCGTCAAGCTCGACGAGACCGCGCTCATCGCCAACAAGGAATTGAAGCTGAACGGCGCCGGCCTGCGCTACAAGGCGATCTTCAAGGTCTACGCGGTCGGCCTGTATCTGCCGGAAAAGAAAAGCAGCGTGGCCGAGATCCTCGCCATGCCCGGCCCGCGCCGCGTCGCCATCGTGATGCTGCGCGACGTCAGTTCGGACGATTTCGGCCAGGGCTTCATGACCGGCTTGAACAACAACTCCGACAAGGCCGAGAAAACCAGGATACTCAACCAGACCATGCAGTTCGGACAAATGTTCGCGCTGCTGCCGGGCTTGAAAAAAGGCGACGTCCTGGCGCTGGACTGGATTCCCGGCGTGGGCACGCAATGCCAGTTGAACGGCAAGCGCATCGGCGAGGTGATGCCGGAGCTGGCCTTCTACAACGCGGTGTTGAAAATCTGGATAGGCGAGAAGCCTGTGGATCATGCGCTGAAGCCGAAATTGCTGGGGGAGGCGGGCTGAGAGAGCCGCCGCAGCTGGCGCGGCGGCGCTGGTAAGCGGCCGCGGGCGCGGCCGGTTTGCTTAGCGGGCGGCCAGGGCGCGCAGTTCGGCGGCGTGGCTGGGAGCGCCGCCGTCCATGGCGTTGACCATGCGGTTGAGCATCATCGCGTCGCGCATCAGGCGGCGCGCCAGGCGTTGTTCCTTGCTCAGGCGCGGCTTGACCAGCAACAGCGCGGCGCGCGCCACGCCCAGCAGCAGCGGGCGGAACAAGACCAGCAGGGCGGCGATCAGGACGGCGCTCAGCAGCGCTTGCAGCATGCTCAAGAGAGGGAAATCCAGCGCCGAGGCGAAGGCGATTTGGACGGCGGAGATGACGGTAGACATGATGTTCCAGTGCATTATAGAATCGATGACGTACTATAGTGCAGTGCAACATATAAATCTAATTCCATTTCCTGATACCAATTATTCGAATGATGAATGATCGATGTCATATTTTTATGCTTTGCGCTGCAAAATCAATATCTCCACCACGCTGACACAGCAATCACTAAAATAAATTAGGCCACCATGAGCTTTCTGACGCTGGATTTGAACTTACTGCGCGTCTTCGACGCCGTGATGACGGAACAAAACCTGACGCGCGCCGCCGGCCATCTGGCGATGACCCAGCCGGCCGTCTCGAACGCCATCAAACGCCTGCGCGAAAGCCTGGGCGACGAACTGCTGATCCGCACCGCCTACGGCGTCAAGCCGACGCCGCGCGCCGAGGCCTTGTGGCCGGCCGTGCGCTCGGCGCTGGCCAGCCTGCAGGCGGCGGTGACGCCGGAAACCTTCGACGTCTCGAAAGCCCACGCCACCTTCCGCATGGCCATGGCCGACGCCACCGCCGCGTTCTGGCTGCCCTCGCTGATGCGCTCGATCGAAAGCGAGGCGCCCGGCGTCAACGTGCGCATGGTGCCCTTGACGACGCGCGAACCGCGGCCGATGCTGCTGCGCGGCGACATCGACCTGGCCGTCGGCTTCTTCCCCGGCGTGGCGGCGCAACTGTCGAGCGAAACGGGCTCGCCGATCCGCCACGAGCGCCTGTATTCGGGGCAATACGTGTGCGTGATGCGGCGCCAGCACCCGCTGGCCAAGGACGAGCTGACGCTGGACAACTACTGCGCGGCCAACCACCTGCTGGTCAGCTTCTCGGGACGGGCGCACGGCCTGGTCGACGAGGCGCTGGCGCAGATCCACCGCGAGCGGCGCATCCTGCTGACCGTCAACCAATTCTTCACGGCCGGGCGCGTCGTCGCCAACTCGGACCTGCTGACGGTGCTGCCGCGCCACCTGATCGCCTCGACCGGCATGACCGACGCGCTGATCTACAAGGAACTGCCGTTCCCGCTGCCGGCCGTCCACCTCGACATGCTCTGGCACGAGCGCGACGCGCGCAGCCCGGCGCACAAATGGCTGCGCAGCCACCTCGAAGGCATGAACACCGTCACCCTGCGCAGCGCCACCGCGTCCGGCGGCGGCATCGCCGCCAAGAGCGACCTCGACTAAGCGCCGGCCTCGACTAAGCGGCCGCCGCGCCGGGCGCGACGCGCCCGGCGGGCGTCAATGGCCGATGGAGCGGTAGCCGACGCGGAAGCCGCCCCAGTGCTTGCCGCCGACGTAGATGGGCGCCGACAAATCGTGCATGACTTCGCCCGTGTCGCGCTTATAGGTTTGCAGCAGGAAGGCGTGCGTGTTGGCGCCGCAGCGCGCCCCGGTGCGGTCGTTGAAGATGCGCTTGGTGCGGTTGTTGAGGATGTCGATGGCGTAGTCGCCCGTCAGAGGCTGGGAAAACTTCTTGTTGTGGGTGGGGAAGTAGCCCTTGCTGTCGACCGCCCCGGCGTAGGCCAGCTGCGGCATCGCTTCCAGCAAGCCCTCCTGCAACTCCGGCAGGGCGCGGTCGGTGAAGGCGTCGAAGCGGCTGTGGTGTTTCGGCGGGTTGGTGTTCGGAATCGCCTGGTAGCGGCGTTCGAACAAGGCCTCGCGGGTGATTTGTCCGGCGGCGATGGCGGCGTCGAAGATGCGCCCCACCTCGCGCGCCGCGTCCTGGGCGGCGAGGCGGATCGCGTCGTGCGGCGTGGCCACGCTCGATTCGCCCAGCGCGCCGGCGATCGCCTCGGCCCGCTCGGCCAACGCCATCGCCGACGCGGCCGCGCGCGGCAGTTCGGCGTCGGTCGACAGCATGCTGTCGCGGATCTGGCCGATGGCGTCGGCGATCACCTGGGTGGTGTCGACGTGGGCCCGCGAAGCGCGCGCGATCTGGCCGATCTCCTCTTCCGAGACGCCCGACGAGGCCTCGATCTGGCTCAGCGAGCCGTGCACGCTGTCGACGTTGCGGGCCGCCTCGGTGACCACCTCGGCCAGCGAACTCATGCCGCGGGCCGCCTTTTCCGCCTGCTCGTTAATTTCCCGCACCATCAGACTGATCTCGTCGCTGGCCTCCTTGGTGCGCAGCGCCAGTTGGCGCACCTCGCCGGCGACGACGGCGAAGCCGCGGCCGTTCTCGCCGGCCCGGGCCGCCTCGATGGCGGCGTTCAGCGCCAGCAGATTGGTGCGCGCGGAAATCTCGCTGATGGCGTCGGTGAAGCCGGCGATGCGCCGCGACTTGTCCTGCAACACGGCCATCAGCGCCGAGGCGGCCTGCGCCTCGCTCTTCGCGCTGCCGATGCGCCGCAAGCCCTGATCGACCTCGGCCCGCGCGGCCACGCTTTCGCTGCGCACCTGGGCCGCCACCGTGGCCGCCCGTTCCGCGTTGGCGGCGATCTGTTGCGTGGCGCGGGCGCTGTGCGCCGAACTGGCGGCGATCTCGCCGGCCGTCTTGACGTCCTGCTCGACCTTCTTCTTGACCGAATCGACGAAGTAGGAGGTTTCCGCCGCGCCTATCATAATGTCGTCGATGGCCAGGCCGACCGCGTCGGCGAACTGCTGCAGGCCGGCGTCGCCGGTTGGTCGTCCGGCCAGATGCAGCGCCAGAGCGCCGATCAACGCCGCCAGGGCCGCGCTCCACAATCCGCCGGAGCCGCCCAGCGCCAGCTGCAACAACCAAACCGCGCCGCAAGCCAGCAACATCGCCGCCAGCAACACCAAGACCAGGCGCGTCGCCCCGAGCCGCAAATACCTCATGTGTTCCCCCAAGCCCTGCGTGTCCGGCGGCCAAAACTGGCGCCGAGCGAGGCGACCCGATGCGCGCGCCGGACGCGGCATACATCGTACATCGGGGTCAGGTCTTGCATGTCACCATTCCACCGGGAATGGT
>JANXSQ010000305.1 GCA_025356595.1 Janthinobacterium sp. | reverse complement strand
GGGCTATCCCTGATGGCTCTGGGCAACGCTGAAAGCCAGTCGCCCGAGCAGCTTATCGGGGAAGCCGAAGCCGCCGTGCTCCAAATAGCGGATAAGCGCAGCAAAGACAGCCCCGAGGACTCTGAAACAATCGGGCGGCTTTTGTATCAGGAGTACGCCCGCTCCGAAGAGGCGCACGAGCGCGGCACCAGCATGCTCGGCCTCTCGACGGGCCTGCCCGGTATCGACCGCCTGACCTCGGGCCTGCAATCGCCGGACTTCTGGGTGCTTGCGGGGAGGCCCGGATGCGGCAAAACGTCGCTGCTCCTGCACATGGCCCTGCACGTTGCCTTGCAGGAGCACCGCCCCGTCGCGTTGTTCTCGCTGGAAATGTCCAAAGAGCAGTACGCCCTGCGCATTGCCTGCATGCTGGCCCGTCTCGACTCGCATAAGCTGCGCATGGGGGACTTGACGCAGGATGAGTGGGACAGGTACGCGCTCGCCGTGCAGGAGTGCTACAGCCTGCCACTCGTGATTAACGACTCTCCTGGCTGCACGATTGCCGAGCTGTCCTCCGTGATACGCCGCATCCGCCGCGACTACAACGACCTCGCGTTTGTCGGGGTAGACTACTTGCAGTTGATGAGTGCAAAGAGCGGCTCAGAGAACCGAACGCAAGCCGTGTCCGAACTCTCACGCGACTTGAAATCTATTGCACGGCAGGAGCGCGTTCCGCTGATGGCCCTGTCGCAGCTCTCCCGCTCCGTCGAAAGCCGAGAGAACAAGCGGCCTCTGCTCTCCGACCTTCGAGAATCCGGGTCGATTGAAGCAGACAGCGACCTCGTGGCCTTTCTCTACAACGAGTCCTATTACGCTCGCCTCCGAAACAGCGAGACCGTAATCACCGAGCGCACCACCGACGAAGTCGAGTTCATCGTCGCCAAGCATCGCAACGGCGCAACCGGAAACATACGCATCGGCTTTCAGCCGACCTACACGCGCTTTGCCGACATGACACTGCGCGACGACGAACCAACAGGTTTCTGAGGAAGTCGCCAGTTCTAGGATTTGCCCTGCCGCCCTTTGCAGCGGCAATGCCACTCTTTCGCAATTGCAGGGCCGTAGAAGCCGCCCTGCCTGCGTTCAGGCACATTTTCCCGCCCCGCACAAACAAGGGCGTTTGCCGGGGCTTAAAACAATTGGCCGCAATCATGAATTGGCCGCAATCATGAATTGGCCGCCATTACGAAAGGTGGTGCAGGAAATGCCCAAAACTTTAGAGCGCAGACAAGAACCCGACCGCTGCCCGTCGTGCGGTACGCCCGTATCCGAAAGTTGGTGTTCGTACTGCGCCCGGTCTATCAGCGAGGCCGATCTTGCCGCGCAGCGCAGCACCCGCCGCATTCGCGGCACGCAGAGCATCGAGCCGTTCCCTGAAATGTTAAACGACGGGGCTGGCGTAACTGTTACGATACTCGAACAAATCGATGCCAAGAAGCGAACGTAACGCCAAGAAGCGTTTGAGGCATCTTTGCGGTTCGAGTATCGCAGCCGACCGGCTAGGGGGTCGCCTCGCCCTAGCACTGACCCAAAGACAAGGACTCACACCATGCCGACTGAACTTCTGATACCTGCGCTCACGCTGGATGCGTCTGACATTCACATTCTCTCCGTGCTCGACCACTACCGCCAGTGCGTCGAGCTTGACCAGAACTCCGATCGCCGCTACCTGCCGCATCTCAAAGAGCTGCGCGACGAAGTGGTCTCTTGGCGCACCGCCAACCCCAGCAGCATCTCGTCCGTGGTTCTGCCGGAAAGCGTCACGCATGCCGCCAACGTGTCGGGCGGGGCAACGGTGCAGGGAGTCTCCACTGCCGCCGTGACCAAGCCTGTCTTTGACGACAAGCCTGTCTTTGACGACAAGCCTGCGTTCGATGGCAACGTACTTGAGCGCAACGTACTTGAGCGCAACGGCTCGGATACGCCTCAAACGCAGACGGAAGCCGCCCCGAAGTAACACGCTGAACACGCAAGCGCGACCTGCCGCCTCGCGCCAAGCCCCGGCATTCTCGGCTGATGCGCTAGTTGACTTGTCCTAGCCTCACCCTCACGGCTGCCGGGGTACTATGGGCGGCAATCACCAACCTTGTCAGGGCAGGCTCCAAACTTGCCCTGACACTACTTGCCCTGACGCTTTTTCTACAAGGAAACTTTTATGGATGCTTCTTTCTTTCCGCCGCAAGCTCTCGCTGCCCCGCATGCACACTACCGCTCTCACGGCCTGTTCTGCGCCACCAAAGACCGTATGCCTTTCGGCACAGGCTACACCCTGTCGTCTCGCTCCGGCCACATCTACGGACGCGTCGTAAAACTCGACATCTGCGGCAGGCACCGTATCGACCTCCCCGAAGGCACGTTCCGCGACTTCTTCGGCAAGGCAGGCGTTCGGCAGGGCGTTGTGCCGGTCATTGTGCGCATCGACAAGCCGTACATCGCTGCCTATCGCGGCAAGCGCAAACACGCAGTAAGCAAACACGCAAACTGCAAAGCAAACTGCAAACATCTCCGACGCTCACACTTCAACCAAACCACCAAAGGATAAAGCCCCATGCTCACCGCAGAAGAAGTCAGCGCCTTGAATGCAAAAGCATTGTCTAGCGTCAAGCATCTCATTGAGATGATGAGCCAAAACCTCGATGCTCGCCACACACTCGCCGTCTCGCGTAACCGACTGCGCGATGCCCGAGACGAGATTATCATGGAATGCTCGCTTGACCCAAAGCTCCTGGGGCCAAACGAG
>JANXSQ010000287.1 GCA_025356595.1 Janthinobacterium sp. | reverse complement strand
CTTATATCGACGATCGCTACTTTCTCAGCGAGCTGATTTTGCTGGTTAAGGATGATTGGCGTCTGCCGCATCTTGTCACCTATTTTGGCCGCAAACCAAAACTATGCGTGAGCGTACAGATCTAACTGTGCAAAGGTTGGAGTCTGGAGGCTGTGCCATGAGCGATAGAGTCACAGCAGTGTTCGACACTCATGGCCAAGCAGAATATGCAAGAAATGAGCTAATGCAGGCGGGTGAGCGACAATTATCCTGGCCGGTAGACGACAACTATCTTGGCCGGTTTGTCACCTGAAACCGGCCCGGTGCGGAAGCGAGGTTTACAGTTGTTTCATTCAGCATGGAGCTGGGGAGACGACGAGTGGCCGGCAAACGCATTGGAGATCACCAGGTGGGCATCTACAAGAAACTCAGAACCAAGCTCGGTCAGGAGGTTGCGGCGGCCAAGGCCGGCATCAGCGTGCGCTCGGCGCGCCGACTGGACAGCACCGACACGTTGCCGTCACAGAGGGCCGCGCGCGCATGGCGCACGCGCGCCGACCCGTTCGAGGCTGTTTGGCAAAGCGAGGTCGTGCCATTGCTGGAGGCGACGCCGGCGCTGACCGCCACCACGCTGCTGGAGGAAATGCAGCGACGCCACCCCGGGCAGTACGACAACGCACTGCTGCGCACGCTGCAACGCCGTGTGCGGACCTGGGGAGCGAGCCATGGCAGGGAGCGCGAGGTGTTCTTCGCGCAGGCGCACCCGCCTGGCCGTTTGGGCCTGTCCGACTTCACCCATGCCGCCGTGCTGCAGGTGAGCATTGCCGGGGCGGTCCTGCTGCACCTGCTGTACCAGTTTGCGCTGGCCTACTCCGGCTGGCGCTACGTTGAGGTGGTGCTTGGTGGCGAAAGCTTCATGGCCCTGTCCTCGGGGCTGCAGAACGCCGTCTGGATGATGGGCGGCGTGCCCGAGGAGCACCGTACCGACAGCCTGACGGCAGCCTACAACAACCAGACCGAGCATGAACTGCTGACGCGGCGCTACGAAGGACTGTGTCTGCATTACGGCATGCGGCCGAGCCGCAACAACCTGGGCGTGAGCCACGAGAACGGTTCAATTGAATCGCGCCAGGGAACGCTCAAGCGCACCATGGAGCAGGCGCTGCTGCTGCGCGGGCACCGCGACTTCGCTGACCTGGATGCCTATCGACGCTTCGTGGCCGAGGTGTTCGGACGCCTCAACGCTCGCGTGGCGGGCAAGTTCAACGAGGAGCGGCGCACGCTCAAGGCATTGCCGTCGCGACGCAGCAGCGACTACGAGGAGGTCGATGCCCGTGTTACGAAGTACGGCACGATGACGGTCAAGAAGGTGCTGTACACGGCGCCGTCGCGGCTGGTGGGGCATCGGTTGAAAGTGCGGATTTACAGCGAGAAGCTGGAGTGCTGGCTGGGCAATGTGTGCGTGCTCGAATTGCTGCGCGGGCAACCCGATCCGGTCAGCGGACGTGGCAAGGTCGTTGACTACCGCCATCTCCTTCCGGCGCTCAAGCGCAAGCCCGGCGCGCTGGCGCGCTCGGTACTGCGCGACGCGCTGTTCCCGCGCACCGAATATCGGCTGATGTGGGCGCGACTCAGGGACAGCTTGCCCGAAGCCGGCGCCTGCCGGTTGATGGTCGGCTTGCTCGATTTGGCCGGCAACGGCGGCTGCGAGGCGGAGCTGGCTGAGCGCCTGGCGCTCCTGCTCGCCGCCGGCGAGTTACCCGATCTGGATCAGCTGCGCGACGAGATGGCTCCCCGACCGGCGTTGTACCCGGCGGTGACAGTCGTGCTGCCCGAGTTGGCCAGCTACGATCTGCTGTTGACGGCCGCATGAGCGGCATCGCGGCGCGCCTGCCGCTGATCCTCAACGAACTACGGCTGCCGACGGTTAAGCGCTTGTGGGCGGCGCTGGCCGAGCAATCGAACAAGGAAGGCTGGCCGGCCGAACGCTTCCTTGCCGCTGTGATGGAACATGAACTGGCCGAGCGGGAAACGCGGCGCCTCGAGCGACACCGTTTGGAGTCCCAGCTGCTGCCTGGCAAGCTGCTGTCGAACTTCGACTTCGCGGCGGTGCCGACCGTGTCGAAGGCCCACGTCACCGCCTTGGTCGAGGGTGATGGCTGGATAGAGCAAGGCGCCAACCTGCTGTTGTTTGGGCCGCCGGGCGTGGGCAAAAGCCATCTCGTCTGCGCCATCGGCAACGGCCTGATCGACCGTGGCTACAGGGTCCACTTCGCGCGCACCAGCGACTTGGTGCAAAAGCTGCAGGTGGCGCGACGCGAGATGCGGTTGCCGGCGGAGATCGCCAAACTAGACCGCTTCGACTTGCTGATCCTTGATGACCTGAGTTACGTCAGGCGCGACCAGGCCGAGACGTCAGTGCTGTTCGAGTTGATCGCGGCGCGCTATGAGAGGAAGAGCCTGGCGTTGACGGCGAACCAGCCGTTCTCCGGATGGGATCAGGTGTTCCCGGAACCAGCAATGACGCTTGCCGCCGTTGACCGCTTGGTGCATCACTCAACCATATTTGAATTGAACGTTGAAAGCTATCGGCGAAGGGCCGCCGTCAACGGAGAGAGCAAGAAGCAACCCTTGAAAAAGAAGGAGTAGGCATCCCTCGCTTCACCGGCCAAGATAATTGACGCCGACCGGCCAAGATAGTTGACGCGAACCACACGTCAGTGATCTTGGCCGTAGGTCCATGGCGCGCCGGTCTTCGGGGCATGGAACACATGCTGGCCAGCCAGGAAGGTAGCCGCCCATGACCGCGACGTCGCGCGCACCGACTTGAACGCGGAACGGGGCGTCAGTGCTGAGCTGCGCGCCGGGATCGTCACCCAAAACACGGCCATCCTGGCGCAGGCCAATCTGGCGCGCGAGGCCGAAGCGCACGGCAAGGCCGCGCAGCAGCTCGCCGCGGCGAACGGC
>JANXSQ010000259.1 GCA_025356595.1 Janthinobacterium sp. | reverse complement strand
CTGCGGGCAGTGCTCGACTTGATTGCCGGTCGGACCTATCGCCACCGTGAAAATCTCTCAAAACCACGAGTCCCAGGCCGAAAACCGCACAAGGCGATGAGTCAGAAAAATTGCTGAAAAGTCTTAACTTGGGTGGATTGTTCAGCACTCCCCCATGCCACTTGACGAGATGCGCAGCCGAGAGGCGTTTTACGGCAATATGATTTGGGTTGTCGACGCGCAGCCGTTCTTGAAAAATATATTGATTTTTGGCATGCTGCCCGACCCTAGTCACCATTTTGTGGATGACCTTTTGTTCGTGGCACCGCAGCCGGCCTGGCGAGAAAATTCGATTCGTCGGAGTGGTAATTTTGACGAATTAATGTATTTCCGACGCTCAGAAAGCAACTATCAGCTGCACTGCGGGCGGGAGTTGGCTGATTATTTCCCCCTTTCATACAGCGGACATCATCTCTTCCTTTGGGTGAGGCCGCGAGATATATGGTTGAAAACTACCAAGCCCACCTACTTCGATCTCGATGGGAAAACTATCGCCAGATTGCTGCGATACGGACGTCCGACAGACGGGCTGATGTGCCTTCAGTTGCTTTCAAAAGAGGATTTTGTCGCCGACTTGCTAAACGCTGCCAACACGTAGTTTACGGGGCTGGCGGGCAATCTTCCCAAATTAAGGAATTTACTTAAAACAGTGCAAAAATTCGATCAATAACTTGACATATCAATCATGAGCGGCGCCGCCAGTGAGATTTTTCCCTCGCTGCTTGCCATGTCCCTTACTGCACTTTTCATTGACCTCGTCGTGCGATTGCATATCAATGCCGCTTCGCACGGCCGCCGTCTTGCTTGCGGGGTGACTCTTCGCGTGGGCCGGGCATTGGCGGACGCACATTGGTACGCAATCGCTTGGCAAGGAGCGCCTCAGGCCGACCTGCTGGGGTAGGACGCGCCTTGGATCAGCTCAACGCTTCTTTTCCAGACGCCACACCAACAGCATGGCCAAGCCCACGAACAAGGGCATGCAGCCGATCGCCCACAGCCATTCGCCGGGATTCATGACGTAAAACATCACCATCAGGCCCAAACCCGCCGCCACGCTGATGGCGCCGACGTAGTGTTGGCGGGCGCCGCCGGCGGCGTAGACGCGCGCCGCGCTGTCGCGTAACAACTCGGGCGTGCTGTCAATCAACAACTCGGGCGGGATCTCGCGGCCCTGGGCGATCAGTTGCCGCACCGTTTCATGCATCAGCTCGGTGCGGCGCATCTTCGCCAGGGCGCCCATGACGATGGCGACGATGGGGATGGACAGCGCGAGGATGGGAATCAACAGCGGCGCGACGGTGGTGAGGTTGATGCCTGCGTTCATGGTGTCTCCTGAAATAGGGAAAAGGCGCGCCTGCTCCGACCGCGTTCTGTGGCCGCAGTCTTGCTCGATTATATATCTTTAACGGCAATATTCCGGGTTTTCATCTTCGCCTTGCCTTCAAGTTAAATGATATTGCGAATCATTCGCATTTGATGTATGATTCTCGCGCATTTCAGCATGGCAACATCGCGGCCGCTCAGGCGCCGCGCGCCTCCGATCACCTGGCCGAAAGAATTCGATGAAGATGACATACCACAGCGCCTGCGCGCTACTCCCCATGGCGGCGGCGCTGGCGCTGCTGTTCGGCGCGCCCGCCCGCGGCGCCGAACTGGCCGAAGCGGCGATGCCCGCCATCACCGTTTTCGGCGACTCCATCAGCGCCGACAACGTCGGCCGCTCCTACCTGCGCAGCGCCGATGTCGAGCGCCAGCAGGCCGACAACGTGGCGGCCCTGCTCGATACCCTGCCCGGCGTCGACATGAGCGGCACCGCGCGCCCCGGCGGCCAGTCGCTCAATATCTGGGGCTTCAGCAAGGTGCAGGATGTGAAGGTGATACTCGACGGCGTGCCCAAGGGCTTCGAGAAATACCGCCAGGGCTCGGTCTTCATCGAACCGGAACTGATCAAGCAACTGGAGGTGAACAAGGGGCCGCACACCTCGCTGTACGGCAACGGCGGCTTCGGCGGCGTGATCACGGTCGACACCAAGGACGCCAGGGATATGCTGAAGGACGGCGCCAAGCTGGGCGCCTTCCTCAAGTACGCGCGCCACAGCAACAACGCCGAAAACGACGCCACCGTCGCCGTCTACGGGCGCAGCGCCGACGGCCGCTTCGACGGCATCGCCTATCTGAGCGAGCGCCGCTCCGACGACTTGCGCAAGCCGGACGGCGCCGTCTTCCGCTTCTCGGCCGTCGACGCGCCGTCCGGCATGACCAAGCTGAACGTCCGCCTGAGCGCCGCGCAGTTGCTGACGCTGTCGGTCATGCGCGGCCGCAGCACCGGTTGGGGCCCGTTCGCGGCGATGGGCGAGGATGTGCCGACGCCGACCGAGGCGGAGATCGGGAAGTATGGCTGGGACGAGGCGTGGCGCCGCAAGGCCATCTACCGCGAGCAGCGCGACGACACCTACGCCGTCAAGTGGCGCTACAGCCCGGCCGACAATCCGCTCGTCAACCTCACGGCCAGCGTCGGCCAGTCGAAGACGACGCAGCACGACCAGCGTTCGGCGACGGCGACCAGCACCGCCTTCCTCGGCTCGCTGGGCAACGCCAGTTGGGCCACCTACACGGACCGCCTGGCGGACCTGCGCAACGAGAGCGTCCTGCGCACCGGCGCCGTCGGCCATGTGCTCAGCGTCGGCGCGCAATGGCACGACAATGTGCGCGACACGCTGATGTACTACCCGACGCCAACGGCGCTGAAGGACGCGAGCTACAACTACGGCTATTTCGAGCCCTACTACATGCCGTCGGGGCGGCAGAACACGCGCGGCGCGTATCTGCAGGACGCGCTCAACTACGGCTCGCTGACGCTGATGGCGGCGGCCCGCTACGACCAGGTGTGCTCGGAGGGCGTGCCGAACCGGGCGCGCCGCTACAACAGCGCCTCGCCGCTGGCCGGCCACGACTACAGCGCCGTCCAGCACAGCGGCTGGTCGCCGCGCCTCGGCCTGTTCTGGAAGGCCAGCGAGAGCCTGGCCTTGTTCGCCGACCTGAGCCAGAGCTGGCGCGCGCCCACCATCGACGAGTTGTATTCGACCGAGTTCTACGTCTCGCCGAAGGAGGCTTCGTCGAAGCCGGGCAGCAGCCGCGCGTTGGCGGTCGAGCGCATCACGGCCGCGCGGCTGGGCGCGATGCTGGGCCGGCGCGGCCTGTTCAGCGCCGGCGACGACGCGCAACTGCGCCTGACCGCCTACCGGAACCGGGTGCGCGACGACATCGGCCGGCGCCTCGGCGTGCTGGTGTACGGCTATGAGCCGGGCGGCAAGGTGGCGCTGCCGGCGGGCCTGTCGAACTACCGCAACCTGAGCGGTTTCACGACGCAGGGGGTGGAGCTGGAATCGTTCTACAACACGGCGCGCCTGTTCGCCAGCGCCGCGCTGTCGATGCAGTACGGCAGCCGCAATGGCAGCCAGCGCGACCCTTGGGGCGCGGACGAGCCGGTGTCGGGCATCGCGCCGGACAAGCTCCTGGCGACCCTGGGCTGGAAATTCCCGGCGCACGGTGTCAGCGCCGGCTGGCAGGGGCGCTTCGTCGCCGCGCAAGAGCGCGTGCTGCCGATCGGTAACGCCTACCGCCTGCCGCCCTCGAAAGGCTACGGCTTGCACGGCCTGTTCGCGTCCTGGCAGGGCAACGGCGGCGCATGGCGGGGCGTGGAGGCGCGCCTGACGGTCGACAATCTGCTGAACCGCGATTACCAGCCGTATCTGAGCGAGGCCGTCACCGGCGTCGGGCGCAACGTCAAGCTGAGCGTGAGCAAATCGTTCTGATGGCGGGATAGGGAAAGCGGGGGAGAGCGGCGCGGCCGGCGCTAGCCCATGACGATGGCTTTCACGACTTGCCAGGCGGTGCTGCCCGAGTGGCTCGCGCGCACCTGGTTGCGGCCGCCTTCCTTGGCCGCGTACATGGCGCGGTCGGCCGCCACGAACAGGGCTTCGCTGTCGTCGAGCTGGTGCGGGTGGATGGTCGCCACGCCCACGCTGACGGTGATCCAGGCCGAGGTCGGCGAGCGCGGATGCGGCAGGCACAGCATTTCGACGTGCTGGCGCAGCGTCTCGGCCAGCAGCAGCGCGGCGGCGGCGTCGGTCTCGGCGAACAGCAGTACGAATTCCTCGCCGCCGTAGCGCGCCGCCAGGTCGGTGCTGCGGCAGGCGTGCGCGGCGAGCGCCTGCGCCACCGTGTGCAGGCACTGGTCGCCGGCCGGATGGCCCAGGCTGTCGTTGTAGAGTTTGAAGTGGTCGACGTCGAGCACCACCAGCGACAGCGGCGCGCCGCTGCGCACCGCGCGCTGCCACTCTTTTTCGAGGAAGTTGTCGAAGTGGCGGCGGTTGGCGATCTGCGTCAGCGGGTCGATGTAGGCGGCGCGCTGCAGCGCGTCCTCGGACTGCTTGTGGTGGGTGATGTCGTGCAGCAGGCCGATGTAGAGCGGCTGGCGCAGGTACATCGGCGTCAGGGTCAGGTCCATGCTCAGCGTGGCGCCGCTGCGGTGGCGCAGCGTCACCTCGCGCGTGCCGTGCTTGTGGGCCGTGTCGGGATTGGCCGCGTAGAGCGCGAAATAGTCCAGGTATTCCTGCGCCACCAGGGGCGTCAGCAGTTCGCCGATGGGGCGTCCGGCCAGTTCGTTTGCCGGGTAGCCGAGGTATCGGTCGCAGGCCGGATTGGTGAACTGGATGCGCCCGTCGGCCTCGATGATGAGCAAGCCCTCGGCCATGTTGTCGACGACGCTGCGCAGGCGCTCGGCCTGTTCCTGCTGGCCGGCGCTGTTGCTGCGCAGTTGCAGCTGGACGCGCACGCGGGCGCACACCTCGGCCATGCGCAGCGGCTTGCTGATGTAGTCGGCGGCGCCGATGTCGAAGCCGGCGACGACGTCCTCGGTCTCGGTCTTGGCGCTCATGAAGATGACCGGGATGGGCGCGGTCAGCGGGTCCCGCTTCAGGCTGCGGCAGGTGTCGAAGCCGTCCATGCCGGGCATGACGACGTCGAGCAGGATCAGGTCGGGATGGACGCGCCGGGCGATGGCCAGCGCCCGCTCGCCGCCGGTGGCGACGAAGGTCTGGTAGCCTTGCTCCGTCATCAGCTTGCGCAGCAGCTCCAGGTTGGCCGGCGCGTCGTCGACGTTGAGGATGGTGGCCGGTGCGGCGCGCGCCGCTAGCTCCGCGCTCATCGCGCCGGGCCCCGCGCCGCGCGCGCG
>JANXSQ010000256.1 GCA_025356595.1 Janthinobacterium sp. | reverse complement strand
TGCGCATGTCGACGACGGGGATGATGATGCCGCGCAGATTGATGACGCCCTTGATGAAATCGGGCGCGTTGGCGATGCGCGTGACCACCTCGTAGCCGCGGATCTCCTGCACCTTCAGGATGTCGATGCCGTATTCCTCGGAGCCGAGCGTGAAGGCGAGGAATTCATGGCCGGCGACGTCCTGGCCGTCGGCCAGCTTGATTCCTGAGTTTTTCTGTTCTGACATGATGGATTCCTATCTGGGTCACGAAAAAATGGCGGCGTCGGCGAGCTGGCGCGAAGAGCGGATCAGCGCCGCGACGTCGAGGATGAGCGAGACGCCGCCGTCGCCGAGGATGGTGGCGCCGGAGATGCCGACCACCTTGCGGTAGTTCGACTCCAGGTTCTTCACCACCACCTGCTGCTGGCCGACCAGGTCGTCGACGAACAGCGCCGCCTTGCGCCCCTCGGTCTCGAGGATCACGCAGATGCCGTCGCAGGGCGAGGTGAAGCGCGGCGCGATGTCGAACATCTGGTAGAGCGGAATCAGGGGCAGGTATTCGCCGCGCACCTTGACCACGCTGCCCTTGCCGCTGATCTCCTTGACGTCCTCCGGGGCCGGCTGCAGCGATTCGATGACGTAGCCGAGCGGCAGGATGTAGACCTCCTCGCCGACGCGGATCGACATGCCGTCGAGGATGGCCAGGGTGAGCGGCAGCGAGATCGAGATCGTCGTGCCGAAGCCCTTCGCCGAGCGGATCTCGACGGTGCCGCCCATGGCGCTGATGTTGCGCTTGACGACGTCCATGCCGACCCCGCGGCCGGAGACGTCGGTGACCGCCTCGGCGGTCGAGAAGCCGGGCGCGAAGATGAGTTGCCAGACCTCGCCGTCGCTCATCGCCTCGGAGACCGCCATGCCCTGCTGCAGCGCCTTGGCGAGGATGCGCTCGCGGTTCAGGCCGCCGCCGTCGTCGGAGACTTCGATGACGATGTTGCCGCCCTGGTGGCTGGCCGACAGGAACAGCCGGCCGGCCTCGCTCTTGCCGGCGGCGGCGCGCGCGGCCGGCATTTCGATGCCGTGGTCGATGCTGTTGCGCACCAGATGGGTGAGCGGGTCGACGATGCGTTCGATCAGGCCCTTGTCGAGTTCGGTGGCGGCGCCGTTGGTGATGAAGTCGATCTTCTTGCCCAGCTTGGCGGCCAGGTCGCGCACCATGCGCGGGAAGCGCGAGAAGACGAAGTCCATCGGCATCATGCGGATCGACATCACCGCCTCCTGCAGGTCGCGGGTGTTGCGCGTCAACTGGCCGATGCTGTTCAGCAGGCGCTCGTGGACCATCGGGTCGAGCGCGTCGGCGCGCTGTTCGATCATCGCCTGGGTGATCACCAGCTCGCCGATCAGATTGATCAACTGGTCGACCTTCTCGATCGAGACGCGGATCGAGGACGATTCCGCGCCCTGGGCGGCGGCCTTCTCGCCCTCGCGTTTCGGCGCCGGCTTGCGCTCGGCCTCGGCTTCGGCCTCGGCGCGCGGCGGCGCCGGCGGCGGCGCGACGATGCCGGCGGCGGCGCGGATCTCCTCGATCGGCTGGAAGAAACCGTAGCCCTGCTCGGCCTCGCTCGGGCCGGCGGCGGCGGCGCGGATCTGCTCGAGCGGCTGGAAGAAGCCGTAGCCCAGCTCGGCCTCGCTCTGTGCGCCGGCGGCCGGCGCAGCGGCGCCCGGCGCGAAGGGCAGGATGGGGTCGAAGAAGCCGTAGCCGAGGGCGTTCTCCACCTCGGCGCGGGCGGCCTGCTCGATGGCGCGCTGCTCGGGCGTCAGGGCGGGCGCCTGCGACACCTTCAAGTCGTCCGGATTGAGGACGAAGGAACAGATGGCGATGATGTCGTCCAGGCTTTCGTGGGTGGTCACCAGCATGGCGTGGCGCTCGGCGTCGAGCGGCGTCACGCTGACCAGGCCCAGCAGGCCCAGTTCGGCGGCCAGGGCGCTCACCTCGCGCTGGTCCATCTTCGGCAACTCCAGGCGGTAGCGCTGGCCGCCCTCGTGGTTGACGATTTTCGCCTCGGCCGTGTGGAAGGACGGCGCCGGCGCCATCGCCACCACGGGGGCGTCCTGCGACAGCGACTGCAGCATCATGCGCACGTCGGCCACGGCGTCCGAATCGACGGGCGTGCCGAGGCGGTGGCCGTCGAGCTGCATCTTGAGGATGTCCTTGGCGGCCAGGAATGCGTCGACGTGCTCCGAGGTCAGCGCCATCTCGCCCTTGCGGATGCGGTCCAGCAGCGACTCGAGGATGTGGGTCACCTCCGTCATGTCGTTCAGGCCGAACGTCGAGGCGCCGCCCTTGATCGAATGGGCGGTGCGGAAAATCGCGTTCAGGTCTTCGGCGTCGGGCGCCGCAATATCGACGGCCAGCAGCAGCCGTTCTTTTTCAGCCAGCAATTCCTCGGCTTCATCGAAAAAGACCTGGAAAAACTGGCTTATATCGATGGTCATGTTGAGACTCCGTCAAGTTCGCGTTGCATCTTTGCACTCCATGGCGGACATCAGCCGATCACCTTCTTGACCACCTCGATCAGGCGCTGCGGATCGAAGGGTTTGACCAGCCAGCCATTGGCGCCGGCGGCGCGGCCCTTGCCCTTCATCTCGTCGGAGGACTCGGTGGTCAGCATCAGGATCGGCACCTTCTGGTAGGCCGGCAGCTCGCGCAACAGCTTGATCAGTTCCAGGCCGTCCATGCGCGGCATGTTCTGGTCCGTCAGCACCAGGTCCACCGTCTGCAGCTTGGCCTTTTCCAGGCCGTCCTGGCCGTCCACCGCCTCGACCACCAGGTAACCGGCGGCCTTCAGGCTGAACGCCACCATCTGGCGCAATGAGCTCGAATCGTCCACTGCAAGTATCGTTTTAGCCATCTTTGCTCCCACTATTTATAATTCCGGGCACAGCGCCCTGATGTGACTGACCGTTCGCGCCGCAACAAGCTAAAACAGCTCGATGTCGCCGCTTTCCAAATGCTGTTGACTGACTGCCTTGCGCAGCACGCTGCGCAGTTCCAGACTCTGTATCGCCAGCGCCATGCTGACCTTGCCGAGCAATTCGACGATTTCATCGTTGTCGCTTTCCGGCAACATCTCCGCCCCGTGCGAGCTGAGCGTGCCGAGGAATTCGCGCAGGCCGGTGACGCGCTTCAGGGTGCGGTCGATCAGCTGGCTGGTCATGTCCTGGAACTGCATGCTGGTGATGGCGGCGTTGACGTAGGTGCCCACCTCGCCCTGCATGGCGGCCAGGCGCGCGCCCGCCTCGGGCGTGGGCGCGCCGCCGGCCAGCAGGAGATCGATGGTCTCCTGCTGGGCGCTGACGGCCGCGTGGATGGCCATGAAATTCGTCGACAACTTGGCGATCGCCTCCTCCAGCAGGAAGCCGGTTTGCACCAGGTCGGTCTCGACTTCCGTCAAATGCCGGCTGCCGTGGTCGGAGACCCCGGACAGCAGGCGCTTCACATGTGAGCCCAATATCTTTTTTCGCGTCATAAAAGCTCTCAGTTTTCCAAAACAACGCGCGCCGCACAGGGCGCGCGCCCTGCTATTTCTTCACCGCCGGCGGCGCCGCCGCGGCCGCCGCCGGCGCCTCGGCCGGCACCTCCAGCGCCGCGCCGTCGCGCAACACGTTCTCTTCGGTGCGCTTGTTCATGACGATGATGCTGATGCGCCGGTTGATCGGGTTGAACGGGTCGGCGCGGTCCAGATTGGCCGCCGAGGCCAGGCCGACGACGCGCAGGATCTTGTTCTCGGCCATGCCGCCGATGACCAGCTCGCGCCGCGAGGCGTTGGCCCGGTCGGCCGACAGTTCCCAGTTGCTGTAGCCGATGTCGCTCATGTAGGGCGTCGAATCGGTGTGGCCGGACAGGCCGATGCGGTTCGGCACCTCGTTGAGCACAAAGCCGATGGCGTGCAGGATCTCGCGCGTGTACGGTTGCAGCTCGGCCTTGGCGAGGGCGAACATGGGCCGGTTCTGCTCGTCGACGATCTGGATCCGCAAGCCTTCGCTGGTGATGTCGAGCAGCAGCTGGTTCTTGTATTTCTTCAGCGCCGGATTGGCCTCGATGGTGGCCTCGATCTTCGCCTTCAGCGACTGCAGGCGCTCGGCCTCGTCGCGCTCGAGGGCCGCCTTGGCGCCCTTCAGGTCGAAGGTTTTCTTTTGCGCCGGCGTGTCGCCCTTCTTCACCTGGCCCTGTTGCCGGCTCAGGTCGTCGCCGCCGCCCAGGATCACCGAGGAGCTGTCGCCGCTGCCCGAGCCGCCCGACATGGCCACCTTGAGCGGCGTCTTGAAGAATTCGGAGATGCCGTTCAGGTCGCCCTTGGTGGTCGAGCCGAGCAACCACATCAAGAGGAAGAAGGCCATCATCGCCGTCACGAAGTCGGCGTAGGCGATCTTCCAGGCGCCGCCGTGGTGGCCGCCGGCCGTCTTCTTGATGCGTTTGACGATAATCGGGCGCAGGCCATCATCCGCCATCTCGTCCCCCTTCCATTAATACGCTGAACATTATTTCGTTTTCGATTTCTTGATGTGTTCTTCGAGCTCGCCGAAGGTCGGGCGCTCGGTCGAATACAGGACCTTGCGGCCGAACTCCACGGCCAGCGCCGGCGCGTAGCCGTTCAGGCTGGCCAACAGCGTCACCTTGACGCACTGGAACATCTTGGTCGACTCTTCCAGCTTCTGTTCCAGCAGGCTGGCGAGCGGACCGACGAAGCCGTAGGCGAGCAAAATACCGAGGAAGGTGCCGACCAGGGCGTGGGCGATCAACATGCCCAGCTCGGCCGGCGGAATGCCCACCGACTCCATGGTATGCACCACCCCCATCACCGCCGCGACGATACCGAAGGCCGGCAGGCCGTCGCCCAGCTTGGCGATGCAATGGCCCGGCACGGCGCCCTCGTGGTGGTGGGTCTCGATTTCATTGTCCATCAGATTTTCGATCTGGAAGGCGTCCATGTTTCCCGACACCATGAGGCGCAGATAATCGGTCATGAATTCGACAATGTGGTGGTCCTCCAGCACGGAGGGGTATTTGCTGAACAGGGGACTGTCGTGCGGGGTGTCGATATCGCCCTCGATCGACATCAGGCCCTCCTTGCGCACCTTGCTGAGCACGTCGAACAGCAGGGACATCAATTCCATGTACAGGTCGCGGGTATAGCGCGAGCCCTTGAACAGGGTGGGCACCGCCGCCATCGTCGCCTTGATGGCCTTGCCGTTGTTGCCGACCAAAAAGGCGCCCAGCGCCGCGCCGCCGATCATCAGCAACTCCAGCGGCTGGAACAGGGCCGCCAGATGCCCGCCGGCCATCGCGAAACCGCCGAAGACCGAAGCACAAACTATTACGTATCCGATAATGACTAACAAGTGCGCTGACTCCCAAAATAAGACCGTGCTCCGAGGCCCGGCATGATCCATCCATTTCCGCCCGGCCGGCAGCAACGCACAAGGGACAGGAAATATACGGAAACCTGCCCAGTTTCAATAAATTAACACGTGGAACTACAATAACGTGAGAATGGCCACCGAGCAAGTAAATAACGTCGGCGCGCGCTTAAAAGTACCAGACATAAAGCGCCGGCCCCGAGGGTGTGGCGGCGATGACGCGGTCCGGTTCTTGTACGGGAATACAGAACTCATAACTAAGTAACATCGTTCCGGGACGCATCTCGCGGGCCGCCTTTTGCCACAGCGCCAACATCACGGCCGGCGACAGATAGGCGAAGACGATATCGTAGTCGGCGAAGTCGAGCCGCTCGTAGTCGCCGCGCGCGAAACGCGCCGCGCCGCCGGCCAGGCGGGCGCGCGCGGCGCTCCACAACCACGGCAGCGGCGCCAGCTCGATGCCGCTGACGGCGCAGTCGGGACGGTGCCGCGCCAGGTGCAGGACCAGGCCGCCGAGGCCGCTGCCGATGTCGATCAGGCGCGCCGGCCTGTCGGCCGGCAGCAGTTGCGCCACCGCCTCCCAGACGGCCGGACCGGAGGGATAGAAAGGCACTTGGGTGCGGAAGGTCGACCAGTACAGGCCGAGCAGCAGGACGAAGGCGAGCAGGAAGGCCAGCGGCGGCAGGTGCAGCGACAGGGCGGCCAGCAGGGCCGCCGGGAACAGCAACTGGATGGCGCGCCACCAGGAAGCCAAGCCGCAGCGCCAGCTGAGCAGCGCGGCCAGCGCGCCCTGCGCCAGCGCGACGCCCAACCAGGAGAGCGGGAAACCGCCGCGCGCCAGCAGGTAGACCAGCGCCAGCGTCAGGGGGAAAGCGAGCGCCTGCAGCAGCGCCGCGCGCACGGCGGGGGCGCGCGCGATCTGGCGCAGCAGGGTCACGCCGGATGCTGCAGCGACGCGTCGGCCGCTTCCTTGGCTTTTTTGGTTTTGCCGGCCCGCGAAGGCATGTGGCACAGGCCGCAGACGTAGTCGGCGTTGAGGTCGAAACAATTGACGACGAACTTGCCCGTGCATTTCTTGCACGGCGCCACGGCCAGCATCTTGCTGCTGAAAAAGCGCACCAGGGTCCAGGCCCGCGTCAGCGACAGCAGCGCCTCTTCGCCCGGCTCCGGCGGCATTTGTTCGAGGTAGAGCTTGTAGGCCTTCATCACGGCTTCGATGCCCGTGGCGCCGGCGTGCTCGACCAGAAATGTGTGGATATTGATGAACAGCGAGGAGTGGATGTTCGGCTGCCAGGTGATGAACCAGTCGGTCGAAAACGGCAGCATGCCCTTCGGCGGCGAGACGCCCTTCAATTCCTTGTACAGATTGAGCAGCCGTTCGCGCGAGAGCGACACTTCCGTTTCCAGCAACTGCAAACGGGCGCCAAGTTGAATCAGTTCGATCGCAAGCTGGATCTCCTGCGCTTCCGACACTACACTTTTCTTGGCCATGTTATCTACTCCGGGCGGGGCGGTTCAGGGTGACGCGTGTGCGGCTTAAGCGATTTCTTCGACGGCCTGGCCAGCCATCAGGATGGCGGCGTGCGACTGGGCCAGCGAGCGGTCTTTATTATAGTTCGTCAGCATCGAGAGGATGGCGCCGTCGTCGAAGCGGAAGCGGGCCAGCATCATGTTGCCGCCGGCGAGCTTGAGGATCTGCGCGTTGCTCATGCCTTCGATCAGCTCGGCGATTTCGGCGGCGATGCCAAGACGGAAGATGGCCGTCACCTTGTCCGCGCGGATCATTTGCTGGGCCAACATCAGGTAGCTCAGGTTAGCGTCGCGAATTTCAGCCATCATGTCGTTAGCAGTCATTTCCATCTCCTCAATGCGTTGAATTCATCTGGCACTCGGTGTGTATTGCCAGTGAGATACATTCTGAGGGAGCAACAACTTTAACAGTAGAGGCGACGCGCTGTATTTTTCGTCCGGGAATAGGCGGTGTTATCCGTAGGTGTCTGTCTGACAAACACTAGCGGATCATGCTGTCACGCCCGTGGAGGCGTGCAAATGAGAGGGCTGAAAAGTTCAAAACTGCACTTCCTGCCTGAGGTGAAAACTTCGTTTTCTACAACTCTTTTGTGCTGCGACAAGCTCTTCTACTACCGGTAACGGCAAGCCCGGGGAGAACTTTAGGCTTTTTCGAAAAATATTTAAAAAATCTTTAAATCTCTTTCATGTAGTCTTTTACGGCGGGACCGGCGGGAACTTGAGGGCTTTTTTCAATTATTTTGAAAAAACTTCGAAATACTTGCTCAAGCCCCGAAAGCATGCATTTCCGTCAAGAACGCTGCGGGCGCGCGCACCGCTCAGGAAGGCCTCGACTTTTGTCTCGGAAATAGATTAAGCTTCAAGCACTTTTCGCCCTTCTCCCATGAAAGCGCCCACCATGACGACCCGCAACGACTGCCTTGCCCGCGACGCCGACGACGCCCTCGCCCCGCTGCGCGCCCTGTTCGACTTGCCCGAGGGCGTGATCTACCTCGACGGCAACTCGCTGGGCGCGCGCCCCCGCGCGGCGCTGGCGCGCGCCCAGGACGTCATCGCCCGCGAATGGGGCCGGGACTTGATACGCAGCTGGAACACGGCCGGCTGGTTCGACCTGCCCAAGCGCCTCGGCGACCGCCTGGCGCCGCTGATCGGCGCGCGCGGCGGCGAAGTCGTCGTCACCGACACCACCTCGGTGAACCTGTTCAAGGCCCTGGCCGGCGCCCTGCGCATGCAGGCCGAGGCGCCGCAGCGCGCGGCGCGCCGGGTCATCGTCACCGAGCGCGGCAACTTCCCCACCGACATCTATATGGCGCAGGGCCTGTCGGCCTGGCTGGAGCGCGGCTATCAAGTGAAACTGGTCGACTCGGCGGAGCAACTGGAGGCCGCCATCGACGCCGACACGGCCGTCGTCATGCTGACCCACGTCAACTACCGCAGCGGCTACCAGCACGATATGGCCGCCCTGAGCGCCCACGCCCACGCGCAGGGCGCGCTGATCGTCTGGGACCTGGCCCACTCGGCCGGCGCCGTGCCGCTGGACCTGCACCGCGACGGCGCCGACCTGGCCGTCGGCTGCACCTATAAATACCTGAACGGCGGCCCCGGCTCGCCGGCCTTCATCTGGGTGCCGCAGCGCCATCAGGAGGCCTTCCGCCAGCCGCTCTCCGGCTGGTGGGGCCACGCCGCGCCCTTCGCCATGCAGCCCGACTTCGCGCCGGCCGCCGGCATCGCCCGCGCGCTGTGCGGCACCCAGCCCATCGTCTCGCTGGCGATGGTCGAATCGGGCCTGGAGATTTTCGAACAAACCAGCATGGCGGCGCTGCGCGCCAAGTCGCTGGCCCTGAGCGATCTGTTCATCGCCCTGGTCGAGGCGCGCTGCGCCAGCCATCCCCTGCAACTGGTGACGCCGCGCGAGCACGCCCGCCGCGGCAGCCAGGTCAGCTTCAGCCACCCGCACGGCTACGCGGTGATGCAGGCCCTGATCGCCCGCGGCGTCATCGGCGACTACCGCGAGCCGGCCATCATGCGCTTCGGCTTCACGCCCCTGTACACCAGCTTCGCCGAAGTCTGGGACGCCGTCGAGATCCTGCGCGAGATCCTCGACGGGCACGCCTACGACATCGCCGCCGCGCGCGACGCCGTGACCTGAGCCACCCGCCCATATATATATAAAATAGAAGAGAGAAGAGAGAACCCCATGAGCACGGAAAAAAAAGGCGCATGCACCTGGCACGGCGCGCAGATGGACTTCAGCAAATCGATGAGCTACGGCGACTACCTGGCGCTGGACCAGATCCTGACGGCCCAGCACCCCCTGTCGCCGAACCACAATGAAATGCTCTTCATCGTCCAGCACCAGACCAGCGAATTGTGGATGAAGCTGATGCTGCACGAACTGCACGCCGTGCGCGCCAACCTGCGCAGCGACGACCTGGCGCCGGCCTTCAAGATGCTGGCCCGCGTGGCGCGCATCATGGACCAGCTGGTGCACGCCTGGGACGTGCTGGCGACGATGACGCCGCCCGAATACACGGCGATCCGCCCCTACCTGGGCGCCTCCTCGGGCTTCCAGTCCTACCAGTACCGCGAAATCGAATTCATCCTCGGCAACAAGAACGCCGCCCTGCTCGACGTCCACACCACCGCGCCAGAGCCCTACGCCCTGCTCGACGCGGCCCTGCGCGCGCCCTCGCTGTACGACGAGTCGGTGCAACTGCTGGCGCGCCAGGGCTTCGCCATCGCGCCCGAGCGCCTGGACGCCGACTGGACCCAGCCCACCGCGCCGGACGAATCCGTCAAGGCGGCCTGGCTGGCCGTCTACCAGGACCCGGCGAAGCACTGGGCCCTGTATGAACTGGCGGAAAAACTGGTCGACATGGAGACCGCCTTCCGCTTCTGGCGCTTCCGCCACGTCACCACCGTCGAGCGCATCATCGGCTTCAAGACCGGCACCGGCGGCACGGCCGGCGTCAGCTACCTGCGCAAGATGCTCGACGTCGTGCTGTTCCCGGAACTGTTCTCGCTGCGCACCGCGCTGTAGACGCAGGCCGGAAGGCCGGCGCCGGCGCCGCGCCGCGACAAGGAATGCCGCGAAGCGCGTGACGCGCAGGCGGATTGTTTGTTATATTGCCGATCTTGCAATCCATCGGCGGTATAAAAATGATCGAAAAACATCTGGTGGAGCCGGCCAAGGCCGTCCTCGACAATCTCAGCGGCGCGGTCAGCGACACCACCGGCCTGCTCCAGCAAAGCGGTCCATTGAAGCCGGGCAAGGGCCTGGCCAGCGGCGTGCTGGCCCTGGTGCTGGCCTTCCTCTGCCTGCTCGGCGTGGCCGCCTTCCACTACCCGCAATACCTGACGACGCCGGAACTGCGCCGCGAGTACTCACCCGACATCATCCGCCACATCATGTTCGCCGCGATGGTGCTGGCCGGCTCGATCAGCCTGCTCAACGTCGCCTTCAAGCGCAGTCGCGGCCTGAACGGCGTGGCCGGGGCGATGATCCTGCTCTGCCTGGCGCTGGGCGGCTCGCACGTGCCGATCCGCGACTTCCCCGACCACACGCCCTACATCGGCCTGGACTGGTTCATCCTCGACCTGCTCGGTTCGACCGTCATCTTCGCCGCCATCGAGAAACTCTTCCCGCTCTACAAGGGACAGATGATCTTCCGCCGCGAATGGCAGACCGACATGGTGCATTTCGCCGTCAACCACTTCATCGTCGGCCTGGCCCTGCTGACGGTCAACTTCGCCATCCACCGCCTGTTCGGCTGGATGGCCAACCAGACCCTGCATGACCTGGTGCAGTCGCTGCACTTCCTGCCGCAACTGCTGCTGTGCATCCTGGCGGCCGACTTCGTGCAGTACTGGATCCACCGCGCCTACCACGAGATCCCCTTCCTGTGGCGCTTCCACGCCGTGCACCATTCGGCCAAGACGATGGACTGGCTGGCCGGCTCGCGCCAGCACATCCTCGAACTGATCGTCACCCGCGTCGGCGTGCTGGGCGCACTGTACGTGCTCGGCTTCGACAAGGAAGTGATGGACGTGTACATCATCGTCGTCGGCTTCCAGGCCGTGTTCAACCACGCCAACGTCCACCTGCCCTGGGGACCGCTGCGCCACATCATCGTCACGCCCGATTTCCACCACTGGCACCACTCCTCGGACGCGGTCGCCATCGACCGCAACTACGCCGCCCACTACGCCTTCCTCGACCGCATCTTCGGCACCCTGATCAAGGGCCAGAGCGGCTTCCCGGAGAAGTACGGCGTGCAGGGCGACTACATGCCGGACGGCTTCACCCAGCAACTGATGTTCCCCTTCCGTACCAAGAAGTAAACAACAGTTGCCGGGTGGCGCAAGGAACTCGCCGGCGCGCGAGATGAATGCCTGCCTGTCGGCGCGCATTACAGGCGGCCCGGACGCGGGCCCGGGCCTCCGCGCAAGCGCTTGATTCGACACGGATTTCCCCGCATGGCGCGGCACTTGCTTGCTTTCATGCGACTGCCCGCGTGGGCAGGAAACCGGAAAGGTGCCCGAGATGAAAAACCGTATCCGACATGGCCTGGCCGCACTGGCGCTGCTCTCATCGGCCAGCCTGTGCCAGGCCATCCCCTTCAGCGCCCACCTGACGGGCAGCCAGGAAGCGCCGTCCAACGCCTCGCCCGGCAGCGGCGACGCGCAGATCAATTTCGACCCGACCACCCACCTGCTGGACCTGGACATCACCTTCGCCGGCTTGCTGGGCACGACGACGGCCGCCCACATCCATTGCTGCACGGCCGCGCCGGGCGCCGGCAACGCGGGCGTGGCGACCCAGGTGCCGACCTTCGCCGCCTTTCCGCTGGGCGTGAGCGCCGGCACTTACAAGGTCGTGCTCGACACCTCGCTGAGCAGCTCCTGGAATCCCGCCTTCATCCAGGCCAACGGCGGCACGACCGCGTCCGCCGAAGCGGTGTTCGGCGCGGGCCTGCTGGCCGGGCAAGCCTATCTCAACATCCACAGCACCGCCTTCCCGGGCGGCGAAATCCGCGGCTTCCTGGTCAAGTTGCCCGAACCGGGCAGCCTGGCCCTGTTCGGCCTGGGCATGCTGGCTTTGCTGGCGGCGCGCCGCCGGCGGGGCGCGCCTTGTCGTCCCATGTAGCGGCTTGATCCCCCGGCGAGCCGGGAATCCGCAACAAAAAAGGCCGGCCCCCGCTCGCATCGCGAGCCGGGACCGGCCTTTCATCGTGGCGCCGGAATTACTTGGCGGCGCTGTTCAGCAGCAGTTCATTGAGGCGCTTCACGAAGGTCGTCGGATCGGCCAGCGAACCGCCCTCGGCCAGCATGGCCTGGTCGAACAGGATGTGCGCCCAGTCAGCGAAGCGGGGGCCGGCTTCTTCCGACTTCAGGCGCGCCACCAGAGGATGGTTCGGATTGATTTCCAGAATCGGCTGCGATTCCGGCGCGCTTTGTCCGGCCGCCTTCAGCATGCGCAGCAGGTTGCCCGACAATTCGTTTTCATCGGCCACCAGGCAAGCCGGCGAATCGGTCAGGCGGAAGGTGACGCGCACGTCCTTGGCCTTGTCGGCCAGCGCGGTCTTCATCTTGCCCATCAGATCGGCGTAGGAACTTTCCGTTTCTTCGTGCTCTTTTTTCTCCGCTTCGTCTTCCAGCTTGCCCAGATCCAGGCCGCCCTTGGCGACGGAGACCAGTTCCTTGCCTTCGAAGTCCTGGATGAAGGACAACATCCATTCATCCACGCGGTCCGTCAGCAGCAGCACTTCGACGCCCTTCTTGCGGAAGATTTCCAGGTGCGGGCTGTTCTTCGCGGCGCGGTAGTTGTCGGCCGTGACGTAGAAGATCTTGTCCTGGCCTTCCTTCATGCGCGCCACGTAGTCGGCCAGCGAGGCGTTCTGCTCGTCGCTGTCGTTGTGGGTGCTGGCGAAACGCAGCAGCTTGGCCAGACGCTCCTTGTTGACCGCGTCCTCGCCGATGCCCTCTTTCAAGACCTGGCCGAATTCCTTCCAGAAGGTCACGTACTTGTCTTTTTTCTCTTGCTCGTCGGCGTTGGCCAATTCCTCCAGCATGCCCAGGACGCGCTTGGTCGAGCCTTCGCGGATCACCTTCACGTCGCGCGACTCTTGCAGGATCTCGCGCGAGACGTTCAGCGGCAGGTCGTTCGAATCGATCACGCCTTTCACGAAGCGCAGGTAGGCCGGCATCAGTTGCTCGGCGTCGTCCATGATGAAGACGCGCTTGACGTACAGCTTGATGCCGCCGCGCTTGTTGCGGTCCCACATGTCGAACGGCGCCTTGCTCGGGATGTACAGCAGTTGCGTGTACTCGCTGCGGCCTTCGACGCGGTTGTGGGTGTGCGTCAGCGGCGCCTGGAAGTCGTGCGAGACGTGCTTGTAGAACTCCTCGTACTGCTCGGGCGCGATGTCGGCCTTGTTGCGGGCCCACAGGGCGCTGGCCTGGTTGATGGTCTCGAACTCGTCCTTGACGACAGTTTCCTTCTTCTCTTCGTCCCATTCCTCTTTCCGCATGACGATGGGCAGCGAAATGTGGTCGGAGTATTTGCGGATGATCGACTTGATCTTCCAGCTCGACAGCAGCTCGTCCTCGTCGGCGCGCAGGTGCAGGATGATGTCGGTGCCGCGCGCGCTCTTCTCGATCGCCTCGATGCTGTAGTCGCCCTCGCCGGCCGATTCCCAGCGCACGCCTTCGGACGTGGCCGCGCCGGCGCGGCGCGTTTCGACGGTGATCTTGTCGGCGACGATGAAGCCGGAGTAGAAGCCGACGCCGAACTGGCCGATCAGGGCCGCGTCCTGCTGCTGGTCGCCGGACAGCTTGCCGAAGAATTCCTTGGTGCCCGATTTGGCGATGGTGCCCAGGTGCGAGATCGCCTCGTCGCGGCTCATGCCGATGCCGTTGTCGGAAATCGTGATGGTGCGCGCTTCCTTGTCGAAGCTGACTTTGATCTTCAGTTCGTGGTCGTTGCCGTACAGGGCGTCGTTATTGATGGCTTCGAAGCGCAGCTTGTCGGACGCGTCGGAGGCGTTCGAGATCAGCTCGCGCAGGAAAATTTCCTTGTTCGAGTACAGCGAGTGGATCATCAGTTGCAGCAACTGCTTTACTTCAGCTTGAAAACCAAGGGTTTCTTTTTCGGCGACGGCCATGTTGTACCTCGTGTGAGACTAGTTGAACGGATGTAAGCAAGGTGGGGATTATAAGGGCGTTTGCAAGGTGCCCGGGGGAATCGCCGGGCCGGCAAGCCGCTAACGTCCCAGTTCGCGCTCGAAAAAGCGCCAGACGGCGGGGTCCTGCAGGGCCGCCACGTTCAGGCGCATGCGCGTCGAGGGCAGTTGCCGGGGCGAGAACAGGCTGGCCGGCGCCAGCAGCACGCCCTGCTGCATGGCCTTGGCGGTCAGCGCGTTGGTGTCGCAGCCGGCGTCGACCCAGACGAACATGCCGGTCGCGGCGGCCACCTCGATGCGCAGGCCGGCCCGCTCGATCTGCCGCAACGCCTTCGGCCGGGCCAGGTCGAGGCGGGCGCGCACGCGCTCGGTGTGCTTGCGGTACAGGCCCGAGGCGAGGATCTTGTGGACCACCCGCTCGTTGATCTCGCCGCTGGTCAGGGCGGTCAGGATCTTGCGGTCGGTCAGGCGCACCGCCCACTCGGGCGCGGCGGCGATGAAGCCGACCCGCAGCGTGGCCGACAGCGTCTTCGAGAAGCCGCCCAGGTAGATCACGCGGCGCAGCTGGTCGAGCGCGGCCAGGCGCGTGGCCGGCTGCACCGCGCTGCCCGGATGCAGGTCGCAATAGATGTCGTCCTCGACGAGGATGAAGTCGTGCTCCTCGGCCAGGCGCAGCACCTGGAAGGCCTTGGCCGCCGACAGCGAGGTCGAGGTGGGGTTGTGCAGCACCGAGTTGATCACGTACAGCTTGGGCTTGTGCAGCGCCGCCAGCTCGGCCAGCAGGGCGATGTCGGGGCCGTCGGCCAGGCGCGGAATGCCGATCACCTTCAGGCCCAGCGCGGCGAAGGAGCCGAACATCAGGAACCAGGCCGGGTCGTCGACGAAGATGGTGTCGCCGGGGCGGGCGAATTCGCGCGCCACCAGGTCCAGCGCCTGCGTCACGCCCATGGTCAGCACGAACTGCTCGGGGGTGGCGGCGATTTCCAGCCCGGCCAGCTTGATCTGCAGGTCCTGGCGCAGCGGCTGGAAGCCCTGCGGCGCGCCGTAGCCGAGCAGCGCGGCGCCGCCCTGGCGGCTGACGTCGCGCAGCGCGTTGCCGATCAGGGCGCTGTCGAGCCAGTCCGCCGGCAGGGTGCCGGTGCCGGGCGCCTGGCCGATCGGCGCCTGGCGGAACATATTGCGCACCAGCCAGGTCACGTCGAGCAACTGCGGCTGGACCACGCCGGCGGCCGGCGCCGGCGCGCTGAGCGGCGCCGGCGCGCGCACGAAGAAGCCGGCGCCGCGGCGCGATTCCAGCAGGCCGGCGCCGACCAGCTTGTCGTAGGCGGCCACGACGGTGAAGGCGGACACGCCCTGGGTCGCCGCGAACTGGCGGATCGAGGGCATGCGCGCGCCGCCGCGCAGCAGGCGCTCGTCGATGCGCGCGACCACCGAGCGGACGATCTGGTCGATCAGGGTCTCGCCGGCGGCGCGCGCCAGCAGCAGGGAGGGCGGCGCCGGGGCGGCGGGCGGCGCGAGCGGCAGCGTATTGGTCATATTACCGTCACAGTATGTGAATTATATGGTTAAGTGTATTGGTACTGTATTGGCTTTCTCCTCTAGGATACCTCCATCGCCACAACAAATCCACCCCGACGAAAGCCCGCCATGTATCTGCCCAGCATCTCCGAACTCGACGCCGCCGCCGCCATCGTGTACAGCGCGATGGCGCCCACGCCGCAACTCTCCTGGCCCCTGCTGGACCGGGCGCTGGGCGCTGAAGCCTGGGTCAAGCACGAAAACCATTTGCCGACCGGCGCCTTCAAGGCCCGCGGCGGCGTGGTCTACCTGCAACGCCTGCTGCAGCGCCAGCCCGAGGTGCGCGGCGTCATCGCCGTCACGCGCGGCAACCACGGCCAGTCGCTGGCCTTCGCGGCGCGCCGCCTCGGCCTGCGCACCAGCATCGTCGTCCCGCACGGCAACAGCGTGGAGAAGAACGCCGCCATGCGCGCCCTGGGCGCCGACCTGATCGAATACGGCGCCGATTTCCAGGAAAGCCGTGAACACGCCCAGATGCTGGCGCAGCGCGACGGCCTGCACATGGTGCCCTCCTGCCACGACGACCTGATCGCCGGCGTCGCCAGCGGCTGGTGCGAACTGTTCCGCGCCCAGCCGGACCTGGACCTGGTGCTGGTGCCGCTCGGCCAGGGCTCGGGCATCTGCGCGGCGGTGGCGGCGCGCCACGCGCTGGGCCTCAAGACGCGCATCATCGGCGTCGTCTCCAGCCACGCGCCGGCCTACCAATTGTCCTTCCGCGCCGGACGCGCCATCGAGGCGCCCGTCGACACCTGGCTGGCCGACGGCGTCGCCTGCCGCGCGACGTGGCCGGGCGCGCTGCCGACCATCCTCGAATGCGTCGACGACGTGCTGGCCGTCAGCGACGCCGAAGTGGCCGCCGCGATGCGCCTCTACCACAGCGCCACCCACAACCTGGCCGAGGGCGCCGGCGCGGCGGCCCTGGCGGCGGCCCTGCAACTGAAGGACGACGCCCGCCTCAAGGGACGCCGCGTCGGTCTGACGCTGAGCGGCGCCAACGTCGACAGCAGCGTCTTCCTGCGCGTGCTGGGCGGCGCCTGAGCCGTCCCGGGGCGGGGCGCGCCGCCCCGCCCCGCCCCCGCTTTTAGCGCGGCCGGCAACATCCACGATATCCCTCTGAACGAATTGGAAAAAATATGTAAAACAGCCTTCCCCTCCCCCTGCACGGCGCGCCCGGCATGTCCGACGACAGCAAGGGCATGTTGCTGGGCCTGGTCGGCGTGGTCATGTTCAGCCTGACCCTGCCGTTCACGCGCATGGCCGTGGCGGCCTTCGACCCCGCCTTCGTCGCGCTGGGCCGGGCGCTGGTGGCCGCGATGCTGGCCGCCGCCTGGTTGTACTGGAAGCGGGCGCCGCTGCCGCCGCGCGCCGCCCTGCTGCCCTTGGCCCTGGTGGCGGGCGGCTGCGTGATCGGCTTTCCCTGGCTGACCTCGATCGCCATGCAAACCCTGCCGGCCGCGCACGGCGCCGTCATGGTCGGCCTGCTGCCGCTGGTCACGGCCCTGTTTTCCACCCTGCGCGGCAATGAAAAGCCGACCCTGGGTTTCTGGCTCATGGCCGCCACCGGCTCCGCGCTGGTGGTCGCCTTCGCGCTGCGCCAGAGCGGCGGCAGCTTCCACCGCGCCGACCTGGCGATGTTCGCCGCCGTCGCGCTGGGCGCGCTCGGTTACGCCGAGGGCGGCCATCTGGCGCGCCGCATCGGCGGCCAGCAAGTCATCAGCTGGGCGCTGGTGCTGGCCGCGCCCTTTGTGCTGGGGCCGGCGCTGTGGTTGGGCTGGTCGCAGCGCGCCGCGATGGCCGCCGCCGGCGTCGGCGCCTGGAGCGGTTTCGCCTACGTCTCCGTGTTCTCGATGTTCATCGGCTTCTTCTTCTGGTATCGCGGCATGGCCCTGGGCGGCGTGGCGCGGGTCGGCCAGACGCAGTTGGCGCAGCCTTTCCTGAGCCTGCTGGGCGCGGCGCTGCTGCTGGGCGAGCCGCTGGAATGGAGCACCGCCCTGTTCGCGCTGGCCGTGCTCGCCATCGTCGCGGCCGGCCGGCGCATGCAGGTGCGCCGCTGAGTTCCTGAGGGCGGCAGTTTCTGTTATTTCCCACGCCGGGCGCCGCCCGCCGCGCCGGAACATAGCGAGTCTTGGCCCTTTTGCCTGATTAAGTTCCGTTTTCGGGCATTAGTGGGCAGCGCCCGCTGCAAGACGTACAATATCGCTACACACCAGGCAACAGCCGGGGCGCAGCCCCTGAACCCGCCGCACGATCGGCCACTATATGGATACGACATGTCAGTCTACGCAAAACTCGAAGCCCTGAATATCACCCTGGCGAAGCCGGCCGCGCCGGCCGCCGCCTATGTGATGCACGTTCAGAGCGGCAATCTGGTGTTCATCTCCGGCCACATCGCGAAGAAGGCCGACGGCTCCGTCTGGGTCGGCCAGCTGGGCAAGAACATCGGCACGGAAGAAGGCCAGGCGGCCGCGCGCGCCATCGCCGTCGACCTGATCGGCACCCTGCAGGACGCCTGCGGCGGCGACCTGACGCGCGTCAAGCGCATCGTCAAGGTGATGAGCCTGGTCAATTCCACGCCCGACTTCACCGAACAGCATCTGGTCACCAACGGCGCCTCAACCCTGCTGGCCGAGGTCTTCGGCGCGCAGGGCGCGCACGCCCGCTCCGCCTTCGGCGTGGCGCAGATCCCGCTGGGCGCCTGCGTGGAAATCGAACTCATCGCCGAAATCGCCTGATCTTCCGGCGCCGGCGCCACCTGTCATTTCTTGCGGGCGGCGCTTATCCGGCGCCGTCCTTTTATAGCCGCCACGAGCGTGCTTGTTACCCCCGGCCGGGCGCTGCACGGTCCTTCCTTCAGTGAGACACGTATGAAAATTGAAAATCAAAATCCGATACAGTGGCGTTTTGCCGAACGCGCCGAAGCGCTGCAAAGCTCCTTCATCCGCGAGATCCTGAAGATCACGCAACAGCCGGAAATCATTTCCTTCGCCGGCGGCCTGCCCTCGCCCGCCACCTTCCCCGTCGAAGAAATGAAAGTCGCCTTCGACAAGGTGCTGAGCAACAACGGCAAGGTCGCCCTGCAATACGGCCCGACCGACGGCTACCTGCCGCTGCGCCAGTGGATCGCCGATTCGCTCTCGAGCAACGGCGCGCGCATCCTGGCGGAACAAGTGTTGATGACCTCCGGCTCGCAGCAAGCCCTCGATTTGCTGGGCAAGGTGCTGATCGACGAAGGCAGCCGCGTGCTGGTCGAGACGCCGAGCTACCTGGGCGCCCTGCAGGCCTTCTCCGTCTACCGTCCCGAATTCGTCTCCGTCGCCACCGACGAGCACGGCCTGGTGCCGCAATCGGTGACCGATGTCGCCGACGGCGCCCGCCTGCTGTACGCGCTGCCGAACTTCCAGAACCCGACCGGCCGCAGCCTGTCCGTGGAGCGCCGCCTGGAGCTGGTGGAGACCTGCGCCCGCCACGGCCTGCCCCTGATCGAAGACGATCCGTACGGCGCGCTCAGCTACAAGGGCGAACCGTTCCCGAAAATGCTGGCGATGAACCCGGACGGCGTCATCTACATGGGCTCGTTCTCGAAAGTGCTCACGCCCGGCATCCGCCTCGGCTACGTCGTCGCGCCGCTGCCGCTGGTGCGCCGCCTGGAGCTGGCCAAGCAGGCGGCCGACCTGCACACCTCGCAACTGACGCAGATGGTCGTCCATGAAGTGATCAAGGACGGTTTCCTGGACCGCCACATCCCGAGCATCCGCGCCCTGTACGGCGACCAGTGCCAGGCCATGCTGGCGGCCATGCAGCAGCACTTCCCGGCCGGCGTCGAATGGACCAAGCCCGAAGGCGGCATGTTCATCTGGGTCACCCTGCCGGCCCACATCGACGCCATGAAGCTGCTCGACGAAGCCATCGCCAACAAGGTCGCCTTCGTGCCGGGCGCGCCCTTCTACGCCAACGCGCCGGAAACGAACACCCTGCGCCTGTCCTTCGTGACGGTGTCGCCGGAACGCATCCGCGAAGGCATCGCCATCCTCGGCAAGCTGATCGCGGCGAAGATCTAAATCCAGCCTGTCGCGCGGCGCCGCGCCGTTCCGGCCCGGCGCCGCCGCCCCGCATCGGGCGCGGCGGCCGCTTTGTGGACAAAAATACCACAGCGACGCGCTTTTAGCAGGAACACCTCTAAGAATTTTTCCCCAATAAAATTGGCCAAGCGGTATTATTTGCTCGAAGATTCACTTTTGAATTGGGCCCGCCATTGTCAGCACGTGAAGCAACTCGCCTTGTCCGCCGCGGCGGCGCGGCGCGCAGCATGACCAGATCCGCCATCCCGCCGGCGCGCGGTGGCGCCGCCGCGCGCGCG
>JANXSQ010000230.1 GCA_025356595.1 Janthinobacterium sp. | reverse complement strand
CCTCTTTTTCATTCAGCACCAGCAAGTCCCAGGGCTGGCCGCTTTGCTGCGCCAGCAGCGCCAGTTGGCGCGGACTCCAGCTGGCGCTGACGGCGACGCGGGCGCCGCCGGCGCGCGCGCGCGCCAGCGGCGCGGCCAGCCGGGCCGCCTCCTCCAGGCCCGGCACGTGCACCCAGGCGGCGGCCGGCAGGGTGTCGACGGCGGCCAGGGCGTCGAAGTCGGCCGCGCTCAGGAAGGAGCGCTCGCCCGGTTCGGAAAACACCAGCGAGATGGCGGCGTCGTCGCGCGCCGGCAGCGCCGCCAGGGTAATGCCGAGGCGGCGCGCCAGCGCCACGGCGGCCAGGTCGGCGATGCCGGCGCCGAGCGGCGCGCACAGCGTCACGCTCAGGCCCAGCGCGGCGGCCACGCTGGCGGTGTTGAAGGCGCCGCCCATGCCGAGGCGGATGCCCTCGACGAAGCGCTCCTCGCCGGCGGCGGGGCGGGCGTGGGCCGGCACGAACACCTCCAGATAGGCCATGCCGGCGACCACCAGATCGCTCACGCGGCGGCCCGCGCCGGCGCGTCGCCGCACTGCTCGATGGCGCGCAGGAAGTCGTCGCCCCAGCGCGCCACGTCGTGCTCGGCGACGATGGCCGCCATGCGCGCGCTGCGGTAGGCGATTTCATCGTCGCCCATGGTCAGGGCCTGGTACAGCGTGTCGGTCAGCGAATTGCTGTCGTAGGGATTGGTGAGCAGGGCGCCGTGCAGTTCGACGGCGGCGCCGGCGAACTCCGACAGCACCAGCACGCCGGGCCGGCCGAGTGCCTTCTTGGTGGCGATGAACTCCTTGGCCACCAGGTTCAGGCCGTCGCGCAGCGGCGTGATCCAGGCGATGTCGCAGGCGGCGTAGTGGGCGACGACTTCCTCGAAGGGCAGCGAGCGGTAGAAATAGCGCACCGGCACCCATTCCAGCGTCGAGAAGCGGCCGTTGATGCGCCCGACGATGCGGTCCACCTCGACGCGCAGGCTGTCGTAGATCTCCATGCCGGAGGCGGCCGGGGTGATGATGTTGAGCAGGGTGACGCGGCCGGCCATTTCCGGATGCTGCTCGAGCAGGCGCTCGAAGGCCTGCAGCTTTTCCAGCGAGCCCTTGACGTAGTCGAGGCGCTCGATCGAGACGATGCCGGTGACGCCGTTCAGGTAGTGGTCCAGGCCGGCGATGTTTTCCCGCACGGCGGGGCTTTCCAGCAGGCGCCCGATGAGGGCGACATCGGTGCCCACCGGGTGCGCGCCCAGGCCGACGCGGCGCCCGCCCACCTCGATGGCGCTGCTCATGGTGTCGACGCCGAGGGCGCAGCCGTAGGTCAGGAAGCGCGGCGCGCAGGGCGTGCGTTCCAGCACCTCCAGCGGCGCGAAGGAGCGCACCGCGTCGACGAAGTTCTCGACATAGCGCGGGATGTGGAAGCCGATGTAGTCGCACTGCAGCAGGCTGCCGATGATGTCGCGCCGCCACGGCAGGATGTTGAACACGTCGCTGGACGGGAAGGCCGTGTGGTGGAAGAAGGCGATGCGCAGGTCGGGGCGCAGCGGGCGCAGGAAGGCCGGCACCATCCACAGATTGTAGTCGTGGATCCAGGCGATGGCGCCCTCGGCCGCCTCGCGCGCGGTCTGCTCGGCGAACAGGCGGTTCACCTCCAGATAGCGTTCCCAGTGGTCCTGGTGGAACTCGGCCTTGTCGGGGAAGGAGAAGATGATGGGCCAGAAGGCTTCCTTGGAAAACTTCTTGTAGAACAGCTCGACGTCCTCCTCGGTGAGGGCGATGCGCGCCGCCTGCAGGCGCGGATACTGGCCGCTGTCGACCGGCACGTGGCTGACGAAGCCGGCCGGCGCGCGGCTGCGCTGCAGCGACCAGGCCACCCAGGAACCGGTGCGCTGGCCGGCGAAGAAGCCCAGCAGGGTGGGGATGATGCCGTTCGGGCTTTTCGGGCGGCGCTGCTCGAGCGCGCCGTCCACCTCCACCTCGTCGAAGGGCAGGCGGTGGTAGACCATCACCAGTTCGGCGCTGCCGCGGCGGTCGATGCGCCGCTGCGCCGCCGGCGTCGTCTCGACCAGGGTGCCGTGGTGGGCCAGACCCTCGAGGATGCCGCCGCAGCCCTCGCTGCGCGCCAGATACACGCGCGGCGTCCTGCGCAGGCTTTCGATCAGGGCCGGCTCGGCGCCGCCGACGACGATGCCGCGAAAGCCCGCCGCCAGCATCGACAGATCGTTCAGGGTGTCGCCGGCGACGACCACGCTGGCCGGGTCGAAGCCCTGGGCCTCGGCCAGTTGGCGCAGCGCCGCGCCCTTGCCTATGCCGCGCGGCAGCACGTCGAGATAGCGTCCGGCCGAGAACAGCAGGTCGCAACCGAGCGCGGCGACGGCGGCGCGCAGCTCGGCCGTGATGGCGCCCTCCTTGATGAAGAAGGAGCAACGGCGCTCCTGCGGCACCTGCTGGCGCTCCAGATAGGTGAAGCGGGCCAGCGCCTTGACGACCACCTCGGTGCCGGGCCAGTGGGCGGCGATTTCATGGTGCAGCGGCTCGACCGGGCGCAGGTCGCCGTGGACGATGGTGGCGCCGACGTCGGCGATGATGTAGTCGGGCAGCGGGATGGTCGGGTCGCTGAGCAGGGGGATGATCGATTCCAGGCCGCGGCCGGTGACGAAGACCAGCTTGGCGCCGCGCAGGCCGCCGCTGAACAGGGCGCGCACGCGGCGGCGCGACTCGTGCGTGCCGGCCAGCAGAGTGCCGTCGAGGTCGGTGGCCAGCACCAGGCTGGGCGCGTCGAACGTGGAAGTACCTTGTTGCAGCTCAAGAATAGACATAATCAATCATCCCTTAGTGCGATGTGTTAGGCACATGTGGCGAAACAGATCTAGGTGTGACCGCAAGGGCCAAGGAGGCCCGAATCACACGGATGGACGGTGCGCAACGGCGCGCGTGGAGCGTGCCGGTTCGCGCCGGAAGGAGGAGGGGGCAGCGGCGGCCGATGCGGCGCGCCAAGCGGAAATGGTCATGGGATTGCTCGTGCGGATTGCTGAGCATACCCCCCAAGGAACGGCTTTATCCTACCATCCGATTTCCACCGGGGCAAGGCGCGCACGATTGCATTGGCGGCGAGAAATAGGACGGGGTCCCGGCATGCATGGCATGCGGGGACCCCGTTTGGCGGCGCCGCCGTGCAGGCGCCGGCGCTTAGATTTCCAGGTTGTCGATCAGGCGGGTCTGGCCCAGCTTGGCGGCGGCCAGCACCACCAGCGGCGTGCCTTGCGCCAGATCGGCGGCGGACGGTTCCTGCAGGTCGATGCGCTTGCGCACCGAGATGTAGTCGGGCTGCCAGCCTTGCTTGGCCAGTTGCGCCATCGCGGCCTGTTCCAGTTCGAGGGTGTTCAGATTGCCGGCGCGGACTTCAGCGGCGACGAAGTTCAAGCCCTTGTACAGCGCCGGCGCTTCGGCCCGTTCGGCCGCCGACAGGTACATATTGCGCGAGGACAGGGCCAGGCCGTCGTCGGCGCGGTAGGTCTCGGCGGCGATGATCTCGGTGGGCAGCGCGAACTGGCGGCTCATGTTGCGGATGATCATCAACTGCTGGTAGTCCTTCTTGCCGAACACGGCCACGCGCGGCTGGACGCAGGAGAACAGCTTCAGCACGACGGTGGTGACGCCGGTGAAGAAGCCGGGGCGGAATTCGCCCTCCAGGGTGTTGCCCAGGTCGTCGGGCGGACGCACGCGGAATTCCTGCGGCTCCGGATACAGGTCCCTCTCGGTCGGCGCGAACAGCACGTAGACGCCTTCCTTTTCCAGTTTCTCGACGTCGGCCTGGAAGGTGCGCGGATATTTTTCGAAGTCCTCGCCCGGGCCGAACTGCAGGCGGTTCACGAAGATCGAGGCGACCACCGGGTCGCCGTGCTTGCGCGCCAGGCGCATCAGGGACAAATGGCCCTCGTGCAGATTGCCCATCGTCGGCACGAAGGCGGTGCGCAATTGCCCGCTCAACTGGTCGCGCAATTCTTCAATGGAGGAGATGATTTTCATGGAGTGCTTTCGCTAGGACGCTAATGGATGACGGTGGCGGCGGCGGGGCGGCCTCAGGCCGGCGAATACGCCAGCCGCACATAGATGGGCGCAAACGGTTCGGCTTGCGTGATTTCGATCAGGGTTTCCTTGGCCAGCTCCAGCAGCGCGACGAAGTTGACCACCACCACGGGCACGCCGCCGGCCGCGTCGAACAGGTCGGCGAATTCGATGAAGCGGGCCCCTTGCAACTGCCGCAGGATGCCCGACATGTGCTCGCGCACCGACAATTCCTGGCGGCTGATCTTGTGGTGCTGGGTCAGCTTGGCGCGCTTCAGCACATCCAGCCAGGCCGCCTGCAGATCGGCCGGGTCGACGTCCGGCCAGGTCGGCGTCAGGCTTTGCTCGATGAAGATCTGCGGCCGGATGAAGTCGCGCTCGAATTGCGGCACGGCGTTCAGGTCGTAGGCGGCCAGCTTGATCTGCTCGTAGTCGAGCAGGCGGCGCACCAGCTCGGCGCGCGGATCCTCGACGTCGCACAAGATGTCGCTGTGGCGCGGCGGCAGCAGCATGCGCGATTTGATCTCGATGAGCATGGCCGCCATCAGCAGGTATTCGGCCGCCAGTTCCAGGTTGTGGATGCGCACCTGATCGACGTATTTCAGATATTGCAGGGTCACCTGCGCCATCGGAATGTCGAGGATGTTGAAATTCTGCTTGCGGATCAGGTACAGGAGCAAATCCAGCGGGCCCTCGAAAGCCTCGAGGAAGATCTCCAGCGCGTCCGGCGGAATATACAAATCCGTCGGCATGCGCATCAGCGGCTCGCCGTACAGGCGCGCGAAACCGACCGGATCGACTGCCGGGGCGGGTGCCGGAACGGCGACGGCGGCATCGGCCGCCACGGTCGCCGCGTCTTCTGGCAACATCCTGAACGCCCCGATCGCTTAGATCTTGTTTTGGTAGACGTAAGCCTGTTGCTTGATGGCCGATTCCATCTGACGCTCCTGCTCGCTCAGGCTGACCGGCGGCTTGTCCCACAACAGGGCGCGGCCGGCGCGCTGGCCTTCCTCAATACCCGGATTCTTTTCCTTCAGCGCCTTGATGAACAAAGTGTGATCGGATTCGTACAACTGGAATTGTTTGGTCAGTTTCATATCGTCTTATTGGTGAGATGCAATCTCTATTTTACCGCGCCGGACGCCGCGGCGCTAATCGAATCGCTGCCGCCGCCGCCGGGGCCGCCAAATCGGGTATGCTCGGAGGGCAACAAAACCCGGCCACCGGCCTTTTCCACCCTCCTGCGATCGCCCATGAACCAGCGCCTGACACCGTCCACCGCCTTGCTCCTGATTCTTGCGCCCCTGCTGTGGGCCGGCAATGCCATCGTCGGGCGGCTGGTGCACGACATGGTGCCGCCGATTACGCTCAATTTCCTGCGCTGGTTGCTCGCCTTCCTGATTCTGCTGCCGCTGGCCGGGCCGATTTTCCGCCGCGACAGCGCCTTGTGGCCGCATTGGCGTCGCTTCGCCTTGCTGGGCCTGCTCGGTATCGGCCTCTACAACGCCCTGCAGTATCTGGCCCTGCAGAGTTCGACGCCGATCAACGTCACTCTGGTCGCCGCCGGCATGCCGGTGTGGATGATGCTGACGGGCCGCCTGTTCTTCGGCGTGCATGTGGCGCGCCGCCAGATGCTGGGCGCCGTCTTGTCGATCGCCGGCGTGCTGCTGGTGCTGGCGCGCGGCGATCTGGCGCACTTGCTGGCGCTGCGCCTGGTGGCCGGCGATGTGTTCATGATCTTCGCCACCATCGCCTGGTCGCTGTATAGCTGGTTGTTGGTGCGCGCCAAGGTGCCCGGCGAGCTGCGCGCCGATTGGGCCGGGTTTTTGCTGGCGCAGGTGGCGTTCGGGGTGTTGTGGTCGGGCGCCTTCGCGGCCGGCGAGTGGGCTCTCGGCGACGCAGTCATCCACTGGAGCTGGACCCTGGCGGCGGCCTTGCTGTATGTGGCGGTCGGGCCGGCCGTGATCGCCTTCCGCTGCTGGGGCGCCGGCGTGCAGCGCGCCGGGCCCAGCGTGGCGGCCTTCTTCAGCAATCTGACGCCGCTGTTCGCCGCGCTGCTGTCGGCCGCCTTCCTGGGCGAGCTGCCGCAGGCCTACCATGGCCTGGCGTTCTTGCTGATCGTCGGTGGGATTGTGGTGTCGTCGCGGCGCTAGCTTTTCAGGGCGTGGCGCGCCGCGCAAGCGGGCTTTAGCGCAGCAGGCGGCGCATGACCGACGGCGCCGGTTCGAGCGGATTGGCGTGGCTGTATTCGAGCTCTTCGGCCAGTTCGAAGCCGAAGGCGCTGTAGAAGTCGCGCAGTTGCGGCTGGTCGGTGCGCACGGCCAGGCGCAGCTCTTCGACGCCGCAGTCCAGGCCGTGGTGGATGACGGCCTCCAGCAGGTGTTGCGAGATGTTGTCGCCGCACTGGGCCGGCAGCACGCCCATGCGCAGGATTTCCCACACGCGCGCGTCGCCGTCGAGCGGCAACCAGCGCACCGAGCCGACGGCGAGCTCGTCGACCAGCAGCACGAAGCCGCCGCCGGCGCGCAGGTGTTCGGCGACCTGGACGGCCGTCTCGCGGTGCCCGCTGGAGGTGACGCTGACCTTGCCGGCCCAGGCGGCGCGCGTCAGTTCGGCCAACAGTCTGGCGTCGCCGTCCTTCGCTTCGCGCACCACGATGTTCATGCCGCCCGCCCTAGCCGATGCGCATGCCGGGTTCCGCGCCCGGCCACGGCGTGAGGATGTAGATGCCCGGCTTGGCTTTTTCGTCGGCGGCCGAGGCGGCCAGCACCATGCCTTCGGAGACGCCGAATTTCATCTTGCGCGGCGCCAGGTTGGCCACCAGCACGGTCAGCTTGCCGATCAGCTCTTCCGGCGCGTAGGCGGCCTTGATGCCGGAGAAGACGTTGCGCAGGCGGCCTTCGCCGGCGTCCAGGGTCAGGCGCAGCAGCTTGTCGGAGCCGGCCACGTGCTCGCAGTTGACGATTTTGGCGACGCGCAGGTCGATCTTGACGAAGTCGTCGATCTTGATCTCCGGCGCCAGCGCCTCGATCGCGCCGTCCGGCACCGACGCCAGCAGCGCCGGCGCGGCGTCGACCGCCGGTGCGGCGATGGCGGCGGTCGGCGCGTCGAACAGGGCTTCGACCATCTTCGCGTCGACCCGCGTCATCAGGTGATTGTAGGCGCCGATGGCGCGGCCCAGCATGGGCGCGTAGACGGCGCCGCTGGCGACGTCGGTGTCGGCCCAGCTCAGTTTCTCGTCGTTGAGGAAGGCGGCGACGTTGGCGGCGACGCCCGGCAGCACCGGCGAGAGCAGGATGGTCAACTGGCGGAACAGGATCAGCGCGGCCGTGCAGACGTCGTGCAGCTCGGCGACCTTGGTGTCGTCCTTGGCCAGTATCCACGGCTTGTTTTCGTCGACGTACTGGTTGGTGATGTCGGCGATCTCCATGATCTCGCGCAGGGCCTTGCCGAATTCGCGGTGCTCGAAGTGGTGGGCGATGCTGGCCTGGCGTTCGCTGACGACGCCGTCATGGCTGACGGTGAGGGCGCGCGCGATCCAGGCCTGGGCGCCGTCCGACAGCGTGGCGGCCAGCTTGCCGTCGAATTTCTTGGCGATGAAGCCGGCGCAGCGGCTGGCGATGTTGACGTATTTGCCGATCAAGTCGCTGTTCACGCGGGCCACGAAGTCTTCGCCGGTGAAGTCGAGGTCTTCGACTTTCGAGTTCAGCTTGAAGGCGATGTAGTAGCGCAGCCATTCCGGGTTCATGCCCAGGTCCAGGTAGCGCAGCGGCGAGATGCCGGTGCCGCGCGACTTCGACATTTTTTCATTGTTGACCGTCAGGTGGCCGTGCACGTTCACGCTCAGCTTGTCGATGACGGGATGGTCGGCGAACTTCAGCATGGCCGGCCAGAACAGCAGGTGGAAGGAGACGATGTCCTTGCCGATGAAGTGGATCTGTTCGGTGGCCGGGTCTTTCAGCAGGGCGTCGAAGTCCATGCCTTTCTTGCCGCAGTAGTTTTTCAGGCTGGCCAGGTAGCCCACCGGCGCGTCCAGCCAGACGTAGAAGAACTTGCCCGGCGCGTCGGGGATCGGGATGCCGAAGTAAGGCGCGTCGCGCGAGATGTCCCAGTCGGCCAGCTTTTCGCCCGCCTCGCCCAGCCATTCGCTGACCTTGTTGACCATTTCCGGCTGCAGGCGGCCGGGCGTGTTCAGCCAGTCCTTGAGGAATTCGAAGCAGCGCGGGTCGGACAGCTTGAAGAAGTACTGTTCGGACGGTTTCATGATCGGCGTCGAGCCGGTGAAGACCGAGAACGGCCGCACCAGTTCGGTCGGCTGGTAGGCCGCGCCGCACACTTCGCAATTGTCGCCGTACTGGTCCTTGGCGCCGCATTTCGGGCATTCGCCCTTGATGTTGCGGTCGGCCAGGAACATGCCCTTGACGGGGTCGAAGAAGCGGTCGACGGTCTTCGTGACGATCAGGCCGGTGTCGCGCAGCTTGCGGTAGATGCCCTGCGAGAGTTCGACGTTCTCCGGCGAATCGGTCGAGTACCAGTTGTCGAAGGCGATGTGGAAGCCGTCCAGGTACTGGGCCCGGCCGGCGGCGATGCGGGCGACGAATTCCTGCGGCGTCAAACCCTCTTTCTCGGCGGCGATCATGATCGGCGTGCCGGGGGTGTCGTCGGCGCCGACGAAGTGCACCTCGCGCTGGGCTTCACCGTCGCGTTGCATTCGCTGGAACCGGACCCAGATATCGGCCTGGATGTATTCCATCATGTGGCCAATGTGGAAGGCGGCGTTTGCGTAAGGCAGGGCAGTGGTGACGAACAGCTTGCGGGTCATGATTGATGCACTTTTTGGATGGACGGGAAACTATTTTAACAGCCGAAGGGGCCGCTGGGCGCGCGCCGAGGGCGGCGCGGCCTGTTTTTTGAACGATTTTGCGCTAGACTGCGGGATCACACACGGAGATTTTCATGAGCATCACAGTAGAAGACGTCAAGGCAGCACTCACACTCGTTATCGATCCGAACACGCAGAAGGACTTCGTGTCGTCGAAGTCGGTGAAGAACCTGAAGGTCGAGGGCGGCGACATTTCGCTCGACATCGAACTCGGTTATCCGGCCAAGAGCCAGATCGAAGCGATCCGCGCCAGCGTGCAGGCGCCGCTGCAGGCGCTGGCCGGGGCCGGCAAGGTCAGCGTCAACGTCACCGTGAAGATCATTTCGCACACCGTGCAGCGCGGCCTGAAGCTGATGCCGAACGTGAAGAACATCATCGCCGTGGCCTCGGGCAAGGGCGGCGTCGGCAAATCGACGACGGCCGTCAACCTGGCGCTGGCGCTGGCGGCGGAAGGCGCCTCGGTCGGCATCCTGGACGCCGACATCTACGGCCCGTCGCAGCCGATGATGCTGGGCATTAACGAGCAACCGAAGACCACCGACGGCAAGACCATGGAGCCGCTGGAGAACCACGGCCTGCAGGTGTCCTCGATCGGCTTCATGATCGATCCGGGCGAGCCCATGGTGTGGCGCGGCCCGATGGTCACGCAGGCGCTGCAGCAACTGCTGGAGCAAACCAACTGGCGCGACCTCGACTACCTGATCGTCGACATGCCGCCGGGCACCGGCGACATCCAGCTGACGCTGTCGCAAAAAGTGCCGGTGACGGGCGCCGTCATCGTCACCACGCCGCAGGACATCGCGCTGCTGGACGCGCGCAAGGGCTTGAAGATGTTCGAGAAGGTCGGCATTCCCATCCTCGGCATCGTCGAGAACATGAGCACCCACATCTGCACCAACTGCGGCCACGCGGAAGAGATTTTCGGCGCCGGCGGCGGGCAGAAGATGTGCGGCGAGTACGGCGTCGAATTCCTCGGCGCGCTGCCGCTGACCATGGCGATCCGCCAGCAAACCGATTCCGGCAAGCCGACCGTGGTGGCCGAGCCGGACGGCCCGGTGGCCGCCATCTATAAAGAGATCGCCCGCAAGATCGCGGTGAAAGTGGCCGAGAAGGCCAAGGATTTGACCGGCAAGTTCCCCAGCATTGTCATCAAGAACGACTAATCTGACAGGAGATTGCAATCATGAGCATCACTACCCAGTTGTTGCGCCGCTTCGCGGCCGCCGCCATCGTCAGCACCTGCATGGCGGCGGGCGCCTTCGCCCAAACCGTCGCGTTCGTCGAGCCGCAGGACGGCGCCACCGTCAGCAGCCCGTTCAAGGTGAAGTTCGCCGTCAGCGGGATGGAGGTCAATCCGGCCGGGGCGATCGTGCCCAACAGCGGCCATCATCACCTGCTGATCAACGCCGCGCCGATCAAGGCCGGCGAAGCCGTGCCTTTCGACGAAACCCATCTGCACTTCGGCAAGGGCCAGACCGAAACCGAAGTCAAGCTGGCGCCCGGCGTCTACACGCTGACCCTGCAGTTCGCCAACGGCGCGCACCAGTCCTACGGTCCGGAACTGAGCAAGACCATTAAGGTGACGGTCAAGTAAGTTAACGCAAGACGGCGCCGCCCGGCCGGGACAGTCCCGGCCGATCGGCGCCGCCGCTTTAAGTCCGCGCCGCCGGCTTAGTTCAGCATTTCCAGCGCAATCAATTCCTCCACCGTCTGGCGCCGACGGATCAAACGCGACGCATCGCCGTCGACCAGATATTCGGCCGCGTGCGGCCGGCTATTGTAGTTCGACGACATCGAGGCGCCGTACGCGCCGGTGTTATGGATCAGCAGATAGTCGCCCACCTGCGCCGCCGGCAGTTCGCGCGTCTCCACGACGCCGCCTTCGAGCTGCGTAAACACATCGCCCGATTCGCACAAGGGGCCGCCGACGACGGTGGCGCGCAAGCCCTGCGCGGCGGCGTCGCGGCCGTCCTGCGGCAGCAGCGTCATGGCGTGGTAACTGCCGTACATGGCCGGGCGCATCAATTCGCTGAAGCCGGTGTCGAGCAGGGTGAAGTGATTGCCGCCCATCTGCTTGGTGGCGCGCACCTCCGTCATCAGCACGCCGGCCTCGGCGACCAGGAAGCGGCCCGGTTCGATCTCCATGCGCACCGGATGGCCGAGGTGGGCTTCGATCTGCTTGCGGGCGTGGTCCCACAGCGAGAAGTAATGCGCCGTGTCGACCGGCTGTTCGCCGTCGCGGTAGGGCACCGACAGGCCGCCGCCGGTGGAGATGGCTTCCAGGTCGTGGCCCATGCCGGTGACCAGTTCGACCATCGTGCCGCACACCTGTTCCAGATGGCTGTAATCGACGCCGGAGCCGATGTGCATGTGCAGGCCGACCAGATGCAGGCCGTACTGGCGGATCAGGGCCAGCGCGTCCGGCAGTTCGCTGTGCCAGATGCCGTGCTTGCTGTTCTCGCCGCCGGTGTTGGTCTTGTTGCTGTGGCCGTGGCCGAAGCCGGGATTGATGCGCAGCCAGACGCGGTGGCCGGGCGAGCCGGCGCCCAGTTGGTGCAGCATGTCGATCGAGCCGGCGTTGACTTCGATCTTGGTCTCGACGACGCGCTTCAGCGTGGCGCGGTCGAACAGGTCGCAGGTGAAGACCACGCCGGCCGCGCCCGTGTCGGCGGCGGTGGTGAAGCCGGCTTTCAGCGCGCGCTCGATCTCGCCCAGCGAGACGGCGTCGACGTGGGCGCCCGCTTCGCGCATCAGGGTCAGCAGGTGGATGTTCGAGCTGGCCTTCTGGGCGAAGCGCACCGTGTCGAAGGAGGCCAGTTGGGCGATGCGCTCGCGGATCAGGGCGGCGTCGTAGACCCACAGCGGGGTGCCGTGTTCTTGGGCCAATGCGGCGAGGGTCTGCTTGGATATGCTGGTCATGGTCTGCTTTCTGGAGGGGTGGGGCGCGCGGCCTTGCTGGTTGTCCTCATTATGGAGCGGGGCGCCTCAAACGGAAAATATCCATTTGCGCGTACCTTATTCATTTATGATATGGATTGACCGTCCTTCCCGCGCCCCATGTCCATATCCCTCCGCCACATCGAAGTCTTCCGCGCCATCATGACCACCGGCAGCGTCACCGGCGCCGCGCAGATGTTGCACACCTCGCAGCCCACCGTCAGCCGCGAGCTGGCGCGCCTGGAGCATCTGACGCAACTGACGCTGTTCGAGCGCGTGCGCGGGCGCCTGCGCCCGACCGCGCAGGCCCTGCAATTGTTCGAGGAGGTGCAGCGCGCCTATTTCGGGCTGGAGCGCATCGTCAGCACGGCGGCCTCGCTGCGCCAGTTCGAGCAGGGCCAGTTGTCGATCGCCTGCCTGCCGGTGTTCGCGCAGGCGCTGCTGCCGCCCACCTGCCGGCAGTTCCTGGCGCGCTACCCCAAGGTCAGCGTCAGCATCACGCCGCAGGAGTCGCCGCTGCTGGAGGAATGGTTGTCGGCGCAGCGCCACGACATCGGCCTGACCGAGGTGGACGCGGCGCCGCCCGGCACGGCCCTGAGTGCCCTGATGTCGGTTGACGAGGTGTGCGTGCTGCCGCCCGGCCACGCGCTGGCGGGCAGGGCGGCGCTGGCGCCGGAGGATTTCGCCGGTCTGCCTTTCATCAGCCTGTCGGCGGTCGATCCCTACCGCCAGCAGATCGACGAGATCTTCCGCCGCGCCGGCGTGGCGCGGCGCATGCTGCTCGACACGCCCAGCGCGGCCTCGGTGTGCGCCATGGTGCGCGAGGGCGTCGGCCTGGCCATCGTGAATCCGCTGACGGCCCTCGATTTCGCCGGGCAGGGGGTGCAGGTGCGCCGCTTCACGGTGTCCCTGCCTTTCACCGTCAACGTCGTCAAGCCGCTGCACCGGCCGCTGTCGCAACTGGTCGCATTGTTCGAGCAGTCCTTGCGCGCACAGGCCGACGCGATCGCGGCGCAAATCGCCCGCCTGTAAAAAGGCGCGGGCGGCGCACGGGCATGGTGCGGCCGAGTGGCGAGGGAGTAAAATGGCGTCTTTCTCTTTTCGGCCTTATTACTTCGATGACTACTGTCTCCGCCACTCCCGTCCGCACCCGTTTCGCTCCCAGCCCGACCGGCTACCTCCATCTGGGCGGCGCCCGCACGGCGCTGTATTCGTGGGCCTTCGCCCGCCATTTCGGCGGCACCTTCATCCTGCGCATCGAAGACACGGATCTGGAGCGTTCCACGCCGGAAGCGGTGCAAGCCATCATCGACGGCATGAAGTGGTTGGGACTGGAGCACGACGAAGGTCCGTTCTACCAGATGCAGCGCATGGAGCGCTACCGCGAAGTGGTCGCCAAGATGCTGGCCGAGGGCACGGCCTACCTGTGCTACTCGTCGCCGGAAGAAGTCGAGGCGATGCGCGAGAAGATGCGCGCGGCCGGCGAGAAGCCGCGCTACGACGGCACCTGGCGGCCGGAAGACGGCAAGGCCCTGCCGGCCGTTCCCTCCGACCGCAAGCCGGTGGTGCGCTTCAAGAATCCGCTCGACGGCGAAGTGAGCTGGGACGATGTCGTGAAGGGTTCGATCACCATCTCCAACCGCGAGCTGGACGATCTGGTCATCGCCCGTCCGGACGGCACGCCGACCTACAACTTCTGCGTCGCCGTCGATGACTGGGACATGGGCATCACCCACGTGCTGCGCGGCGACGACCACGTCAACAACACGCCGCGCCAGATCAACATCCTGCGCGCCATCGGTGCGCCGCTGCCGCTGTACGGCCATCTGCCGATGATCTTGGGTTCGGACGGCGAGAAGCTGTCCAAGCGCCACGGCGCCGTCAGCGTGATGGACTACCCGGCGCAGGGCTATCTGCCGGAAGCGATGCTGAACTATCTGGCGCGCCTGGGCTGGAGCCACGGCGACGACGAGGTGTTCTCGATGGAACAGTTCTGCGAGTGGTTCAACCTGAACCACCTGACCAAGTCGGCGGCCCAGTTCAACCATGAAAAACTGGCCTGGCTGAACAACCACTATATTAAGCAAGCCGACAATAGCCGCCTGGCCGACCTGGCCCGTCCCCTGATGCTGGCCGACGGCGCGCAGTTCGACGGCGCGCCGGATCTGGCGCTGGTGCTGGGCATGCTGAAAGAGCGCGCCAACACCGTCAACGAACTGGCGACGGCGGCCATGCTGTTCTTCCGCGAACCGCAGCCCGACGCCGCCTTGCTGGCGCAGCACCTGACCGACGCCATCAAGCCGGCGCTGGCGCAGTTCGCCGAGCGTTGCCAGGGCGTCGAGTGGAGCAAGGAAGCGTTGGCCGCGATGATCAAGGAAGTGCTGGCGGCGCACACGCTGAAGATGCCCGCGCTGGCCATGCCGCTGCGCCTGATCATCACCGGCCAGTTGCAGACGCCCGCCATCGACGCCGTGCTGCAAGTATTCGGCCGCGCGACTGTTTTGGCCCGTTTAGCCAAATATCTCTGATTGTTGCAAAAGGGTATTTGCAAGTTCCTTGATCTTTGCTATACTCTTGTTTCTGCGCCAACGGGGGTATAGCTCAGCTGGGAGAGCGCTTGCATGGCATGCAAGAGGTCAGCGGTTCGATCCCGCTTACCTCCACCAGCAAACGGAAGAAGTTTTTCGTTTTAGGTTGAAAGTAGTTTGCGCAGAAATGTAGTGTTGGCAGTTCAGGGTCCCCATCGTCTAGAGGCCTAGGACATCACCCTTTCACGGTGAGTACAGGGGTTCGAATCCCCTTGGGGACGCCAAGTAGTTTGCGGTTGTTGCACTGATTTGTTGTTGGCAGTTGCCTTAAACAGTTAGTAAGACAAAGTCGCCAAGTGCGGCTTTTATTATTTCTGCGCCCGGGGGGTATAGCTCAGCTGGGAGAGCGCTTGCATGGCATGCAAGAGGTCAGCGGTTCGATCCCGCTTACCTCCACCACTGCGCAGAAAGTTGTACAAAATGTAGTTCATGGTCCCCATCGTCTAGAGGCCTAGGACATCACCCTTTCACGGTGAGTACAGGGGTTCGAATCCCCTTGGGGACGCCAGGTTTCGTAGTTGCAGTAGGTAGTAAAAATCGCTCACGCGGTTTGTAATGTTCTGTGCCAGGGGGGTATAGCTCAGCTGGGAGAGCGCTTGCATGGCATGCAAGAGGTCAGCGGTTCGATCCCGCTTACCTCCACCAAAGCACAGAAAATTGAGCAGTTCGTG
>JANXSQ010000176.1 GCA_025356595.1 Janthinobacterium sp. | reverse complement strand
ACAGGCTGCCGACCTGAGCTACCAGGCGGCGTTGGCGAAGGATCCGAAAGCGACCGCCGGCGCCCTGTCGTCGAGCGGCGTGTTCGGCGGTTCGACCAACGGCACCTCCTTCGGCCTGCAGGTCGAAGCCTGGTTCTGATGTAGTAGGGCGGCGCCGCTGTCGGCGGGCGCCGCCGTAGTTACCGCCTTTCTTGCGCCGGCGCGCAGCCGCCCGGCGCAAGAAAACCGCGCGCGCGTGCGCATTCCGCGCCGCCGCGCCCCGCGCCGCGCCCTGAATCTGCTACGCTATCCCTCCAGCAATTCCATTCCAGAAAGCCCCCATGTCTGACATCGCCCGTATCCTCGCCGACAGCCGCATCATTGCCGTGGTCGGCCTGTCGGCCAATCCGCACCGGCCCAGTTTCGAGGTCGCCGCCTTCCTGCAGGCGCGCGGTTACCGCATCCTGCCCGTCAATCCGGGCAGCGCCGGCCAGGACATCCTCGGCGAGCTGTGCCACGCCACGTTGGCCGAGGCCGCCGCCGCCGTGGCGCCGGCGCGCATCGACATCGTCGATTGTTTCCGCAAGGCCGAGGACATCATGCCCATCGCCCGGCAAGCCATCGCCGTCAAGGCCGGCTGCCTGTGGATGCAGTTGGGCATCGTCAACGAGGAGGCCGCCGCGCTGGCGCGCGCCGCCGGCCTGCGGGTGGTGATGAACCACTGCCCGAAAATCGAACTGACGCGCTGAGGCCGGCATGAAAATACGCGAACAATACCGCGCCGGGAAAAATCCCAGGCTGGCCGAGGACGGCGCCGGCGTGCGCCTGCTGGGCGCCATCGCCAAGTCCTCGAACGGCAAGCTCAACAAGGCCGAGCTGAAGGCCCTGGACCGCGAGCAGACGCTGGCGCTGACGGCGCAGATCGCCGAGTACCAGGCCATGCTGTATGCGCAGCGCAAGCAGAAGGTCTTGCTGGTCCTGCAGGGCATGGACACTTCGGGCAAGGATGGCACGGTGCAAGCCATGTTCAGCAACATCAATCCGATGGGCATCCGCGCCGTCGCCTTCAAGGCGCCGACCGCCATCGAACTGGCCCATGATTACCTGTGGCGCGTGCACCAGCAGGTGCCGGTGCGCGGCGAGATCGCCATCTTCAACCGCAGCCATTACGAGGATGTGCTGATCACCCTGGTGCAGAAGATGATCGACGAGAAGGAATGCCAACGCCGCTACGCGCAGATCCGCGACTTCGAGCGCATGCTCAGCGAAACGGGCACGGTGATCGTCAAGGTCTTCCTGCACATTTCCAAGGAAGAGCAGCGCGAGCGCCTGCAGGAGCGGCTGGACGACCCGAACCGGCAGTGGAAATTCGACATGAACGACATCGTCCAGCGCAAAAGATGGGACGACTACCAGCGCGCCTACGAGAAGGCGATGCGCGAAACCGACGCCGACCACGCGCCCTGGTACGTGGTGCCGGCCAATTCCAAGACGCAGCGCAATCTGGTGGTCGCCTCGCTGTTGCTGGAAACCCTGCAAAGCCTGGGCCTGGCCTTCCCGGCGGCGGACCCGGCGCTGACGGCGCTGAAGGTCGAGTAGACACGGACGCAAAAAAGCCCGCTGCGGCGCAGCGGGCGAAGGACACACCGATATCGCTTACTTGTTCTTGTTGAACACGTCGATGAAGACGGCGGCCAGCAGGACCAGGCCCTTGATCACCTGCTGGTAGTCGATGCCTATGCCCATGATCGACATGCCGTTGTTCATCACGCCCATGATGAAGGCGCCGATCACCGCGCCCATCACCTTGCCCACGCCGCCGGAGGCGGAGGCGCCGCCGATGAAGCAGGCCGCGATCACGTCCAGCTCGAAGCCGGTGCCGGCCTTCGGCGTGGCCGTGTTCAGGCGCGCCGCGAACACCAGGCCGGCCAGCGCCGCCAGCATGCCCATGTTGACGAAGGTGTAGAAGCTGACGCGCTCGGTCTTGATGCCGCTCAGGCGCGCCGCCTTCTCATTGCCGCCCACGGCGTAGACGCGCCGCCCCAGCACGGTGCGGTTGGTGACGAAGGTGTAGGCGACGATCAGCACCGACATCACCGCCAGCACGTTGGGGATGCCCTTGTACGTGGCCAGCAGATAGGACAGGCCGACGATGGCCGCCGCGAAGACGGCGTTCTTGGCCAGGAAGAAGCCGTGGGGCTCGTTCTCCATGCCGTGGCGCAGCTGGCGGGCGCGCCCGCGCAGCGCCGTGTAGAGCAGGGCGCAGGCGGCCGCGATGCCGATCAGCAGCGAGGTCAGGCGCAGGTCCGGGTGGCTGAAGAAATCCGGCAGGAAGCCCGAGCTGAGCATCTGGAAGCCGGCCGGAAACGGACCGACCGACTGGCCCGCCAGCAGCGCCAGCGTCAAGCCCTTGAACACCAGCATGCCGGCCAGGGTGACGATGAAGGAGGGGATCTTGAAGAAGGCGACGAAGTAGCCCTGGGCGCCGCCGATCAGGGCGCCGGCCGCCAGGCAGATCAGGCTGGCGAGGATGAAGTTGAGGTGGAAATTGACGATCAGCACGGCGGCGAGCGCGCCGATGAAGCCGACCACGGAGCCGACCGACAGATCGATGTGGCCGGCCACGATCACCATCAGCATGCCCAGCGCCATGATGACGACATAGCTGTTCTGCAGCACCAGGTTGGTCAGGTTCAGCGCCTGCAGCAGCGTGCCGTCGGTCATGAGCTGGAAAAAGCCCATGATCACGATCAGCGACAGCAACATGCCGTAGTCGCGCATATTGTTTTTCAGGAAGCCGCTGTAGCTCTTGGCGGGCGCCGCTCGCGGCGCCTCCGGCGTGACGGCGGCCAAGGCCGCCTCGGTGGCGAGTTTATTGCCCATTCTTGTCTCCATGTTTGACGATCGCCCGCATGATTTTTTCCTGCGAGGCTTCTGCTGCGCTTAGTTCTGCTACGAAACTGCCTTCATTCATCACATAAATGCGGTCGCACATGCCCAGCAACTCCGGCATCTCCGAGGAAATCATGACGATGCATTTGCCCTCGGCGGCCAGCTCGCTGATGATGCTGTAGATCTCGTACTTGGCGCCGACGTCGATGCCGCGGCTCGGTTCGTCGAGGATCAGCACGTCGGGGCGGGAAAACAACCACTTCGCCAGCACCACCTTCTGCTGGTTGCCGCCGGACAGGTTGAGGACCTTTTGCAGCACGCTCGAACAACGTATCTTCAACTGCTGGCGGTAGCCGTCGGCGACGCCGAACTCGCGCGCCTCGTCGATCACCAGCCGCTCCGAGACGGCCGCCAGATTGGCCATGCTGATGTTTTTCTTGATGTCCTCGTCGAGCACCAGACCCAGCGCCTTGCGGTCCTCGGTGACGTAGGCGATGCCGTGGGCGATCGCCTTGCCGACCGTGCCGACGTCGATTTCGACACCGTTCTTGAGCACCGTGCCGCTGATGCGCTGGCCGTAGGAGCGGCCGAAAATGCTCATCGCCAGCTCGGTGCGCCCGGCCCCCATCAGGCCGGCGATGCCGATGATTTCGCCCTTCTTGGCGTGGAAACTGACGCCCTTGATGACTTCCCGCGCGGCGTGCTCGGGATGGTGGACGCGCCAGTCGCGCACCTCGAAAATGGTGGCGCCGATGTGCGGCGTGCGCGGCGGATAGCGCGCCGCCATCTCGCGCCCGACCATTTTTTCGATGATGCGGTCCTCGCTGACGCTTTCCGCGCGGCAGTCGAAGCTGTCCACGGTGCTGCCGTCGCGCAGCACCGTGATGGCGTCGGCGACCCGCGCGATCTCGTTGAGCTTGTGCGAAATGAGGATGGAGGCGATGCCCTGCTGCTTCAGCTCCAGCAGCAGCGTCAGCAGCGCGTCGCTGTCGCTTTCGTTCAGGCTGGCCGTGGGTTCGTCGAGGATCAGCAGCTTGACGTCCTTGCACAGCGCCTTGGCGATCTCGATCAGTTGCTGCTTGCCCACGCCCAGGTCGGTGACCAGGGTGTCGGGCGCCTCGTCCAGGCCGACCTTGCGCAGCAGTTCGCGGGTCTTGCGCTGCGCCAGTTCCCAGTCGATCACGCCGCGGCGGGCCGGCTCGTTGCCGAGGAAAATGTTCTCGGCGATCGACAGCAGCGGCACCAGCGCCAGCTCCTGGTGGATGATGATGATGCCGACCGCCTCGCTGTCCTTGATGTCGCGGAAGTGCCGGGTCTGGCCCTGATAATCGATGTCGCCGCTGTACTCGCCGTGCGTGTAGACGCCGCTGAGCACCTTCATCAGCGTCGACTTGCCGGCGCCGTTCTCGCCGACCACCGCGTGGATCTCGCCGCTGCGCACCGTCAGGTTGACGTTGTCCAGCGCGACCACGCCGGGGAAGGTTTTCCTGATCCCGCGCATCTCCAGGATAGTGTCCATAAATTGCCTGTCTCGTCTTTTTCATGGCTGGGGCGGCGGCCTGCGCCGCCGCCCCAGGCGCGCTTACTTGCTTACTTGACTTGCGCTTCGGTGTAGTAGCCGCTGCCGCTGACCAAGACTTCCTTCCAGTTCGTCTTGTCGACGATGACCGGTTTCAGCAGGTAGGACGGGATCACCTTGACGCCGTTGTTGTAGGTCTTGGTGTCGTTGATGACGGGCGCCTTGCCGCTCAGCATGGCGTCGACCATGTTCGCCGTGACCTTGGCCAGTTCGCGCGTGTCCTTGAAGACGGTGGAGCGCTGCTCGTTGTTGAGAATCGACTTCACCGAGGGGATTTCCGCGTCCTGGCCGGTGACGATGGGCATCGGCATCTTCGGCGTGCCGTAGCCGACCCCCTTCAGCGAGGACAGGATGCCGATGCTCAAGCCGTCATACGGCGAGAGCACGGCGTCCAGGCGATCCTTGCCGTAGTAGGCGCTGAGCAGATTGTCCATGCGCGACTGCGCCACGGCGCCGTCCCAGCGCAGCGTCGCCACCTTCTCCATGCCCAGCTGCTTGCTGCGCACCACCAGCTTGCCCTTGTCCATATACGGCTTCAGGACCGACATCGCGCCGTTGTAGAAGAAGTGGGCGTTGTTGTCGTCGGCCGAGCCGCCGAACAGCTCGATGTTGAAGGGACCCTTGCCGGCCTTCAGGTCGAGGGCTTTTTCGATGTAGGCGGCCTGCAGCACGCCGACCTGGAAATTATCGAAGGTGGCGTAATAGTCGACGTTCTTCGAGCCGCGGATCAGGCGGTCGTAGGAAATCACCTTGATGCCCTTGTCGGCCGCCTTTTGCAGCACGTCCGACAGGGTGGTGCCGTCGATGGCGGCGATCACCAGCACCTTGGCGCCCTTGGTGATCATGTTCTCCACCTGCGCCAGCTGGTTCGGGATATCGTCGTCGGCGAACTGCAGGTCGGCCTTGTAGCCGCGCTCCTTGAAGACCTTGACCATATTGTCGCCGTCGGCGATCCAGCGCATCGACGACTTGGTCGGCATCGAAATGCCGATCGGGCCCTTGCTCTGCGCGCTGGCGTAGGGCGCGAGGGCGACACCGCCGAGCAGCAGGCCGGCGAGGATGAGTGTGGTTTTTTTCATGACTTGTCTCCAGAATTATTTTGATTTGGATGCTATGCGCGCTCGCACCGACGCTCTTTGTGTATGCGATGCGACGATACTAAATTGCCTATAGATATCTTTCTAATGATTTTTTAACGCTATCCGATACCAAAAAAAGTATCGGCACCACATCAACCGGGGACAGACGGGGACGCCGAGTCCACGATTTCCGGGAAATCTTTCCCGGAAATCGTGGTCTGTCCCCGGTTCTATTCGGTTTTATTGATATCGAATCGGGTATCGGAGGCGCTTAAAAATTGATTAGAAAGATATCAATCTACGCTTTAGTATTCTTCACACACCAGTTTGGCTGTCGACCCGGGTCCGGCCAGCGTGAAACCATCATAGGGATATACGGCGATGTCGGAGAAGAAAAAAGTGGCGCTGCGTTCGGCCGAGTGGTTCGGCACGCAGGATAAGAACGGTTTCATGTACCGCAGCTGGATGAAGAACCAGGGCATTCCCGACCATGAGTTCCAGGGCAAGCCCATCATCGGCATCTGCAACACCTGGTCCGAGCTGACGCCCTGCAACGCCCATTTCCGCAAGCTCGCCGAGCACGTCAAGCGCGGCATCCTCGAGGCGGGCGGCTTCCCCGTCGAGTTCCCGGTGTTTTCCAACGGCGAATCGAATCTGCGCCCCACCGCCATGCTCACGCGTAACCTGGCCAGCATGGATGTCGAGGAGTCGATACGCGGCAACCCGATGGACGCTGTCGTGCTGTTGGTCGGCTGCGACAAGACGACGCCGGCCCTGCTGATGGGCGCGGCCAGTTGCGATATTCCCACCATCGTCGTCAGCGGCGGTCCCATGCTCAACGGCAAGCTCGAGGGCAAGGACATCGGTTCCGGCACCGCCGTCTGGCAGTTGCACGAGGCGGTCAAGGCCGGCTCGATCACGATGCACCAGTTCATGTCGGCCGAGTCCGGCATGTCGCGCTCGGCCGGCACCTGCAACACCATGGGCACGGCCTCGACGATGGCCTGCATGGCCGAGGCGCTCGGCACCTCGCTGCCGCACAACGCCGCCATTCCCGCCGTCGATTCGCGCCGTTACATCCTGGCCCACATGTCGGGCATCCGCATCGTCGAGATGGTCTTCGAGGACTTGCGCCTGTCGAAGGTGCTGACCCGCGCCGCCTTCGAGAACGCCATCCGCGTCAACGCCGCCATCGGCGGCTCGACCAACGCGGTGATCCACCTGAAGGCGATCGCCGGGCGCATGGGCGTGCCGCTCGAGCTGGAGGACTGGAGCGCGCTCGGCCGCGACACGCCGACCATCGTCGACCTGCTGCCGTCCGGGCGCTTCCTGATGGAGGAGTTCTACTACGCCGGCGGCTTGCCGGGCGTGCTGCGGCGCATGGGCGAGGGCGGCCTGCTGCCGCACAAGGACGCCCTGACGGTGAACGGCAAGAGCCTGTGGGAGAACAGCCGCGAGGCGCCGGTCTACAACGACGAGGTCATCCGCCAGCTCGATAATCCGCTGCTGGCCGACGGCGGCATCTGCATCCTGCGCGGCAACCTGGCGCCGCGCGGCGCCGTGCTCAAGCCCTCGGCCGCCACGCCGGCCCTGATGCGCCACCGCGGCCGCGCCGTGGTGTTCGAAAACTTCGACCACTACAAGAGCCGCATCGTCGACCCCGACCTGGACGTCGACGCGAACTCGGTGCTGGTGATGAAGAACTGCGGCCCGAAAGGCTATCCCGGCATGGCCGAGGTGGGCAATATGGGCTTGCCGCCGAAGCTGCTGGCGCAGGGCGTCACCGACATGGTGCGCATCTCCGACGCGCGCATGAGCGGCACCGCCTACGGCACCGTGGTCCTGCATGTGGCGCCGGAAGCGGCCGCCGGCGGCCCGCTCGGCATCGTCCAGGACGGCGACTGGATCTCGCTCGACTGCCACGCCGGCATCCTGAACCTGGACATCAGCGAGGCCGAACTGGCGCGCCGCCAGTCCGAACGCGCCGAGGCGCCGCCGCACGCGCTCAAGAGCGGCTACCAGCAACTGTACATCGAGCGCGTGTTGCAGGCGGACGAGGGCTGCGACTTCGATTTCCTGGTCGGCCAGCGCGGTTCGGCCGTGCCCAAGCATTCCCATTAAAAAAACAGCGGAGACAGACCATGTTGCTAGTACAGTTTAAGGATGAACAGGGCGGCCGCCGCGTCGGCGTGCTGGAGGACGGGCAGTTGCGCGTCGTCGACGGTTATGCATCGACCTACGCGCTGGCCCAGAGGGCGATACGCAGCGGCATCGGCCTGGCGGCGCTGGCCACGGCCGGCGTCGGCGCCAGCGTCCACGACTACGCCGAAGTGGCGCGCCGCGGCGACCTGCTGGCGCCGCTCGACCATGTCGATCCGGCGCACTGCTACGTCACCGGCACCGGCCTGACCCATCTGGGCAGCGCCGACGCGCGCGACGCCATGCACCAGAAGATAGGCGGCGACGCCGCGGCCCTGAGCGACAGCATGCGCATGTTCCGCATGGGCGTCGAGGGCGGCAAGCCGGCGCCGGGCGCGCGGGGCGTGCAGCCGGAATGGTTCTACAAGGGCGACGGCAGCATCGTCAGCGCCTGCGGCGAGGCGCTGGAGATGCCCGACTTCGCCCTCGACGGCGGCGAGGAGGCGGAAATCGCCGGCCTGTACCTGATCGGCGACGACGGCCGGCCGTACCGCCTCGGCTACGCGCTGGGCAACGAGTTTTCCGACCACGTCACCGAGCGCCAGAACTATCTTTACCTGGCCCACTCGAAGCTGCGCGCCTGCGCCGTCGGCCCGGCCCTGCTGGTGGGCGAGCTGCCGGCCGACGTCGCCGGCACTTCGCGCATCTACGACCGCGACGGCCTGCTGCGCTGGGAAAAACCCTTCCTCAGCGGCGAACAGAACATGTCGCACAGCGTCGCCAACCTGGAGTACCACCACTTCAAGTATCCCCTGTTCAAGCGCGCCGGCGACGTCCACATCCACTTCTTCGGCACCGCCACGCTGAGCTTCTCCGACGGCGTCAGCGTGCGCCCCGGCGAGAGCTTCGAAATCGAGGCGCCGCTGTTCGGGCCGGCGCTGCGCAACACCCTGCAGCTGCGCCCCATGGCGCCCGTGCCGGTCACCACTTTATAAGGCGCATTCCAGTGAACATCACAGGTCAGGCATTAATCGGCGGCGCCGGCGTCAGCGGCGCGGGGGCGGCCTTCCGGGCCGTCGATCCGGACAGCGGCGCGACGCTGGAACCGGCTTTCCACGCCGTCGACGCGGCGCAGATCGACGCCGCGTGCATGTTGGCGCAGGGCGCTTTCGACGCCTACCGCGGCGTGGACGCGGCGCGCCGCGCCGATTTTCTGGAGGCGATAGGCGCGCAGATCGTCGCCCTGGGCGAGCCCTTGATCGCCCGCGCGATGGCCGAAAGCGGCTTGCCGCGCGCCCGCCTGGAAGGCGAGCGCGCGCGCACCGTCGGCCAGCTGAAACTGTTCGCCGATTTACTGCGCGAAGGCTCCTGGGCCGACGCCCGCATCGACGGCGCGCTGCCCGAGCGGCAACCGGCGCGGCCCGATCTGCGCATGCGCATGATCGGCCTGGGCCCGGTCGCCGTCTTCGGCGCCAGCAATTTCCCGCTGGCCTTCTCGGTGGCCGGCGGCGACACGGCCGCCGCGCTGGCGGCCGGCTGTCCGGTGCTGGTCAAAGCCCATCCGGCCCATCCCGGCACCTCCGAACTGGTGGGGCGGGCGATCCAGCTGGCGCTGCGCGAGTGCGGCTTGCCGGCCGGCGTCTTCGCGCTGCTGAGCGGGGCCGGCAACGCGGTCGGCGAGCAATTGCTGCGCCATCCGGCAATCCAGGCGGTCGGCTTCACCGGCTCGCGCCAGGGCGGACTGGCGCTGATGGCGCTGGCCGCCGCGCGCCCGCAACCGATTCCCGTGTATGCTGAAATGAGCAGCATCAATCCCATGTTCCTGCTGCCGCGGGCGCTGGCGGCCCGCGGCGCGGCGTTGGCCGCCGGCCTGGCCGCCTCGCTGACGCTGGGCGTGGGCCAGTTCTGCACCAATCCCGGCCTCGTGCTGGGCATAGAGGGGCCCGATTTCGAGCGCTTCTGCGCCGCCACCGCGCGCGCGCTGGCCGAGGTGCCGGCGGCGACCATGCTCACGCCCGGCATCGCCGGCAATTACCGGCGCGGCGTGGGCGAACTGGCCGCGCACGCCCAGGTGCGCAGCCTGTACGGCGCAGACACGCAGGCGCCGCCGGGCAAGGGCGCGCCGGCCCTGTTCCTCAGCAGCGGCGCGGCCTTCCTGGCCGATGCGGCGCTGGCGGCCGAGGTCTTCGGCCCGGCCACTCTCTTGCTGGCCTGCCGCGACGGCGACGAGATGCAGCGCGTCGCCGAGGCGCTGGAAGGGCAGTTGACGGCGACGCTGCAGATGGACGCCGGCGACCTGGACGCGGCGCGGCGCCTGTTGCCCGTGCTCGAACGCAAGGTCGGGCGCATCCTGGCGAACGGCTATCCGACCGGGGTCGAAGTGGCCAGCGCGATGGTGCACGGCGGACCGTTTCCGGCCACCTCGGACGGGCGCAGCAGCTCGGTCGGCACGGCGGCGATCCAGCGCTTCCTGCGTCCGGTGTCCTACCAGAACCTGGATCAGGCGCTGCTGCCGGACGTGCTGCGGGACGCGACGGTGGGCGGATGGCGGCGCCGCGACGGCGTGCTCGGCCGGGAATGACTATGCATCATCACAGGGAGAAGACATGAGCCAATTGGCCAGTTACGGCAGTCTGAAGGGCAAGCGGGTATTTGTGACGGGCGGCGGCAGCGGTATCGGCGCCGCGCTGGTGGAGGCCTTCGCGGCGCAGGGCGCGCAGGTGGCCTTCGTCGACATCGCCCGCGAGGCCAGCGAGGCGCTGTGCGCGCGGCTGGCGGCGTGTAGCCTGGCGGCGCCCCTTTTCAGGCATTGCGACATCACCGACATCGCCGCGCTGCAGGGCGCGATGGCCGAGCTGGCGGGGCGGATCGGCGACTTCGACGTGCTGGTGAACAACGCCGCCAACGACCAGCGCCACCGCATCGAAGACGTCAGCGTGGCGTACTGGGACGAGCGCATCGCCATCAACCAGCGGCCGATGTTCTTCACCTGCCAGGCCGTGCTGGAGGGCATGAAGCGCCGCGGCGGCGGCTCCATCATCAACGTCAGCTCGATCTCCTGGCACGTCAAGGGCGCCGGCTATCCGGCCTACGCCACCACGAAGGCGGCGGTGGTGGGGCTGACGCGCGGCCTGGCGCGCGATTTGGGCGCGCACGGCATCCGCGTCAACACCGTCACGCCGGGCTGGGTCATGACCGAGCGCCAAGTGGCGCTGTGGGTCGACGCCGAGGCGGAAGTGGAGATCAAGCGCAACCAGTGCCTGCCCGGCAAGCTGATGCCCGAGCACATCGCGGCGATGGTGCTGTTCCTGGCCGCCGACGACAGCGCCATGTGCACGGCCCAAGAGTTCATCGTCGACGCCGGCTGGTGCTGATACACCGCCATTTTTCCCGCGATGGCGGGGAATGCCCGCCAGACCCGCGCGCCCAGCCGGCCCGCGCCTGGCCATGCCGCCGCCTCATGCAGTTGCAGTATCCGTAGTACCCCGTTGTTAACAACAGAGTCCGCAGGACTCCCCAACCTAGAAGAGCAGGAGACAAGCATGCAACAGTTTTTCAAGAAAACCCTTCCGGTGGCCGTCGCGCTGGCCTTTTCCGCCGTCACGGTGCACGCCAGCGACGCCGTCGGTGAGTTCAGCGGTTACTTCCGCGCCGGCGTGGGCAGCAACGACAAGAGCGGCAAACAAGCCTGCTACGGTCTGGAGGGCGTGCCGAAATACCGTTTCGGCAATGAGTGCGACCTGTACGGCGAATTCGCCTACACCAAGGAACTGGCGAAATCCTCGAACGGCGCCAGCTTCGTCGGCACCGTCATGACCTCGATCTACAGCCCGACCTCCGACGTCGGCAGCGACAACAAGCTGGAACTGGCGCAGATGATGCTCGAGGCGAAGAACCTGCCCGTGCTGCAGGGCGCGTCGGCCTGGATCGGCAAACGCTTCTACGACCGTCCCGACATCCATGTGCTGGACTTCAAATACCTGCACGGCGACGGCGTCGGCGGCGGTATCGCCGGCATCGCCATGGGCCCGGGCAAGTTCAGCT
>JANXSQ010000138.1 GCA_025356595.1 Janthinobacterium sp. | reverse complement strand
TTTATTGGTTTCTTGTTTGCTTGTGGACGGATATCGTAATTGTATTTAAATCTAATCGTGTGCTCGATCTCACATTGAAAGCCTGTGAGCGAAACTCACACCCAAAGTGCTTTTTATTTTGCGCATGAAAGTCACATTATTTGGCAAGAAGCGCCTTCACTATGAGAAGCAAGCTGCTACTGCATTGGCAACCTTTCACCATGGGCAAAAAAGAGCAAACTCTAGAGGAAGCCACGTTTCACCTGAGAGAGTCAAGCCTGATACAGTACGTACTGATACTGCACGTACAGGTGTATCTATCTTTCACTCCGTGCGTGAAATGTAAAATGCACATTGCATAACCCTCACCACCATCGTTTCTTCTCTCAAATGTGTCACTTTTAGGAGATCTGGGCTGCGGCCCAGAAGGAAGCGGGCAGATTTGCCAGAATATGCTCCAGTCACAAAGACTTGCGAGGCATGCCATTGCAGAGAGAATTTGTTGTGTTCCAAGCCACTGTTGCGGAGAAATGTTATGCCCAATTTCGTTTGCAAAATATCGCCGAACTGAGCACCTTGCACTTGAAAAAGGATCAAAAACCGGAAACCAAAATCCAAGCAACAGTGCATGCCTTGACTGTATTTGTGGCACCCGGTCTTCCGAAAACTGTGGAAGAAAAGTCGATTGCCATGAAGGAGCAGGCACGTGCCGTCTGCATTTTGGCAGGGCAGTTTCAAAAGAAAAACCGCGCACCCAACCATGCAAACAAACGCAATGTTGGACTGTAATTTGAGGCCGTAAGATATGAAACAGTAACAAACATTCAATATTTTAAGTGATTACAAAAGAAGAGTAAATTAAAGTTTGCCATTAAAAAAAAAAGGAAGGGAGAAGAGACGTGTCACTTTGAAACTAAAAGTTGTTTGTTGTAATTGGTTCTTGTTGACACCACCATAACTGCTGAGCTTGGCCTTCAACAGATTCTAAGCGGTACGCGCTGCTCACTGTAAATGCTAGCTGGCCACAATGTACCTTTCTGCCCCAGCTGCTTAGTGCACCTTGCTGCTTGCAGCCCGTACACTCATTTTTTGCAGACACTACTTGTTGTTTGGAATCGCTGCGCACGCTGATTGATGACTAAGCAACTCAAATCTCAATGACGCTTCATGCCCACACCGAATAGCTGCCCATGCTTTTGCTGCTCCTGTTGCTCACTGCTTGCTCTTTGCTGCTGCCCTGCTCTCACGCTGCCACTGCCACTGCTGCAAAACACCCTCAATGCTGGTTCATTACCATTCAAAATCTAAAGAGCAAGAAACTTCCACTCAACGAGCACGAATGAGCACAGAGTAGCTGACCACGGAAGGTGCGATGCCTGTGCCTCTCAACGCACGAATGCGCACAGAGTAGCTGACCACGGAAGGTACGATGCCTGTGCCTTTCATCCTTTACAAATCTTGGCCGGCTTTTGGAGAGACCATTTTCTCCTAACAAGCACTTATTGCTTTGCTTTGTAGGCAATGGTGGTCCTGGCCACACCCTCCTCCTCCTCCTTAAGAATTGAGCAGATGGATAGCTCACTGCCATATGGCCCGCATTTCTGGCAAGCGGAAATTCGAAACAGCTAAAACGCCTCCTATGCAAGCTTTGTGGTAGTAACGTTCTTTTACTGGCAACTCTAGGAAAGAAGCCCAGGGCGGTTCCTGCGAGCAGACGAGGAGATCATGGTGTTGGAGGTCCGGCTCTATCGTTCTTCCGCTGCACTAGCTGCTCCTCAAGCCGGGTTCACTCTCTCTCCAGGACATCAACTGCCGCAGCGGGTGGGCGCTGTTGTTTCGACAAACACCAGATCGTCCGGATTGGAAAGTTGGCAGTCATACTTTCCGCGTCCTTTGTAGCAGCGGGAACTGAAAGGTGAGCAGCAGCGACTGGTGGAGTTGACGTACACGCGACTGGTTGGACACCTTCAGATGCAGCAGCAACACACGGCCGCGGTTCAAAATTTCGCAAAAAACGGTTTGGGTGGTGCACCGAGGGTTTCGTCAGTGAGTTTTGAATTTTGCGCACGCACACTGCCCCGAGCATTGCCGACGTTTGGAACAAGTACTAAAAACCGGAAAGGTATTCATAACTCCAAGTTGCTGCCCTGTCACCACCATTTTGCCGACCACATTTTGCATTTTTGTCGCCGTCCGAGGGTGCCACTTTCAACCTCACATCATCGATCATCATGGTCGTCGTTATTTCTTGTTTCCTCCTGCGGCGGCATGAGAGACTACCGCCGAGATGATGACAACGACGACAACCACTTACGCAAACGATCCTCCCACAATTTCCAAACCAAAAGAAAATTGCAATCGCAGGCGCATATACTTTTGCCGACGATCAGCCAGCGGTCGTCGACTCCAGAACGTTGTTGCGAGTTTGCAGAGATGGATTGTCGCCGCCGCCGCCGGAATTTTTGGGCCAGCGCAAAATTGCTTCTTCGTTTGGTTTTGCTGTTTATTTGTTTTGTCCACGGCGCAGCAAAACGTGCGAATGCGCCGGAGCAGCAGAGCCCACTTTGGGCCTTTTTCAAACCGCACGAACGTGCAGCAGCAGAACTGATAAACCCAGTTGCTTGCAGAGAGATCTCTCGCTGGTTTTCGTTTCACCGGTAAAGCAATGTTATGATGTTGCAAGGATCGACTCGACGATGTTGGCGGCGGCAACAGCAGTTGCTCATTCACACCAGGCAGAGCATTTCGGGTGCTGCCGCTTTTGCCGCATGCGCATAGCATTTCATGTGTCATTCTCCAAGTCGCCAAAACCCGGTGAAAACAGCAAGAGACCAACCCCGAGAGAACGT
>JANXSQ010000107.1 GCA_025356595.1 Janthinobacterium sp. | reverse complement strand
ATTTTCGAGGGCCACCCATTCAGGCCGCGTCTCCGACGATCACTGCTTATCGGGGCAACGATGGAACTCGAAGATATCACTGAGGATCAGCGACACAAGCTACTTGACGAAGCCCTCTTATACGGAAATCACAAGTCAGCGGCAACGTTCAGCGACCAACTCCTCCCGGCCCTCGAAAAGGAGGTCAAAAAAGGATGGCACCTGCCACTGCCCATAAATCGCCTTCACGAGATTCCAGGAATAGTCGCAGGACCCATGGGAGCGGTACCTCAAAAAGCTCTCAGGGGACAAGGCGAAGAAGCCACCAAAGTGCGTATGACCCACGATCAATCGTTTGACTACGACCTCACAGACGTCAAGTCGGTCAACCAACGCGTGCTGGCAGCATCTCTCTCAAAATGCCTTTACGGCCATGCCTTGAAACGCATCGCTCATGCACTCGTCGCCATTCGATGGCGGCACCCCTTTGTCGAAATCCTCATCGGCAAATTGGATTACAAGTCCGCCTTCCGGCGACTGCACCTGCGAGCACTGGCGGCACTTCGAAGCGTCCTCACTACCATAGGCCTCATGGAAAACCCAATCGCCCTTGCTTCGCTTAGAGTCACGTTCGGGGGACGCCCATCACCAACCTCCTTCTCCGAACTGTCCGAACCGGTCACCGACCTCGCCAACGCACTCGCACGGTGCAAAAATTGGAACCCGAAAGAAACTCGCCCCTCTCACAGTACATTGCTGGGCGATCCAAAATACGAAGACGAGTCAACCCCCTTCGGACAAGCACGGAAAATGTTGGTCAAGCCAGGAACGGACGACCTGGGCTTAATCGACGTATTCTTCGATGATATTATTTCCGTATTTCCAGCGTTGAGCGATAAAAATGTGGAACGTTGCGCGCTAGCCGCCCTCCTCGCCATGGAAGTCACCAGCCGGCCATGTTTAAAATTCGAAACTTTACCACGGGATGAGATGTTGGCCATAGACAAAGCCCATGCGGAAGCCACACCAGCCGAAGTCGCCATTGTCCTCGGGTGGCTCGTCAACACCCGAAAATTGATCATGAGCCTCCCGGACGACAAGCACCAAGGTTGGAAGGCAGAGCTGACAGCCATGTTAGACAAGGCTAACCAAAACTACCGCATCAACCACAAGGCCCTAGAAACCCTCGTGGGCCGCCTACAACACACAACTTTCGTCCTCCAAGAGGGTTGTCATTTCCTGAACCGTCTGCGCACCGCAGAAATGCGAGCCAAAGCCAACGGCGCGACACGACTCTGCAAAGAAACGCGCAAAGACTTGGAGCTTTGGATGGCTTTCCTCGACAAAGCCAACCGAGGCATCGACATAAACCTCCTCGTGTCACGAGTCCCCGACTACGTCATACGTACCGACGCCTGCGAACAGGGACTCGGCGGTTTCTCCCTCACAACGGGACGAGCCTGGAGGTACACGCTACCAACCGACGCGCAAAACAAGAAATCAATCAATTACCTGGAATTCCTGGCGTGCATCACAGGGATCATTGTATCCCTGCATGAAGGCGAAGGAGCATCTGGCGACTGCTTCCTAAGCCTCGGTGACAACACGTCGTCGCTGGGATGGCTGCGCAAGACAAACTTCGCAGCCGACGGGGACCAGGGGTCGCACTCGGCCTTAGCACGATGTTTTGCCCTACAGGTCGCGGATTATAATATCTGCCACTTCAGCAAATGGTTCCCGGGAAAAGAAAACGAAGTGGCGGATATTTTGTCACGCGACCAAACCCGCTCCGGCAAAAGTCTAACCTTCTATATTAAATTCGTTTATGCTACACAGGTATCGCGGGACTTCCGAATATCTCGGATGCCGCCCGAAATTATCTTATGGCTGGATTATTGGGTGCGTCACACGCCCGAGTCGACGCTGTCACCGCCGACACTCTCAAGAAAAAATCCACCAATTACAAAAATTTCCTACGCTTCCTCGACGACTGCGACCTTGGCAGCGACCCTTACCTCGACGCATTCACCGCCAGCGACAAGCACAAATTACTCGGTGCCTTTATGCAAACAGTCCGCAACCAAACGTATTCCTCGAGTTCAAAAGGATATGATCACTTGGTTGCAAGCTCATGCAGCAGCGCCCTCGACGGAGTACGAGAGGCCTTCCGCATTGCCGGCCGACCCGATCCATCGCTTGACCCGGACGGAAAAACTTCAGTCCTTTTACGGCACCAATTGCGCGGATACTCCAACATGGACCCCTCCACGCGCCCCCAGAAGCCGATCCCATTCCGTCTGATCAAAGACATGATCACTCGCCCGTGCTCTGACCCGGGACTTCGGACGTTCCACGAACTCGCAAACCTAGCAGTGTTCTTTGCGATGCGCAGCTGCAAATACCTGGAGACGAAAGGATCCGAGCGACGCACTGACGCAATTCGCCTCCGAAACCTAATTTTCCGCAAAGATAACCGCATTGTTCCCCACAGCGACCCAAACCTACCAAATGCCGATACAATAACCGTTGTGTTCGAATTTCAAAAGCGCGACCTGCGAGACGATGCCATTACGCAATCGAAAACCAGCGACCCACTCATGTGCCCCGTCAAAGCAGCCGCGGCCATCGTCCGCAGGATCCGACAATTTACACCAGACAACGACACCCACGTCTACGCCTACCAAGACAGCCGGGGAAAATTAATGAGATTAAACTCACAAACCGCGCTAGTTCACCTCCGAAATTTCATAAAAACAATCGACAAAGGCTGGGGCCTGGACC
>JANXSQ010000066.1 GCA_025356595.1 Janthinobacterium sp. | reverse complement strand
TGTACTTGGCCATGCGATCGGAACGCGACATCGAGCCGGTCTTGATTTGCAAAGCGTTGGTGCCGACGGCGATGTCGGCGATGGTCGAGTCTTCTGTCTCGCCGGAGCGGTGCGAAATGACGGCCGTGTAACCGGCGCGCTTGGCCATTTCAATGGCCGCGAAAGTCTCGGTCAGGGTGCCGATCTGGTTGATCTTGATCAAGATCGAATTGGCGATACCCTTTTGTATGCCTTCTTTCAAGATCTTGGTGTTGGTGACATACAGATCGTCGCCAACCAGTTGCACCTTCTTGCCCAGCGCTTCCGTCAGGATCGCCCAACCTTCCCAGTCGCCCTCGGCCATCGCGTCTTCGATCGAGATGATCGGGTACTTGTCGCACCAGGTCGCCAGCAGATTGGTGAAGTCGGTGGCGCTCAGGCTCATGCCCTCGCCTTGCAGTTCATACTTGCCGTTCTTGTAGAACTCGCTCGCGGCGCAGTCCAGGCCCAGGGCGATCTGCGTGCCCGGCTCGTAGCCGGCGTCTTCGATGGCCTGGATGATCAGCTTGATGGCTTCTTCATGGTTGGCAACCGATGGGGCGAAACCGCCTTCGTCGCCGACGGCCGTCGTCAGGCCCTTTTTCTGCAGGATCTTTTTCAGCGTGTGGAACACTTCCGCGCCGTAGCGCAGGGCTTCCTTGAAGCTGGGCGCGCCGACCGGGATAATCATGAACTCTTGAATATCGAGGTTGTTGTCGGCGTGCGCGCCGCCGTTGATGACGTTCATCATCGGCACCGGCATTTGCATCGCGCCTGAACCGCCGAAATAGCGGTACAGGGGCAGGCCGGCTTCTTCGGCGGCGGCCTTGGCGACGGCCATCGAGACGGCCAGGATCGCGTTGGCGCCCAGGCGGCTCTTGTTTTCCGTGCCGTCCAGGTCGATCAGGGTGCGGTCCAGGAAGGCTTGCTCATTGGCGTCCAGGCCCATGATCGCTTCCGAGATTTCGGTGTTGATGTTTTCGCAGGCTTGCAGCACGCCCTTGCCGAAATAACGCTTCATGTCGCCGTCGCGCAATTCCATCGCTTCGCGCGAACCGGTCGAGGCGCCCGACGGCACCGCCGCGCGGCCCATCACGCCCGATTCCAGCAGGACGTCGCATTCGACGGTCGGATTGCCGCGCGAGTCCAGGATTTCACGGCCGATAATATCAACGATAGCACTCATGTCATTCTCCAAAGTTAAAGGTAACAGGTCGCAGCGCAGCGCGTTCTCGCGCGGGCGGCTAGGAATGGGGAGGAAATCCCGGCGTGGAAACACGCCGGGGCAGTCCGTCTTGCACCATCAAATAAAGCTGTTTTCCAGGAAACCGGCTTTTTTGGTGATGCGGTCCAGGTCGATCAGCGTCGACAGCAATTCTTTCATGCGTCCCAAGGGCACCGCGTTCGGGCCGTCCGACAGCGCTTCGGCCGGGTTCGGATGGGTTTCCATGAACAGGCCGGAGACGCCGACGGCGACGGCGGCGCGCGCCAGCACCGGCACGAATTCGCGCTGGCCGCCGGACGAGGTGCCCTGGCCGCCCGGCAATTGCACCGAGTGGGTGGCGTCGAACACGATCGGGCAAGCCGTCTCGCGCATGATCGCCAGCGAACGCATGTCCGACACCAGGTTATTGTAGCCGAACGACACGCCGCGTTCGCAGGCCATGAAGTTGTCTTCCAACAGACCCTTGGCGCGCGCCGCGGCGCGCGCCTTGTCGATGACGTTTTTCATATCCGTCGGGGCCAGGAACTGGCCCTTCTTGATATTCACCGGCAAGCCCGACTGGGCGCAGGCGGTGATGAAATCGGTCTGGCGGCACAGGAAGGCCGGCGTCTGCAGCACGTCGACGACGGCCGAGACGGCGGCGATTTCCTCGATCGCGTGGATGTCGGTCAGGACCGGCACGCCCAGCTCGCGTTTGACGTCGCCCAGGATCTCCAGGCCCTTGTCCATGCCCAGGCCGCGGAACGAGGTACCCGAGGAGCGGTTGGCCTTGTCGAACGAGGACTTGTAGATGAAGGGAATGCCCAAAGCGGCCGTCATTTCCTTCAGCGCGCCGGCCGTGTCGAAGGCCATCTGGCGCGATTCGATCACGCAGGTGCCGGCGATGAGGAAGAAGGGCTGGTCGAGGCCGACGTCAAATCCGCATAATTTCATGCTGCATCTCCTAAGGCGGCGCCGGCGACGGCGTGCAGGTGGGACACGGTGGTGCCGCCCGCCGCTTGATGCGCCAGGGCAGCCTTGATGAAGGAGGTAAACAGTGGATGGCCGGTGCGCGGCGTCGACTTGAATTCCGGATGGTATTGCACGCCCATGTACCAAGGGTGTACCGCGCGCGGCAACTCCATGATTTCACACAGGTCTTCGCTCGGCGTGCGGGCCGACACCACCATGCCGGCCGCTTCGACGCGTCCGAGGTAATGGTTGTTGGCTTCGTAGCGGTGGCGGTGGCGCTCGGTGACGACGCTGCCGTAGATCTCGGCGGCCAGCGTGCCCGGGTTGACGGCGCAGGTCTGCGCGCCCAGGCGCATGGTGCCGCCCAGGTCGGAATTCTCGTCGCGCAACTCGACCTTGCCGTCGTGGTTCTGCCATTCATTGATCAGGGCCACGACCGGCTGGTCGGTGTCGAGGTCGAACTCGGTCGAATTGGCGTTGCTCATGCCGGCCATGTTGCGGGCGTATTCGATCAGCGCGACCTGCATGCCCAGGCAGATGCCCAGGTAAGGGATCTTGTTTTCGCGGGCGTAGCGGGCCGCCGCGATCTTGCCTTCCACGCCGCGCTTGCCGAAGCCGCCCGGCACCAGGATGGCGTCGTATTTCGCCAGCTCGGCGCAACCCTTGGTCTCGATCTCTTCCGAGTCGAGGTACTCGATGTTGACGCGGCTTTCCGTGTGGATGCCGGCGTGGCGCAGGGCCTCCGTCAGCGACTTGTACGATTCGGTCAGCTCGACGTATTTGCCGACCATGCCGATCGTCACTTCCGCCTTCGGATGCTCGAGGGCGTAAATCAGCTTGCTCCACATCGACAGGTCGGCCGGGGCCGGATCCAGTCCCAGCGCTTCGCAGACGATCGCGTCCAGGCCCTGGTCGTGCAGCATCTGCGGCACCTTGTAGATGGTGTCGGCGTCCCACACGGAGATGACGGCCTTCTCTTCGACGTTCGAGAACAGCGAAATCTTCGCCCGTTCGTCGTCGGGGATGGGACGGTCGGCGCGGCACAGCAGCGCGTTCGGCGAGATGCCGATCTCGCGCAGCTTTTGCACGCTGTGCTGGGTCGGCTTGGTCTTGAGTTCGCCGGCCGACTGCAGGTAGGGCACCAGCGTCAGGTGGACGAAGGCGGACGACTTGCGTCCGGCGCGCAGGCTCAGCTGGCGCGCCGCCTCCAGGAAGGGCAAGGACTCGATATCGCCGACGGTGCCGCCGATTTCGACCAGCGCGACGTCGAAACCTTCGGCGCCGCGGTAGATGTAATCCTGGATTTCATTGGTGATGTGAGGAATCACTTGCACCGTCTTGCCCAGATATTCGCCGCGGCGCTCCTTGCGGATCACCGATTCATAGATCTGGCCAGTGGTGAAGTTGTTGACCTTCTTCATCCGGGTCGAGATGAAGCGCTCGTAGTGACCGAGGTCGAGGTCGGTTTCGGCCCCGTCGTCGGTGACGAACACTTCACCGTGTTGCATAGGGCTCATCGTGCCAGGATCGACGTTGATATACGGGTCGAGCTTGAGCATGGTGACTTTGAGGCCGCGCGATTCGAGGATCGCGGCGAGAGAGGCGGCGGCAATCCCTTTACCAAGGGAAGACACGACGCCGCCAGTGACGAAGACAAATTTGGTCATTGCGGATAGTGCCGAACGGCACGTGCGGGAAATTGAAATTATACACTAAAGAGCGCCGCGCATTCCCACCGCGCGCGGAAAAATCCGCCAAACCACGGCCAACCCCCGGCTGTATGCTGCAATCGGGCAACATCCCCGCCGCCTCCGCGCTCCGCGCCAGTGTGAGGAAGCGCACAGACCCGCGCGCGCCGCGCGGGCAATCTGGAGTTTTCCAACGGAGGTCACCATGAGCTACGAAGAACGCGATACGTTTGGCATGTATGTCGACAACGGCCACAAGGGTCCGGGTCCGGAACTGATGGGCGCCGACACCCTGATCGGCGACCATGTATACAATCTGAAGGACGAACGCTTGGGCGAAATCAAGGAAATCATGCTCGACATGCGCAGCGGAAAGGTCGCCTACGCGGTGATGTCGCACGGCGGCGTCTTCACCATAGGCGAGAAACTCTTCGCCGTGCCGTGGCAGGCGCTGACGCTCGACACCGTCAACAAGCGCTTCACCCTGAACCTCGACAAGGATCGCCTCGACAGCGCGCCCGGCTTCGACAGCGACAACTGGCCGGACATGGCGGACCAAGCCTGGTCGACGGAAATCCACAACTACTACGGCACCGTGAGCTCAAGGTAAGCCGTCTGGCGCGGCCCGATACGCCCGCGCCATCGACAGGAATTCCCGGCCACCCCGCCGGGCCGGGCGCCGCTCAATGGAAATCGCGGCTGCCCGTCCGCAGCCGCCCCAGCAGCGGCGACAGGTTGACCAGGCGCTTCGCCACCAGATGGCAGACGCCGCTCTCGCGCTGCCACACGCCGTACACACCCAGCAGCGCCGCGCCCAGCACCTCGCGGCGCTGCTGCTCGACCAGCGCGGGCCAGACGATGACGCTGACGGTGCCCGTCTCATCCTCCAGCGTGATGAACAGCACGCCCTTGGCCGTGCCGGGGCGCTGGCGCACGGTGACGATGCCGCAGGCGCGCGCCAACTGGCCATTCTTGTAGCCGGCCAGCACATCGGCCGGCAGGAAACGGTTTTCCAGCAAGCGCGGGCGCAGCAGCGCCAGCGGATGGCGTCCCAATGTCAAGCCCTGCGCGCGGTAATCGCCGACGATGTCCTCGCCCTCCGACGGCGGCGCCAATTGCGGCGCCGCCTCGTCCGGCGTGGTCGGACGCAGCAAGTCGCGCTCCGGCACCGCGCCCACCGCCTGCCACAGCGCCTGGCGGCGGTGGCCGGCCAGCGCCAGCAGCGCGTTGCCGCCCGCCAGCACCGCCAGGTCGTGGCGGTCCAGGTCGGCGCGCCGCGCCAGATCGGCGACGCTGGCGAAGGCTTGCGCGGCGCGCGCCGCCTCGATGCGCAGCGCCGCCTCGCCGCGCATGCCGCGCAGCAGCGCCATGCCGAGCCGCACGGCCGGCTGGCCGGCGCCGCCGGGATCGTCCTCCAGCGCCGATTCCCAGCCGCTGACGGCGACGTCGGTGGCGCGCACCTCGACGCCGTGGCGGCGCGCGTCCTGCAGCAGTTGCGAGGGGCTGTAGAAACCCATCGGCTGGCTGTTCAGCAGCGCGCACAGGAAGGCGGCCGGCTCGTGGCATTTCAGCCAGGAACTGGCGTAGCTCAGCAGGGCGAAACTGGCCGCGTGCGACTCGGGGAAACCGTACTCGCCGAAGCCCTGGATCTGGCGGAAGATGGTCTCCGCGAACTCCGCCGAATAGCCGCGCTCGAGCATGCCGCCGACGATGCGCCCGTGGTGGTCGTCCATGCCGCCCTTGCGCTTCCAGGCCGCCATGGCGCGCCGCAAATGGTCGGCCTCGCCCGGCGTGTAGCCCGCCGCGATGATGGCCACCTGCATCACCTGCTCCTGGAAAATCGGCACGCCCAGGGTGCGCTCCAGCGCCCCCTTCAAGCCCTTCGGATAATCCACCAGCGCGGGGTTCTGGCGCCGCTGCAGATAGGGATGCACCATGCCGCCCTGGATCGGCCCGGGCCGCACCAGCGCCACCTCGATCACCAGATCGTAGAAGCGCCGCGGCCGCAGGCGCGGCAACATGCTCATCTGCGCGCGCGACTCGATCTGGAACACGCCGACGGTGTCGGCCCGGCACATCATGTCGTAGGTGGCGCCGTCCTCGGCCGGAATGTCCTGCAGCGCGAAAGGCCCGCCGCGGCGGCGCCCGACCAGCTCCAGGGCGCGGCGCAGCGCAGCGCCGACAGCATGCCCAGCGCCAGCACGTCGACCTTCATCAGACCCAGTTCCTCCAGGTCGTTCTTGTCCCACTCGATGACGCTGCGCTCGGCCATCGCCGCGTTCTCGATCGGCACCAGGCGCGACAGCTTGCCGCGCGCGATGACGAAGCCGCCCGGATGCTGCGACAGGTGGCGCGGAAAACCCAGCAACTGCTGCGCCAGCGTGGCCCACTGCTGCGCCAGCGGCGCCTGCGGGTCGAGGCCGCATTCGGCCAGGCGCATCAGCAAGTCCTGCCTGCCGTCGAACCAGTGGTGCGCCTTGGCCACCCTTTCGACGACGGCCGGGTCGACGCCGAGCGCCTTGCCGCTGTCGCGCAGCGCGCTCTTGGGCCGGTAGGAAATGACCACGGCGGCCAGCGCGGCGCGTTCGCGGCCGTATTTCCCGTAGATGTACTGGATCACCTCCTCGCGCCGCTGGTGCTCGAAATCGACGTCGATGTCGGGCGCCTCGTTGCGCTCCTTCGAGATGAAACGCTCGAACAGCAGATTGCCGCGCTCCGGATCGACCTCGCTCACGTGCAGGCAATAGCAGACGGCCGAATTGGCCGCCGAACCGCGCCCCTGGCAGAGGATGCCGACCGAGCGGGCGTAGCGGACGATGTCGTGCACGGTGAGGAAGTACGCCTCGTAGGACAGGCTGGCGATCAGCGCCAGCTCGTGCTCGAGCTGCTTGCCCACGGCCGCCGGGATGCCCCGCGGGAAGCGCAGGCGCGCGCCGCTGTAGGTTTCCTCGCGCAGATAGGCGGCCGGCGTCCGGCCGGCCGGCACCAGCTCGTCGGGATACTCGTAGCGCAACTCGTCGAGCGAAAACGTGCACAGGCCGGCCACCCGCACGGTTTCCGCCAGCGCCCGCGGCGGATAAATGTTCGCCAGGCGCAGGCGCGAGCGCAGATGCTGCTCGGCGTTCTGCGCCAGCGCGTAGCCGCACTCGGCCAGCGGCTTGCCCACGCGCACCGCGCACAGCGTATCGGCCAGCGGCTTGCGCGAGCGCACGTGCATGCACACATGGCCGAGCGCCAGCACCGCCAGGCCGTGCTGCCACGCCACCTCCTGGACGCTGAGGCGGTGCGCGTCGTCGTGGGCGCGGTGCAGCAGGTTCAGGCCCATCCAGGAGCGGCCGGGAAAAGTGGCCGACAACCAGGCCGCCTGCGCGTGCAGGCGGTCGGTGTCGGCCGGCTGGTGGGACGGATAATGCGGCAGCAGGATCAACAGGCAGTCGGGCAGGCCGCGCAGATGCGCCTGCGCGCCGCGCGGCGCGGCGAAGTCGTCCGGCGTCAACAGATAACTGCCCTTCACGGCGCCTTCGCGGGTGCGCGCCAGCGTGATCAGCTCGGACAGATTGCCGTAGCCCTCACGGTTTTGCGCCAGCGCCAGCAGCGACAGGGCGGCCCCGCCGTCGGCATGCCTCAGATGGAAATGCGCGCCGATGATCAGGGGCAGGCCGGCCCGCTTCGCCTGCGCGTGCGCCCGCACCACGCCGGCCAGCGAGCATTCGTCGGTGATCGCCAGCGCCGCGTAGGCGAGCTGCGCGGCGCGCGCGACCAATTCCTCGGCGTGCGAAGCGCCCTGCAGAAATGAAAAATTCGTCAGGCAAAACAACTCCGCGTAATCGGGCAAAGCCTTGGCGTCCATGATTCCAGAATACTGTATATAAACACAGTATTATAGCGCCTTCTTTTCGGGGCTCCCGCCGGCAAGAACGACAGCAATGAAAAGCGCCGCCCCCGCCGCTTGCCCGCAGCCCCGCACAAACACGGTAAATTCCATGCTATTCTGGAATGTTGCCAAAAATACTAAGCCGGGAAATGTCCACCATCCAAGAACTGCTCTGCTTCGGCGCCCTCCCCGGCGGCGGCAATCCCGCCCTCGTCATCGAAGGCGACAACAGCGACGCGGCGGCGCGCCTGGCCTTCGCCCGACAACGGCGCAGCACCTGCGTCTTCATCGCCCCCGGCGACGACGCGGACGCGGACGCCGCCTTCACGCTCGACTACTTCTATCCGCACATGCGCAGCCCCCTGTGCCTGCACGCCACGCTGGCCGCCGCCCACCTGCTGTTTTCGCGCGCGCCGCACACGGCGCGCATCCGCGTGCGCAGCGCCGTGCGCGGCCAGGCGCTCGACCTGCTGAACACGGCCGACGGCCTCTTCATCGGCCTCGCGGCGCAGGACGGCGCGCCGCCCGCCATCGACGCCGGACTGCCCGGCGCCCTGCTGGGCGAGCCCGGCATCGCGCTGGCGTCGGCGCCGGCCGTGGCGTCGGTGGGCAGCCCCAAGCTGCTGCTGCAGGTGGCCGACGGCGCCGCGCTGCGGGCCCTGCGGCCGAACCTGGAATTGATCGCCGCCTGGGGCCGCGCCCACGGCGTCAGCGGCTGCTACGCCTACTGCGCGCGGCCCGACGGCGCCTACGAGGGACGCAATTTCAACCACCTTGATCCGGCGCTGGAGGACAGCGCCACCGGCGTCGCGGCCGGCGCGCTGGCCCTGCACCTGGGCCGCGACCTGCGCCTGTATCAGGGCCACTGGCTGGGGCAAGCCTGCCTGATCCAGGCGCGGCTGCGCGAGGGCCGCGTGCTGGTCGGCGGCGCCGTCACGCCCGGCGGCGTCGTCCACCCGAGTTAGCGTTAACAGGAAACAACGGCAACTGTGTTTTTGTCACAAAGTGAAACTAATTAATAGTTAGCCGAGAAACCTTCGATTAGAATCAAAACCAATAATTTTTATCGGAGACGCCGCGTGTTCACAGTTCCAACCTTACGTAAAGCCGTCTTGCTCAGCCTGTACGGCAGCGCCGCCCTGGCCGCCCTGGCGCCATCCGCCTTCGCCCAAAGCGCCGCGCCCGCCGCCGACACCCCGATGCAAAGCGTCAGCGTGGTCGGTTCGCGCCGCGCCAACACCTCCGCCACCGACACCATGGTGCCGGTCGACATCATCTCGCTGGGCAAGGTCGCCGAGCAAGGCGGCCAGTTCGATCTGGGCCAGACGCTGCAATACATCTCGCCCTCGTTCAACTCGACGCGCCAGACCGGCGCCGACGGCGCCGACCTGGTCGATTCGGCCGCCCTGCGCGGCCTCGGTTCCGACCAGACCCTGGTGCTGGTGAACGGCAAGCGCCGCCACACGACGGCCCTGGTCAATCTGTTCGGCGCGCGCAACCGCGGCAACACCGGCACCGACATGAACGCCATCCCGCTGCTGGCCATCAAGGACGTGCAGGTGCTGCGCGACGGCGCCGCCGCCCAATACGGCTCCGACGCCATCGCCGGCGTCATCGACATCGGCCTGAAAAAGAGCCTCGGCTGCGAAGCCGTGGCCGGCTACAGCCAGTACTCCGTGGGCGACGGCAAGAACTACCTGACGTCGGCCTACTGCGGCATCGCGCTGGGCGACCAGGGCGTCATCGCCATCACCGGCGAATACCTCGACCGCGGCCGCTCCAACCGCGCCGCGCCCGACAGCGTGCGCATCATCGGCGACACCAAGGCGCAGAACCAGACCCTGTACGTGAACGGCGACTACAAGACCGGCGCCAACGGCAAGCTCTACTTCACGGCCGGCACGCAGTCGCGCGACGCCTCCAGCGCCGCCTTCGGCCGCGGCGGCGTCGGCTCCACCGACATCCCGCAAAAGAATTCGGCCGGCATGTATCCGGACGGCTTCGCGCCCTTCATCAACGCCAAGATCGACGACCACTACGGCACCATCGGCCATCGCAGCCAGATCGGCGAATGGAACGCGGACTTCTCGCAGACCTACGGCTACAACAAGATGATGTACAACATCAGCCACACGCTGAACGCCTCGATCGCCAACCGCGACCTGCAAAACGGCGGCAAGGGCGTCAGCCAGAGCAGCTTCGACGCGGGCGGCTTCTCCTTCCAGCAACTGACGACGAACGCCGACTTCAACCGCTTCTACAGCGGCATCCTGAACGGCCTGAACGTCGCCTTCGGCGCCGAATACCGCCACGAGGAATACAAGATCGCCGCCGGCGAACCGAACTCCTACCTCGACGCCGACGGCGTCGGCGTGGGCGGCTTCGCCGGCAGCCAGGGCTTCCCCGGCTTCCAGCCCGGCGACGTGACCCAGGCCCGGCGCCACAGCACCGCGCTCTACCTCGACATCGAGGCGGACCTGAGCGCGCGCCTGAAAACCGAGGCCGCCGTGCGCTATGAGAAATACAGCGACTTCGGCTCCACCGTCACCGGCAAGCTGGCCGCCAGCTTCCGCGCCGCCGACAGCGTACTGCTGCGCGGCTCGGCCAGCACCGGCTTCCGCGCGCCGTCGCTGCAACAGGTCTACTTCTCCTCGACCTTCACCGACTTCGTCAGCGGCCAGGCCACCAACGTCGTGCTGGCGCCGAACGGCGGCGCCGTCGCCAACGCCACCGGCATCCCGAAACTGAAGGAGGAAAAGTCCACCAGCCTGACCCTGGGCAGCACCTGGACGCCGAGCAAGGCGATTTCCGTCACGGCCGATCTGTACCAGATCAAGATCAAGGACCGCATCGTCCTGTCGGGCCGTTTCGACGCCACCAACTTCCCCAGCCTGACGGCGCAACTGGCGGCGCTGGGCGTGGACCAGGCGCAGTTCTTCGTCAATTCGATCGACACCAAGACCCATGGCCTGGACCTGACCGCCTCGCACAAGACCAACTTCGGCGCCAACAAGCTGACCTCCTTCCTGGCCCTGAACCTGAGCAAAACGGAAGTGACCGGCATCCATCCGCCGGCCGCGCTGGCCGGTCATGAGGACGTCCTGCTGTCGGAACGCGAACGCCTGTTCATCGAACAGGGCGGCCCGCGCCTGAAGGCGACGCTGGGTCTGGACTACGTCACCGGCGCGCTGGAAACGGACTTGAAGATCACCCATTTCGGTCCGCAGACCCTGGGCACCTTCTCCGGCACCGCCAACGGCGTGCCGAACGCGCACTACGAAGCGAAGACTTCGGCCGACCTGAGCTTCACCTACGCGATCAACCCGAACACCAAGGTCACCGTGGGCGGCAACAACATCTTCAACGTCAAACCGACCACGCAGAACGCCGACGAAACCGACAACGGTTTCAAATACGACAGCGTGCAGTTCGGCCTGAACGGCGCGTCCTACTTCGCCCGCCTGTGGGTCAAGTTCTGAGCGACGACTAAATTGTCCGGCTGAGACGCAGCGCCCCGCACAGCAATGTGCGGGGCGCTGTTTTCATATGGGGGGATGGATTGGAAAGAGGAAGAGGGTGAAAGCTGGGGTTTGAGGTGCAGTGGAACGTTTATGCTCAGCTGAACATAACCGTTCTTATGGAAAGCATATAGTTATGGAGGAGCTGGCGGTGTTGCGCGATCCCAGCCCGGCCCGGCTTGCCATCGGTGCAAATTCGCTCCAAATAACGCGCAGCTACCGTAGCCGGAGTACGGACGCTTTCCTAAGGTGGCGATCCTGTCCCCGTCGAGTACAATCGACGGGGATAGGTCGGCAGGCAGACACCATCCGGCAAAAATCACCAACGGCGGCACCCGGCCAAAAGCTGCCGGTGACTTTGCCCAGTTGAACGGAAAGGAAGAAAGAGCATGAGCACTTTGGTAGTCCTGTGCGCCGCTGTCCTGGCTTTGTCCCTTGGGTTGAAATTCGGAACGAGCTTGCCACAGCGGTATCGGTCACGAAACTGTGAAGGTCGTAGCTGGCGTAATGCATTTCCGTCCGCGACCAAGCAGGAAATCCGCGAGTTTTTACTGTTGTTCATGTCCGCATTTGCATTTAAGGACAATGAAAAGCTGAAGTTTAGCCCGCACGACAGAATTTGGGAGATTTATCGCGAGCTTTATCCCGGTCGTTGGACAGCCGATGCACTTGAGCTGGAGACGTTGACCGAGGACCTTCTGACAAAATATGATTTTTCGTTGGCTGCAATTTGGAGCGAAAATTTAACGTTGGGCGAGGTATTCGCCTGCGTCTCAGTGCCACGGGCTTAGCTGCTTTCGGCCAACATCGGTCATTCAAATAACTTGGTGATACATGGATTCAGCTCAAGAACTGATGGTCGTTTGCTCCCACTGTTTCAACGATACCGGCCTACGGCTAGACGCTGAGCGCATCGGACGAGAAATTGCCGGCCCCTGCCCAAACTGTCAAGCTGACGGACACAGGAAGTTGCCTGTCGCTGGATTGGAAGCGCTAGCGCATAGATATTTTGTTTGGGGGTCTATGTGGCGGGCCAGGTACGGTGCAGCACCGTTGATTCAGTTCAACGAGCATCAAACAACGTCAATAGACATCAAGCCCTGGCTCACGCAGGACGTACAGCTCATCGAACGACTGCTGGGGATTGGCTTCTTTCATTACGTGTTGGCGCCGATCCAATATTGACCCACCGCGCCGATCCAAATTTGACCCAGGGCGGGACGCTGCGTTTTTGAGTAGCAGCTGTGGATAAGTGTACCAAATAAAGAAGGGGAATCCGTGGAGGGCGTAGCCCGGAACGG
>JANXSQ010000056.1 GCA_025356595.1 Janthinobacterium sp. | reverse complement strand
TCCGTTCCGGGCTACGCCCTCCACGGATTCCCCTTCTTTATTTGGTACACTTATCCACAGCTGCTACTCAAAAACGCAGCGTCCCGCCCTGGGTCAAATTTGGATCGGCGCGGTGGGTCAATATTGGATCGGCGCCAACAGGGGAGCTTCGGGGCTCAATGCCGTTTCGTCTGGAACTTGACGTCCACGGTAGTTGACACTTAACGTGTCGCTATTGTCTCAGGAATGGCCTGTGGTCGGAACGGATTACGGGTGGGTAAATCAGCGTTTCCCTTGCCACGCATGCGCTTTTTCCGCGCCGGCGTCCGGCGCCTGCGGCGGCAGCAACAGGCGCGCCTCCAGCCCCGGTCCGGCATTCTCCAGCCGCAGGCTGCCGCCATGCAGCGCCGCGATGGCCGCGACGATGGACAGGCCCAGTCCATTACCCGGTAAATGGCGGCTCTTGTCGAGCCGGTAAAAGCGCTGCGTCACCTTCGGCAATTCCCCCTCCGGAACACCCGGACCATAATCGCGCACGACGATGGCGCGGCACTGCGCGTCGGCATACGCGCTGACCTCGATGAGTCCACCCTGCCCCGCGTACTTGATGGCGTTGTCGATCAGGCTGGCCAGCGCGCTGCCGAGCAGATTGCGGTCGCCCGCCGCCGGCACCGGCCGCCCCGGCAGCGCCACCAGGCGCACGCCCTTCTCCTCCGCCGTGGCGTCGTACAGATCGACGATGTCGGCCACGATGGCGCTCAGATCGAGGGTATCGAAACTCTCCGGCCGCATGCCCGATTCGGCCGCCGCGATCTGCAGCAGCTTCTCGAACACCAGGGTCAGCTCGTCGATGTCCTCGATGGCGTCCTGCGCCGCCTCGGCGTAGGACGCCAGCGTCATCGGCCGGCGCAGGGTCTCTTCGAGCTTGCCGCGGATGCGTCCCAGCGGCGTGCGCAGGTCGTGCGCGATGGCGTTCGAGACGTGCCGCACGCCCTCCATCAGATGCTCGATGCGGTCCAGCATGCGGTTGATGTCGCGGCTCAGCAAGCCGAATTCGTCGTGGCTCTGCACGGGAATGCGCCGCGTCAGGTCGCCCGCCTCGATCTCCCGCGCGGTGCGGCGAATGGTGCCCAGACGGCCCTCCAACTGACGCCGGAAGACCAGCGCGCCGCCCACCACCAGCAACAGCGCCGCGCCGGCGCCGCTCGCCAGCGCGCGCCAGACCAGGGCGCGGATCGACTGCCATTCGTGCAGGTCGCGCCCGACGAAGAGCCGCGCCCCGTTCGGCAGGGCGCGCACGATCAGGCGCACCGGCACCAGTTGGCCGTCGCGCAGCACGTCGCGGTGCAGCAGCATGTCGAGCGGCACGGCCTCCGACCAGCCCGGCAGATTGCCGGCGACGTGGCTGCCGTCGGCCGCCACCAGCAGGAAGATCTCGGTGTCGCTGTCGATGCGGTCGCTCAACTGGCGTTCGATGTTGCGCGCCAGTCCGGTCATGCCGCCCGGCTCGTAGGCCTCGATCAGGTGCGCGGAGATGGCGACGATCTTGCGGTCGATACTGCTGTCGAGCACGCCGATGGTGCCGAAATAGAACACCCCGGCCACCAGCACGATGGACAGCGCCACCAGCAAGCCGTAGCCCAGCGCCAGCCGCGCCGCGATCGAGCCGCGCAACTTACGCACCGGCGCCCGCCGCGCCGGCCGACAATATGTAGCCGACGCCGCGCACCGTGTGCAGCAGCGGCGCGCCGAAATCCTTGTCGATCTTGTTGCGCAGGCGGCTGATCTGCACGTCGATGACGTTGGTCTGCGGGTCGAAATGGTAGTCCCACACGGCTTCGAGCAGCATGGTCCGCGTCACCGCCTGGCCCTGGTGGCGCAGCAGATATTCGAGCAGGCGGAATTCGCGCGGCTGCAGGGCGATGGCGCGGCCGTCGCGGCTGACGCGCATGGTGCGCATGTCGAGGATCAGGTCGGCTAGCTGCAACTGCGTCACGTCCTGGCCCTGGCTGGCGCGGCGCAGCAAGGCGTCCACGCGCGCCAGCAATTCCGGCAGCGCGAAGGGCTTCGACAGGTAGTCGTCGCCGCCGCTACGCAGGCCGCGCACCCGCTCGTCGACGCTGGAGAGCGCGCTGAGGATCAGCACCGGCGTGCGCCGGCCCAGGGCGCGCAACTGCGCGACGATGGACAGGCCGTCCACCTGGCCGGGCAGCATGCGGTCCAGCACCAGCGCGTCCCACTCCTCGGCGCAGGCCAGGCGCAGGCCGTCGGCGCCATTGTCGCAGGGTGTGGCCGCGTAGCCCGCCGCCGTCAGGCCGTTGCAGATGTAGCGCAGTGTGTCGGGTTCATCCTCGATTACCAGGCAACGCAAGCTGTGCTCCTTCGGTGGACCGGCCGGCCGGCCGCGAAGGCACCAGTGTAGGCGCTTCCATGAAAAAGGTGCAATGCGTTTACTCGCGGCCGCCCTACGGCGTGGCCGATTCGACGTCTATTGCGTGAGTACGTAACGGGCCAGCGCCAGCAACTCGGCCTCGCTGAGCTGGCTGAACGGCGTAAGCATCCAGCTTGGCCACCTAGCAGGCTGTTGAAAAAGAAATTCTTTCCCACAAAATGGCTAAAACCACGCTAACCATGGCGGTGAATTGCCTTAAGTTTAAGCAAAACGATGTTTTTTGCTCAAATTTCAGGCAATTTCTGCTTGTTTTTTGAAAAATTTCCCACCACCGAATGATTTTTCAACAGCCTGTTAATAGATGGGAGGGCTGGATGTTTACTGTGTAACGCGGCAGGCAGTGCTTCCACAAGCGCGTCTGCATCGCATAAGATTTACCGTTCCGATATTAACTGCCTTGACGATAGCGATCACTATTCTTTTATCTTGCATCCCGGCGTATCAAACAAGGCCGCCAAGCCGCATGTGGAAGAGTACATTGCATAGGCATGATGAGCGACGTTAGGTACTTCCATTAAACGATGATTCGAGTGGCCTTGCGAAGAGAAGTTGATATATTTAGCATACGCTAGTCCGCGAGCATAACGCGTTGCCCCCTGAATTTCGTAGGGACAGGACATACCTAACGCATCGGCATTCGGATCGTTATCTGCAGTGCCAAGAAGATAAACAACATCTCGCGCCAGGTAGGATTTTTCGAGTCTATCTCCTGACACCGGTTGCGCCACATAATCTGGGAGTTTACCCAACAGACCCATATTCCAATTTCTGAAACCGGGACAGTTTTTCGCATCAACACTGGCGAACGATCCATCGGCCTGCATGCGTTTGTCGCTGAAATACAGGTAAGTCGCAGGATTCGCCACCACGTAGCGCACATGGATGTCTGCAGCGGAAAGAGCGTATGCTCCATGCCCGACAACCGCATAACGCTGCACGAATTGTCCTCCTGCTGAGTGCCCGGCAAGAACGATGATTTTCAAATTTGGAAATTTGTTTCGATCAGCGAGACGTTGAAAAATTCTGTCTATCACGTCGAAGGAACTGATGGGGGCTGGTGCCTGTGCATCGTAGCCTTGCTTCCACCCATGGAAATCCCAGCGCAATGTCTCAGCCGGTAGCTGATGACCTGTCACATCAGCCTCAATCAGAAATTGTGGCGTAATAAAGATGGTATTTAGTGCAGCCTTTCCTGCGTGCTTGCTTACATACTCGTCGGCTCCCACATCACGCCTCGGCCAGCCATGAACAATGATGATCGCGCGAGTCACATCAGACTGTCGTGTCGTCCAGTCTCGCGATACATGAACAGGCACTTCCCCTTTTCCGGTTGAAGTCTGTATCGTCAATCTGCTATCCAATACAACAGGCACCGAAGTTTTTACCAAATCAAGTTCGGCCGCAACGGCATCCGGATTGGCAGTAAGAAAAATAAATATACCAAACATAGTCTGGCCTAATATTAAGATTAAGCGCATTTTCAACTCTTTTTATGTCGCATTTTATGGACCGTTGCTGGCGACCTCGCCGCTCTTGCCGTAAAAGATGAATCCGTTGACGCTGTTCCAATTTTCCACGACATTCAATCCTTCGTGAATCTCGCGGCGCAGCGCTTCCGAATCGATATACCGAAACAGGAAAATAGTTTTCAGCACCTTGTCAAGTTCCGCCAATGCCTGGCAAGTCGGATGTTGCAGGTCGCCACGCGTGAAGCGGCGCAAAATGGCTTCGGCTTCCGCCTTACCCAAGCGCAATGCCGTCGCATATTTTATCATTTCATCGTACTGCTGCCGGATCAAGTCCCATTTGGCCAGAACCACAGCCATCTCACAATTTATTCCGATGGGGTACTTAGCTCGTCGCGCGTGAGGACGGAAAGGTCGGGAGGGTGGGCGTTTTTTGCCATAAGCAGCATGATGAGCCGGCTTGAAAAGGTTTACAACTGTTTTGTGAAAAAACGCTCATGCTGAACAGTTACTTTGCAGCTATGTGCACACTCCCCCCTATTTGCCGGCGCCGGCGTGAAAACCCGGCCCGACGACGCTCTTCTCGATGGCGTGGCAGGCCGGGCAGTTGTTGGCCGCCAGCAGCGCCGGCGCGTCGCGCGGCGCGGCGACGGCGTGCGTCCGCGGCGCCGGCGCCGCGACCGCCGCGCGCTCGGCGCCGTAGGTCTTCACCAGATAATCCACCATGGCCGGCATGTCCCGCTCGTCGAACTGGGCGCCGAAGGGCTTTTTCATTTTCTTGACGGTCGCCTCCCAGTATGCGCGCGGCGACGACGGCGGCTGACTCGCCGCGTATTGCGCGGCGTGGCAAATCATGCAGTTGCGCTGCACCAGTTGATAGCCCGGCAGCTCGCTGGCTTTATAGGTGGCCGTTTCCGGCGGCAGGACGATGTCGAGCGCGGCGGCGCCGCCGCCCAGCAGGCAGGCGGCGCCGGCCAGCATCAGGCGCGCGATGTGGTGTGCGGTGCGGTTCATGGCGGGCTCCTTCACGCTGCGATGATGCGGGTCGTTTCGACGACGTTGCGCATGTAACCCATCGGGTTCCACAGCGCCGTCATCGGCTGGCTTTGGCCGACGCGGTTGACGGCGCGCACCAGCAGTGCGTGCGCGCCCTTGCCCGGCGCCTTCATGACGGCGCTCCACTGGCGGAAGGAGTAGCGCCCCATGTCCGCGCCCAGTTGCGCCGCTTGCCAGCTTTTCCCGCCATCAGCGGAGAACGCCACTTCGCTGATGCCGCAGCCGCTGTCGAAGGCGATGCCGCGCACACTCAGGTCGCGCCCCGCCCTGACGCGCGCGCCGTCGGCCAGGTTGGTGATGAAGGAGCGCACGTTGAAGCGCGTGATGGGCGTGCTCTTGCCGACGGCGCCGCCCGGCGCGACGCAGGCGCAGCCGTTGTCCGGGATGCGGTAGGCGGCGGCCATCCAGAAGCCGTCGAAGACTGTGTCGATGACCTCGATGTCCCTCAGGTGCTTGAGCCAGTAGGTGCCATAGTAGCCGGGCACGATCAGGCGCAGCGGATAGCCGTTCAGCATCGGCAGGTCGGCGCCGTTCATTTGCCACGCCAGCATGACTTCGCCGTCGAGGGCGTGGTCAATGTTCAGCGCCTTGACGAAATGCGGGCCGTCGCCCACCGGCGGCGTGTCCATGCCTTTGAAGCGAACTTGCAGCGAGCCGGCTTTGACGCCGGCTTTTTCCAGCACCGCGCGCAGCGGCACGCCGCCCCAGCGCGCGTTGCCCATGGCGCCGTTGGCCAGTTGGCCGCCGTTGACGCGCGGCGCGAAGAAGCCGCGGCTGTTGCCGGAACATTGGTTGACGGCGACCAGGTCGACGTGCTCGGCCACTTGTTTCAGCTCAGCCAGCGTCAGCTCGAGGGGCGTATTGACGTTGCCGCCGATGCGCAGCCGGTAGGTGTCCGGATCGATCGAGGTGGGGATGCCGCTCCAGTGGTAACGCACGAAGAAGGCGTCGTTGGGGGTGAGGATGCCGTCGTCGAAGACGCTGAATGGCGTTTCGAGTTGCGGCGGCCGGCTGGTGTGGAGGATCAGGGGGCGTTTTTGCGGAAAGGCGAGCAGTTCGCGCTGGCCGTTTTCGAAGGGTAGTTCGAGCGTTTTCCCGGGGACGATCAGCGCCGCCAGCGCGCCGCCGCCAAGGCTGGACGCGGCGCCCAGTGCGCCGGCTTGTTTCAGGAAGGTCCGGCGCCGCGGCGCATGGCCGCCGTCCTCGTCACGCTGATTGCCCATTGCGGTCTCCTGGTGGGCGCGGTTTTGCGGGCGCGCCGGATGTGCTGTGTACCCTTGGTTTTTCGCCGCCCCGGCGGCTTCATTGGGCCGCTCGCGGCGTCGCCTTCAGCGCGCCAAACCAATATAAAGATTAGCACGTTTGTAATTGCCTGATTGCGCATTTCGACAATGCCGTCCGGCGCCCGCTGTCGTGCCGGGCGCTTGCATGAAGCGGCAGCGCCGACGCCAGCGCTCGCCTTTCGGCAACTTTTGAGACAGCAAGACGGCGATCGCGTAGCATGTCCGGTATATTTGTCCGGCGCCAGCGCGCGCCATCCGGGACTAGCGAATTAAGGGTATCAGCTTGACATCCTCCCCTCCCTAAAGTGAGGGGATTCCCACTACTGGCCTCTGATGCCCCAGAGGGGGATTCGGCGAATGCCGATTCCCTTATTCAGTTCACGGGGTATCTTTCGACCTCGCCAGAAACGGCGACCGGGAACC
>JANXSQ010000042.1 GCA_025356595.1 Janthinobacterium sp. | reverse complement strand
CCCGCCCTGGGTCAAATTTGGATCGGCGCGGTGGGTCAATATTGGATCGGCGCCAACAACCATTCTTAATTGACCGTTCCAGTCTAAACATTGAACATTCAATTATTTGACACGTTAAATTCCATATGGAACCATTTATTTTTTACTGGAAATAAAACAGATCAACAAATACAATTTCTGACTGTTGTTTTATTAAAAACTGAATAGACGTATCAGGAATGATGTAATTTATGGTATTGTTATTTTGCAACGATATAAATATTTATAATAAGAGAATATGCGCATTCGCCCCCGATGCTTGGTCCGGACGCGTCAGTTGCCACCTTTCGCAATGCATTTAATTCAATTGGATCTCAGAATGAAAAAACTTTTCACTTTCGGCGCCTTGGCCCTGGCGTCGTTGGCCCACGCCCAAACGCCGCCGGCCTTCGGCTCCTACCTCAAAATGTTCTCCGCCGATTCGCTGTGGAACTCGCGTCCGGTCAACCCGGTGTTCGGCACATATCAAATCCCCGACACGACGTTCAACCCGACGGTGGCCAGCGGCGCCTGGTCGACCGGCATTTTCCAGGCGCAAGATACGAACAAGGAGATGATCGTTTATCCGCGCGGCACGAACACCGGCGTGTGGGATCCGGATGGGGAGAAAATGCTGGCGACGGTAAGAATTCCGCATTGGCCGGCGAATACGCAGGGCGCCACCGGCGCCGACGGACACGCCGATATTGTCGATTCCACGGAAAACAAAGTCTATTCGTTCTCGCAATTGTCAATGGACGCGTCCGGAAAATGGAGCGCCCAGCAAATCGCGTGGTCGCCGTTGAACGGTACGGGCTGGGGCGATCCGGCCCATTATTTCCAAGGCGCGCGCGCGGCCGGCGTGCCGACCTCCGCCGGCATGATCCGTGTCGACGAAGTCAACGACGGCAAGGCCTTGTTCGAGCACGCGCTGGCGATGTCGCTCGACTACACCGCGCTGACCCCGGCGCCGAACCAGTTCATTTACCCTGCCACGTCCGGCGACGCCACCGATCCGCAAAAGGCGAACAGCGGGCAAATCGCCGAAGGCACGCGCATGATGTTGCCGGCCAGCTTCGACTTGAAACCAATCACCGACCTGCGCCTGCTCAAGGTCGCCACGACCTTGAAGACGTACGGCGCCTACGTGGTCGACCGTAACTACAACACGCCCTTTGTCATCTACGTTGAAAACGGCGCCACATGGGGTTCCTTGCCCGCCGATCAACTCCAAAAAATTCAGCATGCCCTGCGTCCGGTCGTGTCGCAAGACGGCCACATCAACGGCAACGGCGTTGCGCGCGTCCCGGAAAGCGAAGTCAACCTGCTGTCCATGCGCGGCACGTGGGCGCCCAATTATGTCGCCAACAAAAATGACAAGCTGGGCGTCTACGATACTTTCCAGCAAGCGCTGACGTGGGACACGACGGCCGGCTTCATGAGCCAGACGAATTTCTCGATGCGGGATGTCAACGTGGTGAAAGGCGCCGGACCGAACGCGCCGAAACGTTACAAGCTGAGCGTCGCCGCGACAGGCGGCGCCTCGCTCCAAATGACGATTTGGGTGGCCGGTGCGAATCGAAAAACGACCGCCGTTCTGTCCAACGCAGGTAGCGAGATCATCGCATGGCCGGACGGCGCCACGATCAGCATGCTGGCGCAAAAACCGGCCGGCGGTAAGGCCACGCTCAGCGCGCGCCTGGTAGAGCTGCCACCGGGGCAATAAGAGGTCCGGCGGGCGCCCCTCGACGGACGCCGCCGGCCAGATGCGCCGGGCAGCTCGTTTTTCGCTTGTACCTGCCCGGCGCCGAAATGATGGCGACCGCCTCGCCGCACAAGGCCCACGCAGGTGAGCGTCAGATGCGGATCCAGCACGTCGAGCGACTGACCGGAGACGACATCGGTTTCTGCATGCGCGTCGAAAAGACCGGCCAAACCGGCTTCGCTTGGGCACACAAAATTCCTGACACTCCCGTTTCGCCCCGTTGCCCCCTTCGACCACGACCACGATGTTCGGTCTGCCGTCGCGCATAATGCACTGGCTGATGGCGGTACTGTTGATGATGCAACTGCTGGCTGGTGCCGGCATGGTCGCCACCGTCTCGGTCTGGCATGAGCGCCTGATCGCCCTGCACAAGCCGCTCGGCATCTGTCTGCTGGCACTGGCGATTCTGCGCCTCGTCCTGCGCAGGCTCGGTGGCGCGCCACCCTTGCCGGCGTCGATGCCGGGCTGGCAGCGGCGCGCGTCCACGCTGTCGCATTACGCGCTGTACGCGCTGATGCTGGGAATGCCGCTGCTGGGTTGGGCCATGCAGTCGGCCGCCGCTTACCCAATGCCGGGTGTGGGCGCCTGGCATGTGCCGGCGATCATGCCGCAAAACGTCGCCTTGTACGCCTGGCTGCGCTGGGCGCATGGCGTCGGCGGACAAGTGTTCTTCGTAACAGTACTGATCCACATAGGCGCCGGCCTGTTGCATGCGCTAGTCATCAAGGACGGCGTGTTCGCCGCCATCACCCGAAGCGGTGGCAAAAGGCCGCGGCGATAAGGTTGTTGTTGCCGCCTTCCTGTGCCTGCGGCTGAAGCACGTCAGATGAGGGCTAGGCGAACTGGCCGCGATGCAAACGGCGCTGGCACAGCCATCCGCCGTTGCCGTCGTCGCAGTCGCAGTGTGCATCACTCAAAGGACGCCGCGCTGGCGCGCAGTTTTTGCGCAAAGGCCTGCAATTGCCCTGCATTGAGATCCGAGACGGCCCAGAAGCGCATGCCGTTGGCGCGCCATGCGACGATATTAAAACCTTGCCGGGACAGCGTTTCCATGCCCCCGGCCGCAGCACCGTCGGCCGGCCAGACAAACACATTGATGGTATGACGGTCGCTTCGGTAGACCAGCGCCGCCACGGGACGGTGATCAAGATAGTCGAGGCGCCCGCCGATCAGGGGATAGCCGTCCTTGGCCAGGTCATGCACGGGCGGTGAAAAATCGAGCTTGCCGGCGAACCAGGGCTTCACCGTGTGCTGGTCAGTCGAGGCCACGTCCTCCAGATGGTCGACCATCAGCGAGCGCACGTGGCCGGCCACCACTTCCTGCGCCAGCGGGTTGGCGGGGCCGGACGGCGGGCGCACGGCGACGAGCGCCAGCGCGACCAGCGCGCCGCAGACGAAGGCCGCGCCCAAGCGCGCCCATTGCATGCGCAGCGCGTCGCGCCAGCGCGCGCGCAGGGGCGCAGCCGACAGCGCGGCGGGCGGCGCCAGGTCGGCCAGGATGCGCTCGCGCAAACCGGGCGGGGCCCGGTGGCGCGTGGCTTGCGCCTTGATGGCCGCGCTCAAGTCTTGCTCGTCGTCGTGTTGCTTCATTGCCATTCCTCTTGATCGGCCCGGCCCAGCGCGCTGCGCAACAGGGCACGCGCGCGCGCCAGGCGCGACATCACCGTGCCCAGCGGGATCGCCGCCACCTGGGCAATTTCTTCATACGACAATTCCTCCAGTTCGCGCAGCACGATGGCTTCGCGAAACAGCACGGGCAGGGCGTCGATGGCCCGGTCGATGCGCGCCTTCTCCAGTTTTTGCAGCAGCACCGTCTGCGGATCGCCGGGCGCCACCTGGGCGGCCGCGTCGCTGTCGCGTTCCTCGTCGAATTCGAACTGCTCGCCCATCTGGCCGCGGCTTTTCAGCCAGCTATAGCAGGTGTTGCGCACGATGCCCAGCAGCCAAGGGCGCGCCTGCTCGCCGTGGAAGCTGTCGAAGAAGCGAAACGCCCGCAAGTACGCCTCCTGCACGACATCCTGTGCGGTGTGCTCGTCGCGCATCAGCCAGCGCGCGAGATTGTAGGCGGCGTCGAGATGCGGCACGACGACGGCCTCGAAGCGCCGGGTTCGGGGTGGGATCCTGTCTGTCAAATGGCTGTCCTTTCAGCGCTCTACCGCGCCGACCCTCGGTTTATTCCCGCTCGCGCATTTTTTTCGGCCAGGTGGAATATTTGGCGGCACACCACGGTAGTACAGGGAAGACGGTACGCCGTCGCGCGACATTGATCGCCTGCCGCCTGTTCCACCCCAGAACCGAACCGGGAGTCCGCCATGTCTCATCTCCGCAGGAAATCCCATCTTATCATCGCGCTGTTGCTGGCCGGTCCCGGCGCCAGCTCCAGCGCCAGCCCTTGAGGACGCGCCGGGAAACCCTGCGGGAAGCGGGAATATTTCCACGCACTGCGCGGTAAACCCCTCCAAGGACGCCGGCGCGGGCCGGGTTCATTGAGATTTCACATAGGGAGCATGTCCATGATGAATCGTAGAAATTTTATCCGTCTCGGGGCGGCCGGCGGCGGCGCGGTCTTCCTCGCCGGTTTGCCGGGTTTTACGCGGGCAGCCGGCGCGGCCGCCGACTTTTACTTTGTCCAGTTGTCGGACAGTCACTGGGGCTATGCGGGACCGGCCAACCCGGACGCGACCCACACCTTGAAGCGGGCGGTCGCGGCCGTCAACGCGCTCGACATCGCGCCCGATTTCATCATCTTCACCGGCGATCTGACGCACACCACCGACGATCCCAAGGAGCGGCGCCAGCGCATGGCCGAGTTTCGTGAGATCGTCGGCAAGCTGAAGGTCAAGAATCTGCGTTTCATCCCCGGCGAGCATGACGCATCGCTCGACAACGGCGCCGCCTTCAAGGAGTTCTTTGGCCCGACCCACTATTCCTTCGACCATCAGGGCGTGCATTTCGTGACGGTCGACAATGTGTCCGATCCGGGCGCCAGCATCGGCGAGGCGCAACTGGCCTGGCTCCAGGCCGACCTGGCCGGCCAGGCCAAGGACGCGCCCAACGTCGTGTTCACCCACCGTCCCCTGTTCGACCTGGTGCCCAAGTGGGACTGGGCCACGCGGGACGGCGCGAAAGCCATCGAGCTGCTCCTGCCTTACACCAATGTGACGGTGTTCTATGGCCATATCCACCAGGAAAACCACCACCAGACAGCCCATATCGCCCACCATTCCGCCACGTCGCTGATCTTCCCCCTGCCGGCGCCCGGTTCGCAAGACAAACGCACGCCGCCGCCCTGGGACCCCGCGCAGCCGGAAAAGGGTCTGGGATTTCGCGAAGTCGAGGCGCAGGCCAGGAACAGCGCCTATCGGATCACCGAATTTCCCATGCTGAAGGTGTGACCATGAGGCGCATACGTGGTGGCATCGCGCTGCTCGGCCTGCTGGCCGGTTTGTGTGGAGGCTTCGGCCCGGCCCAGGACGCCGTCAAAAGCGCCGACAAAGGCGCGGACAAGGAAAAAGTGATCAAGATCGTGGCGCAAAGATTCAAGTACACACCGAACGAAATCGTGCTCAAGACAGGCCCGCCGGTGGTGCTGGAGATCACCGCGCTCGATTTTATGCACGGCTTCAAGGTGCCGGATTTGAACCTGCGCGTCGATCTGCCACCGGGCAAGCCCACCCGGCTGCGGCTCACGCCCGAGAAGGCGGGCGTCTACGATTTTTTATGCGATAACTTTTGCGGTTCCGGGCATGAAGAAATGAACGGACGCATTATCGTCAGAGACTAGCAGCGCCGGCGCGGGCGCGCACCGTCCACGCGGGCGTGCTCGCATCCGACGCCGTTTTCGATTCACAATCATTGCGAATGACCGGCCGCTTGCGCTAGGAACAGGCTTTTTTGTTGTTCGGGTGATTGCCCTTGGTTTTTGCGTCGGCTTCGCTCATGTATTCCCCGGTCTTGGTCTTGCCGTAGAATTTCGTCCCTGGGCAGTGATACACCTTGGACTTGCTGTTGACCCAAACCTTACCATCCCCCCCGCCTGGAGCCGCTGACGCTGATGCTGGCGCGCTCGCGGACTTTGCTACCGTCTTCGCCGGCGTCGCCGTCGTTGCGGATGTTTCAGGTGCCACTGGATTTGCCACCTGCGTTTTGTTCATCGCTGCCGGAGCAGGCGTTGATGCCGCAGGTTTTGTAGAGTGCGTCGCAGTGGAGTTTTGGGCAAAACCATGCACAGACAGCAGAAGTCCGGCGCTCAGGGCAAGCGATTTTACGAATAATTTCATGACTTTCCTTTTCGATTTTTTGTTATCTTGCGTCATCAAGGCAACAATCCGCAGACACACAAACATTGACTCATTGCCTGCTCGTTTCGTACGGACTGACTCGACCGATGCAATTGCGGCAAATTATTTTGCGTTATGAACCATATGGCGATGTTTTGCATGATGGTGATGCATCGCGTGATGCATATCATGCGGTACTGCATGAGCGCGGGATTCCGGCTGTCGATCGTTACGTGCATCGGGATGTCCAGCTAGCCCGGAACCGTTGTTTTGCGCCTGTGCAAATGGCGTAAACGCCAGGATAAGAGCGGCAATGCCAAGTAGCTTTTTCATGGTCAATCCTTTGAAAGGTCGGTGGTAGGACAATCCGCAAACACAGCGGCATGAGACCTAAACGGCGCCACAGCTCATACGGTTGACAGCCGTAAACCTTTCGAGGGTGCGGCAGCACCAGACAACGCTGCCATAGGCGAGCAGAGCCTTCTGAAGCCCCGGGTTTTCTTGTGGTTTGCCGCCCACTTTCTATGACGCACGATCGCGCAGGCTAAGGCCAGCTCAGACTGCGTCGCGGCCGAGTCGATATCGAATGGTATGTGGTAAGGGATAAGAAGGCGGGTTTCGAGGCTGGCAGTGCAGCAACAAACGCCGCAGGGGTAAATGTAGGGGTAAAAAACGCAGGCATGAAAAAGGCCAATCCGAAGATTGGCCTAAGTCTTTGATTCTATTGGTCGGGACGGAGTGATTCGAACACTCGACCCCTTGCACCCCATCCGGGCGCCCTACCGGCTGAAAGCCGCATGAATGCTGGCTCTTGGAACTATCCGTATAATATACAGTGGTTCAAAATCAGGCCGGAAAGCGGCGTATTACCGTGACTTACACTTGAATATTATACGGAAAAATACCCCCCCGTCAGGGCGCCAGCCCGTTGTCCCGCACGAACGCTTGGCAGGCTCGGCCTGTGGCCAGCGCCTGCTCGACGCGCAGCTCTAGCGCCTTAATATCTCGCTCAAGGTCGTCACGAACCAGCCGGCCGGCGGGATCTCCGCCATCGCCGCCGCTGGCGCCTGCGGCTTGGGCGGGGGCGGCAGGTCCACCACAGAGGGCGGCGCCGACGCGCACGCGGCCAGATTGAGCAAGAGCAGCGCGGACAGCAGACATTTCTTCATCTTTGGCTTTCGTGATTGCGGCGGAGTATGCCGCCTGTTGAGTGGCGATTTTCGTGTTACTGGCTACGCGAGCGAGAATGGCCGCGTCTTGCGCCTGGACGCGCACGGCTTGCGCTGCGGTATCCTTGGCCTGCTCGTGGCTGACACCCTTGACGTAGCCGAATCCGGTCAGGGCGATGGCCAGGACGGCCAGCATCAGACAGCGGTACGGCAGCGGGATCAGGGCCATCATGCGAGCACCTGTTGGGCTATGGCGAACAGCGCCAAGCGCTCGACCAGGCCATTGGTGCCGCCGTTCACGCGGCGCGTGACCGCAGTCTGGTCGCCGGCGTCGGCCAGGGCGTTGCAGCCGTGCGCGGACCACCACCAGGCGGCCGAGCGAGCGGCCAGCGCGGGCACCTCCAGAAACTGCGGGTTCGCCAGCAGGTCGTAGCCGAGCGCCGCGCCGCACGCGATGTACGCGGCGCGGCCGGTGATCTGGATCAGGCCGCGGCCACGGAAGCGCCAGCCGTCGCCGCTGGCCTCGTCGCCATTCCCTATGCGGTTGGCGTAGGCCCGGTTGGCGATGCGCTCAGGCTGGCGCGCATACGCCGCGGCGTCGCCGGCCGAGAATCGCGTCGGGAACGTGGTCAGCAGGCCGGGCGCGCCGTAGTTCAGATTCTCGACGGTCGCGGACAACTGTCCGGACTCGTGGCCGGCCTGCGACAGGAATGAGGCCTGGCGCACCGGCGTGCTGATGTTGAATTCGGCCATGGCCGCATTCAGCGGGTCGAGGAAGCCGGCGCCGCGCGCACCCGCCAGCGGCATGATGGTCAGCAGTTGGGTCAGGTTCATGGTTTGCTTTCACAGATGATGGGCGCGCGCCGGTCGACGCACACCAAAGCCGCGATGCCGCAGTGCAGCGCCACCTCGGGCCATGTCGGCGGCGCGCCCAGCAACAGCACGGCGGCGGCGCCGACGGTCAGCAGCAGCCATGTGGCGCGCACGCGCAGCGCGGTTCCGGGGCACATATGATTGAGGGCGAGCAGGCCGCGCACCAGTACAATGGCGGCGGCCGCTAAGTTGATGTGCATCATGGGGCGCCCCCTTTCTTTCGCATCCACGCGAACGCAGCCGGTATGACGACCTGGGCGCCCAGTCCCAGCGCGGCGGCGGCTGCAATCCGGATCGTCGACTCGCCGGCGGCGGACATGAACGGAAAATAGTTCGATGCCGTGATACTGGCCAGTGGCGCGAACCAGCCGGCGATCAGCGCGGATCCGGCGACGCTACCAGCGATCCGGCCCCACGTCATCGCGGGCAGGTAGGACAGCGACACCAGGCCGCCGAAAAGGCCCGCGAGGAGCGCGTCGTACTGCACGCCCAGGACGGATCCGGTCAGAGTGATGGTGCCGGCGGCAATGGCGATACCGACGACGGTGGAGCTTGCTGGTTCGGCCATGAAAACCTTTCGAGATGAAAAAAACCGCCCGAAGGCGGTTTGAGTGCGGTTGCGCGGGCGGTTTGAGTTACTGCGGGATTTCGATGTGCGGGCCGCCCGGACTGAACGGATTGAGCAGCACGGCCGCATACCAGACAGCCAGCCGCCGGCGCCAGCCGTCCGGCCCGCGAACCAGGCGCCGCAGCCGAGCCGAGACGGTCGCCTCGCGCGGCAACTCCATGAAAATGACTGTGACTGGCAGCAGGTTGCACAGCACATCCCACACAATCCCGACCGCCAGCAGCGCTTGGCCGGCCCGCATCGCGAACGGCGACAGCGCGCCTGCGTCGCGCGCCCGCTGCAGCGCCATCACGGCCAGGTACATGATCCAGAGCACGATTAGCGACAGCAGGCCCAGGGCGGCGCCGGCCAGCACCCACAAAGCGGCGACCATCACAGACCCTCCGCATCAAAGGCTCTGACAAGCGCAGCTGGTGCTGCCGCCACGATCGCACGAAAGGTATCCCGTACTGCCGCCTTGAGCCCGTCAACGTCGGTAGCCGCCAGCACGGCCTGCGCCGTCGTGATGTTGAGCAACGCCTGGCGGGCCGTGGCAACAGCTTGCGCCAGCGTAGTGTCGGCGCCCAGCAGTGCTGCCATGCCGATACCAACCAGTCGATTGAGGATTTGCTCGCGGATTGCGCGGACCGCTGCCAGATACTCCGACTTGCTCTGCCCGTATGGGATCGCCGGAGGCGGCGCAAGCACTGGCCGCCCGACCTCGTCGGCCACGATGCGCTGGCCGGATGCCTGACCAGCAAGCAGCGCATCCCGATCATCCAGGGCGATCTCCACGCCATCATCTGGCCATGTGCCTGCCTGCTCGTACGCCGAGCGGTCTTCGGCCGGGTAAAACCCGCCAGTTTTTGCTGAATAGAAAGTTGTCATTATTTTCCCCATGCCTCCCAGTTGTAAGTTGTCGATCCGCCCGTGAAACTCTGTGATGCGTTAAAGCCCGCTGCCGTGGGCGAGCCACTCAGATTGCAAGGTGCGGAGGCGGCGCTGACGGGGGTCATATTTACTCCGTAACATGCAGTTGGAAACGCCGCCGCGAATGTCACTGGCACCGAAGCACCCGAAGTGGTCAGCGCCACCTGCCCCCATTTTCGAATGTAGCCGCTCGGCAGCAATTGCGACCCGGTTGCGGCGAGAGTGGCGCCAAACACAGCGTTATAGACCGAGTTACCCAGGCCCAGCAGCTCGTTTCGCACGGCCGCCATCGTCGCTGCCTTCGTGCTGTTGTCGAACTGCGCCGGCGTCTGAAAGACACCAGCCGAGCGCAGCGCCAGGAGAATCTGGTTGTATGTGGTTTTCGATGGGGTCAGCCCGCCAGCCACGACGATGGCCCGTAGCTCTTCCTGGATCATGTTGAACCAGCTCGCGCGCTCCAACGTAGCGGGGGTGCCGGCGCCGGGATTGCCCTCGGTCCAATATCCCTCGGTCAATGCCGCTTCCGGCGTGGGAAGGGTATTTGATGCGGATGGGTCGTCAATGCGGTACATGGATTTCCTTATGTGTAGGCGAAAATGATGGTGGTATGCGCTGGCGCGATCGCCGCAAGCTCGCATTCGAGGACCGAATTTCCCCAGGACGCCAGCGGCTCGCCGACTGCCGCCGTTCCGACCCGGGAATGGTTGATGGTGTTGATCGCCGCGTTGATGCGCCAGGCGTGCGCCCAGGCGACGCCACACAGCGGCTGCCCTACCCTGCTTTGCCCGACACGCGCCGGCGCAAACTGCGTGATCGTGATGGCGTAGCCGAGGCTCTGCGCATAGCCGATCATGTAGGCGACCGACTGGCCGCCAATCCCAGTAAATCGCGCGACGACTTGAGCGCGCCTGGCCTGGATCGTCGGCGAGATACCGGCACACGGATCCGGCAAGCCCATGGTCTCTTCCCACTCGGGGAGCAGCTGGAACGTCGTCGCGGGGAACGCGTCGACGAGCAAGTTCGCGGCCGCCAGGTTGTTGCGCGCGTACACCTGCACGAGGCCGGAAACCGCCCGGGTCTGGACCGCATCGGACTCGCGAGGCCAGACCCGGCCGCGCGGCAGCAATGCCTGCATCGCCGCAAGAAAATCGGCGGCGGAATATTGAGGTGATGGCATGGTTTATGCGAAAGTGGAAGTGCCGACCTTCGGCAGCGCGCCGGCGGCGACGGCGATGTCCGCGACCGGGGCGACGATGACGAAATCATTCACCCCTGAAACGGCGGCGATGGCGGACCAGATATGCGCCAACGGGATGGGCTTGCCCGGCGCGCCGTCGAGATAGAACACGCCGGCAATCGCTCCCAGCACGCGCGCCTGCGCGGCAGACGGGATGCCGCTGATCGTGAAATTGACGGCCTGCGCCGTCGGCGCCACCGAGTAGATCAGCGCCGTCACCGGCTGCAGCGAAAAAATGTAATTCGCCACCAGCAGCTGGTCGCCAGTGGCGGCCGTGGCGCGCGGCTCGGCGGCGGCCACGCCCGTCGCACCCTGCGGAAAGCCGCCGAACGCAGCGCGCACCTGGTCCAGCATCGTGTAGACGACGACCGTGCCGGCGCCGAAGCCGTTCGGCGCGCACCAGGAGCGCGTCACGCCCGGCACCTGCAGGGCCCAGCGTTTGTAGTCGGACTGCGAACCGCCCTGCGGCTGGTTTTGATATTCGTACAGCATCCGGCTGCGCAGGGAATCGTCAAGCTCGATGTCGGCACCGCCGATAAACGCGGTACTGACCACGCCCGACGACTGCACGCCGGCGATGACCTGGCCGAGCGTCATTACCGTGCCGATCGGCGAATCGCCGAAGGCGCCGGCCTGTCCGGCGGGATCGGCATCGGCCACGGCGGAAACCACCGCCGTGCCGCCGCCGCCAATCGCAACGGCCGCCGTCACGGTGAAGCTCGCGCCATCACCGCGCACGAGCTTGGCGCCGGACGGGATCAGTACGCCGACGGCGCCCGAAAATGTCACGGCGCCGGCAGCGGAGCTGGCCGCCAGGCGGATGATGCCGACCAGCGCCGCCCAGCCTTCCAGGAACTCGCCGGTGGCGGTGAAGGGGACCGCCTGCTTGGCGATCCAGTCTAGGTAGCCGAAATGCAGATTCGCCAGGCCGGCCTGCGCCGAGCCCATGATGTTGAGGTTCGAGAAGCGCAGCAGCGGGTCGGCGCCGGGCAGGCCCGACGCGATATCCTGCGCGACGTCGCTACGGAGTTGCGTGAGTGTGGGGCGTGCGTACGGCATTATGCGATTCCTTTCCACGCGCTTTGAAAACTGGTTGACATCGTTGTCCCGTCTTTTTTGTAGGCGACCACTTGCGCGCCCAGTTGTGAGGATCGTGTCCACTCGACCAAAATATCGAAGCGCGCCACCACGCCATCGTCGATCAGCCACTGCAGCGCCTCGGCGATGTAGTCCTGCGCCCGCGACAGCGTTTCCGGTGTTTGTTTCGCCCGGCTGAGCAGCCACAGGCGCGAGCCGACAGGGTGCAGCGGGTCGTCGGCCCACCAGCCGCGCGGGTCGCCGGTGCCGTCCGGAATGACGTCGTCCTGCGCGGCGATGCGGTCGGTGAACAGGCTGATCAGGACGGCTGTTTCCAGATCTCCACCGCTCAGCAGGAGGCCGCCGGGCTGCATGGCGCCCGCCAGCATTGTCGATGGATTCAAAACCCAATCGCCGCGACCATTCGCCGCGTCCCAGATAATCGATGTGTCGCTCATTCTGTTTGCGCCGGGGCGTTGCTGGTTACCGAGCTCAGGCCCGTTTGAATGCTCGCCACGACGTGGTTGTGGCCGTTGTAAATTGTGCGCATCTGAGCCATGGTGTGGGGGTTCGTTCCGCTGTTGTCGATGATGTCGCCGCTGACCCGCAAAATCGGCGTGTTCATCTGCACGCCGGTGGCCGCGTTGATCGTCACCTGGGTGGCGTTGTTGATCGTGACCGGCTGGTTTTTCGCCTCGATCACGATGCCGGCCTGCGTCATGTAGACGTACATGCCCCACAGATTGAACAATTGCGCCTCGCCTTCGAGCAGTCCCTGCGGCAGCGACGGCTGATGGTTGGTCCCGACGATCGCGCTTTTGCGCGGACTGCCCTCGATGCACACCAGCGCAACATCGGATCCGTTCGGCGGCCGCGACGTAAAGCCGAATTCGGCGATGCGCGGCACCTCGTCGCGGATGTCCATGTCGTTGATTTTGACCTGATAGGTCTGCACCGGGCCCGTGGTTTTCCCGGCCGTGATGCGACCCCGCCCGACCGAACACATCACGATGCGGTACAGCCGCTCGATGGCGCCGATCATTTGGCGGCCTGCGCGGCGACGTCGGCGTAGACCGGGAACAGTAGGAACGGCCGCACGTCGAAGGCCTCCGGTGGCATGATCGTCAGGTCGGCGGTCGTGCCGCCCGCGTCGCGCTTGTAGCTCACCTCGGAGATAATCCACATTTTCTTTTCCAGTTTCAGGGCCGGCAGCTCCACGGGCACCAGCATGTTCGGCGTCCATAGCACACCGGCGGAGTCGCGCCAGCTGTCCACGGTCAGGCGTAGCTGGAATGACCTTCCCATGCGCCGCTTCGCCTCCCATATCGCGCGCTTTTTCGCCACCGCGAAATCGGCGTCGCCGGATTCGGCGATGATGACCTTGCGGCGGTGCCGCGCCACATACGGGTCGGGCATGGTTGCGATCAGGTTTCCCGCGTTGCCGACGTCGGCGTAGGTATCGATGGGCTGGATGAACGCCAGGTACTCGGAATAGCGCTGGTCCATCGAGTACGCGATGGACGCGGACTGGACGTTGAGTCCCTGGGTGAATCCGCTGGCGTGCTGCTCCGTGCCGACCTGGGACAGCACCAGGTTGCCATTCGCGTCGTCGTAGGCCAGCAGCGCGGAATAGCGGCACAAGCGTTCGATAATCTCGTAGGGCGTTTCGCCCAGGGACAGGTTGAAGGTCTGGATCGGCAAGCCCTTGGCGAGCGCGCTGACCGTGATTTCCATTCCCGGAGCGCCGTACGGCATGGCCAGCTTGCGCGCCACGCTCAGAACGTCGGCGCCACTGATCTGGCCACCCGGCCACTCGGCAGCGCAATCGACCAGGTCTGCGCATTTACTGCGCCCGGACACGCGGATTGAGTGCTGGCCGGGCGCGAACATTGGCGCGAAGCGGTCGACGTAGCCGGTAATCGCCACATCGCCGCCCAGCTTGACGACGCAGGCGTCGCCGGGCTGGACTACAAACGTGCTGACCTCATCCGGGTACAGCTCGGTCATTTCAATCTCGAAATCAGCCGGCAATCGCTCGATACCGCGCGTGACGCGAACCGAGGTCCAACCCGACAATCGCCGGCCGCCGATCTCCAGTGACAGTTCGTCTATCATGTAAGCCTATTCATAAAAAAGGGGATTGCCGTGCTGGCAGTTTTTGCTTTGACGCTGGTTTTTGCTGATGGCTACATGGGCGGTTCACTCCACATGCGCGACTACCCGACTGCCGATGCATGCAATAAAGGTGGCGGCCCCTATGCGGCGCAATACACGTCGCGAGGACACCCGGCGTCATTTTTTTGCGTCAAAGTGCAGCAGAGCAAAGTCCCGCGCCGGCATATTGAAATGCCGACCCTGGTGTCGCCGTAACTATTTCGACAGCGCCCTGAACGACGTCGGCATGAACGCCGGGTGAATGCAGCCGGACTGGGTGACAAGCTCGTCGGCGCGCTCCGGGTCGCGGTATGCGCGCTGTGCCAACACCAGGGCCGGCAATGGCGCGCCGGTCGTCAGCATCGCGACCGACGCCAGCCCGGCGCCGCGTGCGCCAAGATCGCGCGACACGGCCGCGCGCAGGCCGCGCAGGGCGTTGTAGGTCGCATCCTCGAACTGGTCTCCGGCGATGCCGATCTCCGCGTCCAGCGCGGCGCAGACCGCCGTGCGCACGGCGTCGGCGTCGTCGGCGGAGGACGGCTGGTAAATCGCCGACGCGCGCGCCATCGCCACGACGGCGGAGCGGCGAAACAGGTCGCCCGTAGCCGACTGCATGGTCGTGATGGCAACGCCGATCGGCGATGCCGGCGCAGGGCTCGTTGGCGTGAAGCCGGCCAGACTGGTCAGCAGCCGCAGCGCGTCGGCAGGGTCAACGGCTGATGCGGCAAGCGCGCTCGCCAAGGCCTGCGCGGCCGCGGCGAAATCATTCGGAGAACTCATAATCCCAATCCTGATGCAATCGATGAAAGCGCCGAACCCGCCATGGATACCGCGCCGCGCGCGGCGGAGCCCAGCGCGATCAAACTCCCCGCACTGGCTTTGGCGCCGGCCAGCGCCGAAACCGCGCCACCCAGCCCGCCGATGTTGCGCCCGCCCGCGAACCGCCCGAAATTGCCGGCCAGCCCACCCACGAGGTTATGCAGATTCGTGGCGTCGTTCGCCAGGCGCTGCGCCGTCGCCGCCCAGGTTTGCGCCGTCGACACCACGCTGGCAACGATGGCCGCGCCATTTTTAAGCGCGGCGCCCGCGCGGGCGGCGAAGTCGCCGGCGGCGGCCACGTCAGTGGCATCGGCGGCGATATTGACCGCATCGCCGGTCGCCGCCTCAACGTCGGGGAACTCGCGGGCGCCCGACTCGATGAACGAGAGGCTGATCTCGAACATCCGCCCCTTGTCCCAGCGTTCGGTCACCGCCAGAGCACCCAGCAGGTTGACGTTCAGCAGACCATAGGTCGGGTGCATCAGCAGGGCGTCGCCGTCCTGCTCGCACACCGCGATCATCCGGTCGCGCTGGGCAATGCAGTCGTCGCCGACCAGGAACCCTGTGACGTTGATACGACGCGCCGACCGGCCCATGTCCTCAACCCACACGGTATCGCGGAACGGATATTCGTGGACCGCGTTTCTGCGCCCGAAATGCCCGTCACCGCCCAGCATGCAGAACGGCACGCCGCGGTAGCTGGCCGGGTGCAGCTGATCCATCCACGCGGCATCGGTGCCGCCTACGCCACCCAGCCCCAAATCGGCACCGATGCGCGTGAGCGTGCCCAACCCAGTCTGCACATGGTTGGTCAGCGACTTGATATTGCCCAGAGCGGTGTCGATACTCATGGCGACACCAACGTCGGCATCGCCATCGCCACGCGCACCGGAACCACCTCACCGGTGGATTTTTCCGCCCTGGCCGATACGCCGGACGGAAGTCCGGCGATGGTCAGCGTCAAATTGTGCTGCTGCGCGGGTGCCGCGTCGGCACTGGTGCCATTCATTTCATCCATGCCGCTCCTGAACCTCGAAAGATAATTGCGCGTTTCCGGCTTCGATGGCTGGTTGCCGGCGGCAACCAACTGCGCCTGGCGCGTACCACCGTTGTATTCGGCGATCGCCGCATCGGCGTTGCCGCCGTAGCGCTTGAGCAGATCCCGCATGTAGCCGCCGGCGGCGTCGATCGAGGCGTGCGAGTCACTCGGATCGCCCTTGCCGTATTGCTTCCACGTCGCCGGCATGAATTGCATGACGCCGCGCGCGCCGGCCGGCGACACGTCGTTGCTGTTGCTGCGCTCGCCGAAGTTCTTGATGCCGTTCAGAATGTTGCGCGGCAGGCCAAACTGGCGCTCCACGCTGTTGGCGTATTGGTCCAGGGCCGGATCGTTGTACTTGTCGCCCCGCCCAGCCGGAGTCGCCCTTTTCGGCATCGGCGTCACATTGAGGTTCGGCTGATCGGGATGGAGCCAATCGTAGACTTTCGACCCCAGGGTCTGGCCCTCCTCGCCGGTCATGCTTTCGACTGCCTTGTTGATGCCCCAGTTGAGCAGGGAGCCAACGAGATACCCGCCGGCGGCTGCGGCCCCGACATAGCCGGCCTGGCCGAGCAGGCCGGCGGCCGCGAGTGCGCCCGATCCGGCGCTGATGGCCGGGGCCGCCCCGCCGGCAGCGTATAACCCAGCCGACCCGGAGCGGATAACAGACGGAAGCGCTCCGCCGGCGGCACCCGCCACACCCCCGGTGGCCGATGCGCCGCCAAGCGCCGCCAATGCCTTAATCGCGGCCGGGATCGTCGTCACCGTCAGCGACGTCAACGCCAGCCCCAGGCTGAGAACCGGAGCCAGCAGACTCAGGGTCATCACTCCGCCGACGCCGATGATGACGTTTTTCCAGCCACCGAACGACTCGACGACGCCGTCGACGTTTTTAACCAATTTCGTCACGTCGTCCAAGACTTTGCCGAAATCGATCTCCTTGACCCATTTTGCGAATCCCTCGACGAATTTGGCGACGCCGGATGCGATCAGGTCCTTGTTTTTCAAGGTCCACGCGGTCAGGCTTTCGATCAATGGCGTCAGGACCGGCACCAGCGCCGCGCCAATGGTGTTTTTCAGGCCGTTCGCCGCCGCGTCGAGGTAATTGAGCTGCAGGCCGAAGTTGGCGGCCGCGGCGATTTGCTGCGGCGTTTGCACACCGCCGAGCTGGTCGATTTTCTTTTGATAATCCTCGATCGCGCGCGTGCCCTTGCGCAGCAGCGGCAGCAGCGCTTCGACGCCGAACTGGCGCGCCACCATGTGCTGCGTCTGCACGCTCTTGATGTTGCCGATGGCCGCCGCCATGTCTTTCAGACCGCGCACGGCGTCCACCGAGCCGTCGGCCGTCATGTGGATGCCGATGCCCAGCCGGCGCATCAACGCCAGCGCGCCCTGGTTGCGGCCCCACTTTGCGTCGTTGATCGTGTCTCCGAGCGCCATCAGACCGCCGGTCAGCGACTCGGACGACACGCCGGCCAGTTGCGCGGCGCCGCGCAGGGATTGCAGATCGGAGGTGGCCACGCCGAGATTGGCCGAGGTCCGGGCCACCTCGGAGCCGACGCGGCCCCACTCCGTCGCCAGCGCAGCGACACCGGCCAACGAGCCGACGCCGATCACGGCGGCGAACGGCGCGACGATCTTCGCCACGCTGCCGGCCACCGCTTCGGCGGATTTCCCGACTCGGACGAGTGACTTGCCGACTTTGTCGAATCCCAGCTCGCGCCCCAGGTTGGCAGCGGAGCGGCCGACGTCGGTGAGCGGGCGCGTGATCCGGGCGATCGAGGCGTTGATTCTCTTGACCGACTCGGTGGCCCGGTCGGTCGCCGAGATCGTGATGTTGAAGACATTTGCCATTTAACCACCCGTCCTGTTCGTTGCTTTGCTGATCCGCACCGCCTGCTCATTCCACCATGCCAGCCCGCCGTCGCCGTGCCACGGGAGCGCCCACGCGTCGTGCGCGCCCCAGCGAAAAAAATACGTGAGCTCGGCGACTACATCTCGCCAGTCTCCTGGCCAGCGGTGGTAAAACTCGCCAAAAAATCGGAGCACTCCGCGAAATCGCGCTGCGAGAACTGGTTGACCGCGCTCATCGGTAACTTGGCGATTTGCGAAATCAACGAGATCACGACGTCGATGTTGTTGCCGCCGCCGTGGCGGGTGGCCTTCGACATCTCGCCGGCGGTCGGCTCGCGCAGATTCACCTCAGCATGGGTGACATCGCCCAGCATCACGGGCTTGCGCAACACGATGGTTTTTTCTTCGATCATCATGCTTCCTCCACCGTAGGGCCTTCCCACTTCACGTCGAACGTCGCCTCACCGGATTTCACTTCCTGCGAGTCGACCGTCCACATATTGCGGCCAATGATCGTCTTGCCGTTCGCCAGTTCGACGGTGACGGTGTTGTTGGTCATGGCGTTGAATTTGGCAACCGTCAGGCCGCCGGCATCGCGGAATGAGCCCGAGATCGAGCCAGGGATCGGCTCTTCGGAATAGCCCTGCACACCGCTCGGGCCGCTCAGGGTGGTGCGCTTGACGCGCGAGACGCTGTAGCTCACCTCGCCCGCCAGCATGTAGCTCTGGCCGTCGACGGAGAGGTAGGCGACCCCCGCCAGACGGTTGGTTGTATCTGCCATATCGGCTCCTTAAAGTGAAAAAACCGCCCGGAGGCGGCCTTGATCTGATGCGGCTCGTTTTATTGCAGGCGGAACTGGGCCAGCAGCGCGAAAATGCGCAGCTGATTGATCAGCGTGCTCGGGTAGAGCACATCCACGCGATTCGGGTTGGTGGCGTTTTGCTGCACGATCAGGGCGTCCTTGAACGCCTGGCCGTTCTGCACCAGGCCCTGCGATTCCAGCTGCCGGTACTGTGCGATCAGGTCGGCGCGGATGACGTTCGGCGTCACCACATTCGATCCGGCGGCAAAGCGTGTGCCGTTGGCGGCCAGCTTGACGCGCGCGTATTTGGTCGTCACGACCGATTTCAGCGCGCGCAGCACGTAGGCCAGCGTGTACATGGTCTCGATTTCGAGATAGCTGTTGTCCGGCGAGCCGAAGGCGTTTTTCTGGTACGTCGTGATGACGTTTTCCAGGTAGACCGTGCCGTCGTCGCCGACGAAGAAGGTGCTGATGCCGTCGTACAGCATGGTGTTGCGGTCGGTCAGCAGGAAGCGCGATTGCAGAGGCGGCGCCAGCACGCCCTGCAGCGCGATGGTCTGCACCGGCGTGGCCGGGTCGGCGCGCACGCTGACGGCGATCGCGCCGGCCATCGCCGCCGCCCACAGCCAGGACGGCGTCGGCGAGTCGTTGAAGCCCATGATCGAGCCGTGCTGGTCGTTGCGGGTGACGCCCAGCGTGGTTTGCGCGCCCAGGGTGCCGCGATACGCCGCCATGAAGTGCCCGTAAATCTGCACGCTCCAGGACCAGCGGCCGGTGACGTCGTTCAGCAACACCTTGAACGCGTCCAGGCTGGTCGTGTCGGTGTAGGGGCAGGCGATGAAATCGAACGGCAGGGTCGAGAGGTTGCCGAACGCCGTCGTCAGGCTCGGCGGCGTGGCGCCGGAGGCCATGGCCGCGATGGTGACGGCCAGGCCTGCCGGCAGCACCTCGCCGCCGCGCGTGCCCTGATAGTTCAGGCGCAGGTCGATGTCGTTGCCGGCCGGGCCCTTGTTGACCGCCGTCAGCGTGACGGTGTTGGTCGTGACGGTGGCGTTCACCGGGCAGCCCAGGTCGGCGTTGATCAGCGCCGCCAGCGCGGTGGCCAGTTGCGCGGTCGTCTGCGTGGTCAGCACCGGCAGAGCGTAACGCACGCCGGCCACGTACAGGTAGGCCGTGCCGTTGGCGGTGGCCGCGGCGGTGAACGCGACGGTGCCGCTGGCGGCCACCGCCGACGGGTCGTCCGCCAGTGGCAGATACCAGACCTCGCCGAAGGTGTCGTTGAGGCGGTAGGTTGCGGTCATCAGGGCCAGCATCGAGTCCTGGCCGCCGGCGACCATGGCGTCGGACACGCCTTGGGAGATGATCGGGACGTTGGGCAGCGCCGTGCCAGCGGCCGTGATCTGGCCGACGATCAGCGCGCGCTGATTCAGCGTGGCGGTGTTGGCCTGGCTGCCGTCGACCTCCGCGTAAAACAGCGGGACCCGGATGTTTCCAGGGATTTGCTTGAAGGGGATTGTCATTGCTCATCGCTCCGTTCTGTTGCAGGGGTTTGCGCCGGTGCCGCAGGAGTGGCCGCGACGACGTCGCCGTCGCGCACGCGGCGATGCCAGTAATCGGTATCCGGCACTTCTCGCCCGCCCTCGGGAATGCGGTCGAGCAGATCCGGGTCTCGAATCACGAGACCCGACGTGGGTTTGACGTACATGTGGTGCTCCTATTGGGGTAGCGTGATGTCGAGGCCGCCCTCGTCGCGGCCGTCGGGGCCGGACAGGCGCGGCGCCGGCTGGACCGCGCCAGGGAAAGGCGGGTTGTCGTAGGTGCCGCTTGGGTCGTAGGTGCCGAGCATGTCCTGGTGCAGCTGGACCTCCTCGAGCGCGACGGCGACCGGCTGGACCGGGGACTGCAGGAAGGGGTCGAATACTTCGACCAACTCGAAAACGAAGGTCATCATGGCGCCGCCCAGCTGGCGCCGGCCCTCGGCGGTAACGTCGGAGACCGTATCGACGGAAACGACCTTTTGCACGATGGAGATCAGGCCGTGGTTCGTCAAAATCGCACACTCGATGGCGTAGCAAAGGGCCTCGAGGGCATCCTGCGCGATTTCGGCCGTGGCGGCCTCGACGCGGGCCTCCATCTCGACCGTGACGGTGGTGGTGAAGCTGGTCTGACCATGCGCGATGCCCTCCTTGCGGTCGCCGGGCGCGCGCATCAGGATTGCAGGGAGTTTCGAGGGCGGGGTATCCCAGTCGCCGGGGGACTGGATGGCGGCGCCGGTGCCGCCCCCCTCTAGAGCGGCCAGGACCGCAAGGCGCACTTGCCGGCGCGCGGCTATCGTCAGATCGGCCATGTCAGCTCGCCAGATTCAACATCAGCTTGGCCCAGCCGTGGCCATCCGGGCGCACTTCCTTGACCTTGAATGTCTCGCCGGTACGCAGGATGGTCAGCAGGTCGTCCTGCGCCGGCGAGGCCGGGAAGGTCGACAAGCGCACGCCCAGCATGGGCTGCTCCGTCGTCACGCCCATGCCGCCCGCCAGTTCGACGTCGCGGTAGGCCTCGTCGAACACGCCGGACGTGTTGAATGGCGTACCGCCGAACGGCATGAAGCGTACAGCCTCGCCGAACACGCCCATGAGCGGCCCCTGCACCACCTTGTCCCAGTTGATCATCAGGCGGCGCCGGCCAGCTCGAACGTCGGCCCATCGGCGACCGGCGGCTCGGCCGGCGCCGCCGGGTTCACGATGAAGCCGATGGCGCGCAAGTGCTCCGCGTCCTCGGCCGACAGGGTGACCTCGGCGCCGGGGCCGTGGTCCTTGCCTTCGCTGCGCACGGTGCGGCGCGGCGCGACGATGGCTTTCACCATTTTCGCGGCCATGATCAGCTCACAACCGGTGTGCAAACCGTCGCCGACAGCGATGCGTTGACGCGCGACGGGATGATGATCGGCGACGACTGCATCATGATCATGCGCTGGGCCGGGTCTTCGTTCAGCCAGGTTTTAGGTGCGTACGGCAGCGCGGCGTAGTTGAAGGCCGGGTCGAGGATCTGGCCGAACGCGCGGGTGCCCATCAGGTCGGCGCCGGACATCAGGACGGTGCCGTCCGGCAGCATCGGCTGCTCGATGTTGTTGTCATCGACGTACCAGTCGTTGTAGACCCACAGGTCATACTGGCCCCATTTTCCCTTGTACTGGGCGCCGCGCTGGATTTGCGTGCCCAGGTTGATTTCGTTGCCGGTACCGGCGCGCGGGTAGTAGATCGATTTCTGGACGGTGGTGTCGAGGATGAAATAGGTCCACGCGGTGGTCGTGAAGACCAGGTCGGTCGCCGCGCCGCCCGATTTTTTGAGCATGGTGTGGCTCCACTGCTCGATGTTCGACGACGGCACGTTGAATTGCTGGTTCGCCGCGGAGGTTGCCGCGAACGCGGTATCCCATTTGGCGCCGCCGCTCAATGCCAGGGTCAGCGCGGCGTCGCGGCCGAAATCAACGACGACGGTCGGGAAGCCCTCGCCCGCGATCGTGACGGTGCCGCCGGCCAGGGCCGAGGCGGCCATCCATTCCAGGCGACGGTCGATCATGTCGATCTGGTCGGTCATTTCCATTTCGAGGTTGGCGGCCTCGCGGCGGGCGCCGCTCAGCTCGCCGCCGATGCGCTCGCCGATCATGCGGCGCACAGGTTTGCGCAGGTCCGGCGCGCGCTTGTCCTTGATGTAGGCGGGCTTGAACACGTTCGTCTGGATGCGGCGCTGTTCAACCAGCTTGCCCTCGACCAGCGGCGAGACGAACGGCGACATGCGGCGCTTGCCGACGTCGACGTCGATCGACACATATTCGGTGTCGGACATGACGATGTTCGGGAAGAACTTGTCGAGCAAGAATTTCTGCGGGCGCTTCAAATTCGGCACCACCTGGATGAGGGCGTTGGTGTCGTAGATGAAGGTGTTGTTTGTGCCTGGCATTGTGAACTCCTAAGATATTGGGGCGAAAAAAAACCCGCGCGCGGCGGGCTTTCATGGGGCTAGCTGGTTTAGCCGGGGTCGGCGGCGCTGACCGCGTTTTTGATGTAGATGCCGGTCGGGCGCAGCGCGGCCTTGACGGCGGCCAGGGTCATGCCACCGCCCAGCACCAGGGCGTTAGCGTTGAATTCGCCCATGATGTAGATCGGGCCAGTCACGTCGCCGCCGCTGGCATCCACGTAGTCGGCCAGGACGGCGGTCGGGTTCTGGCTACCGTCGGTCGCGCCGGCCGAGGCCAGCTTGTAGCCGCCCGCGCCGGGCGCGGCCGCCAGAACGAAGGTGTCGCCTGCCACGCAGGGCGTGCCGCCGGCCGTGATCTTGAAGCTGATGCGCGCGTCCGTGAATTGGGTGCCGAAGGTGGCGGTGCCCAGGTTGGCACCGTTCGGCATGAAGACGGAGGCCGTCGTCGCCGTCAGGCAAACGGCGGTGAAGTTGCCGGGTTCCATGGCGCGGCCGGCCGACATGGTGCCGACGGTGGCGTTGCCGGTGTTGGCCGCGCCACCGCTCAGCGTCGCGCCGGAGACGGTGAAGGCACCCGCGTTCGACGTCGCCAGCGTCAGGGCGTTGCCGCCGGTGCCGATGGCGACAGCCGTGGTGGTGACGGTCGATCCGGCCAGCGAGTAGCCGAATTTGACCAGGTTCGCGTCGAGCGAGCCGATCAGGAAAGCGGCCAGGGCCTGGGCCGTGGCGGCGGCGGTGGCACCGATGATGACCTGGTTGCCGACCGGATTGGCGGCGACGAAGGTGACGACGGTGCCACCGAGGGTGACGGTGTCGCCGGCGGCGGGTTGCGCGGCGACGGCGATCGAGCCGGTGGCGAACGCGGTGCCGGTGCTGGCAGCGACGGCGCCGAACGCAACGATGCCCAGCACGCTGCCGCGCTGCAGGGCCGCGCCGCCGGTGATGGTGACGCTGTCGGAGACGATTTTCAGGTTGCCGGCGATCAGCTGGTCCGGAATATAGGTTTCGGCGTAAAAGCCGGGGGTCTGCGGGTTATCGCCCAAGGCATTGACGGTCAGTGTCATGTATTTCTCCTAAATTGGTGTGGTTTAAGCTGTGCCGCGCCGGCCCGGCTTAGGCTTCGCCGCGGCGCGCCTTGCCGGCCGCGATGATGGTGGCGGCAATGCCGGCCGGGGAACTGGGGTCGACCGAGGCGCCAGCGCCGCTGCCGACATTCGGTGTTTTCACGGCGCTCATGCGCTGGGCCAGGCCGCCGGCCGCTGCCGGCGTGCCGGCGGCGATCGCCTGAAGCATGTCGGTTGCCGCTTTCGCGTTCATGTCGGTGTTGAACGCCAGGTGGGCGGCCATGTCCGGCCGGGCGCCGGCGGCGCTGCAGGAGAAGATGGCGGCGCAGCGCGCGCGCTCGTTCTGGCGTGCGGCCTTTTCCTTCTTGTCGTCACCATCGCCATTGTCGACATCATCGTCGCCCTTGTCGGCGTCTTCTTTTTTCTTCTCGTCTTCCGCCTTTTTCGCTTTTTTGGCGTCTTCTTCCTTCTTTTTTTCCTCGTCTTCCATGCGTTTCGCATAGTCCTCGTCGGATTCGTCGACGCCCTGCTTCATGCCGTCGTCGTCTTCCACCTTGGTGGCGGACATACCCAACAGATGCGCATACGGCAGCGCGCTCAATACTTTTCCAATCTTGCTCATGTAATCTCCAGTGAAAGGTTAGGCAATTTCGGCGAGTAAAGCCCGAAACGCGGCGTCGGGGGGCATCACAGCGTCCGCAAGACCCTGGCTCACGCCATCGGCCCCCAAATACGTTGCGGCTTGCGTCTCCCGGACCGACTTGGCCGGGATACTTCGGTTGCGGGCGACTGTCGACACGAACAGTTCGCCCATTGCGTCGATTTGCCCTTGGAAGCGCGCGAGCGCTTCAGGGGAAAGCGGGATTTCCGGGTGGCCGTCGGCCTTTGTGTCGCCGAACGTCACGAAGGTGACCTTGAAGCCGGCGCCGGTCAGGGCCTTGGACCAGTCCATGTGCATCCAGATCACGCCGATCGAGCCGACGCCGCCGGTGCGCGGCACGATGATGCGGTCGGCTGCGCTGGCAATAGCGTAGGCCGCCGAGTAGGCCGATTCGTTGAGGATCGACCAAATCGGTTTTTTCCCGCGCGCCCGGTAGATTGCATCGACCAGGTCGAAGCAGCCGGCCACCTCGCCGCCCGGGCTGTCGATGTCGAGCATGATGGCTTTCACCTTCGGATCGGTCAGCGCCGTCATGAAATTCTGTCGGATGCCGTCGTAGCCGGACATGCCGGAATACGGTCGCAGGGTGCCAAGCTTCTGCACCAGCGTGCCGCATACGGCGATGATGGCCACGCCGGCCACGACGTCGTAGCCGGCGCGGGGGTTGCGCCCCTCTGCCACGTAGACATCGTCCTCGTGCTCGTCGTAGGCCATTGGTGTCGGGCCGACCCGGGAAATCTGTCCGATGCCGAGCCGGTCGGCCAGCGCCGCCATGATCACTTCGGCCTTGCCGGGGGCGATCGCCAGCGGGGTATTGAACAGGCGCTGGGCCAAAAATTCGAATTTCATCAGGTCGCCTCTGGTTCTTTGATTACTGATCCGGCATCCATGCCCGCCGCCCATTCCGGCAGCGGCAAGCCGAGTTCCTTGAAGCGCGCGACCTCGATCGCGCGCTGGGCCACGTTTTCGCGCCAGTCGGCGCCCTCCAGCTCGCCGCATTCCTGCTCGAGCGTCGAGAGGCCGGCGTCCATACCCAGGATCGCGCCCTGGCGCTCTTTCACCGGGTCGATGATGCCGCGCCCCGGGCCCATCCATTTCGCGCGGGTGTAGGCCGCGCGGTGCGCCGCGAACGACGGGGCGCCCTTCGGCAGCGGCAGCTCGCCCAGGTCCATGCATTCCTCGACGAAGGCGCCGAAGACCGGCTGGCAGGTCCCCAGCGCATAGTCGTTGCGCCGGCGCGACAGGGTTTTCCAGGCCTCCAGCATGGCGCCGCGCGCTGAGCTGTAGTTCACGTCGGACCAGTCGTTGCTGACCTGCTGCGTCGATAAACCGGTGCCGGCCGCCACGTTGCGCAGCATGGCGTTCTCGAAGGCGCCGAAATTGCCACTGGGCCGGGCGGCGGTGACCACGTTGATCTTCTCGCCGGGGAACAGGATCGGCATGCGCGCGCCGCCCAGCTTGATTTTCTGGTCGCTGTGGAAGCCCGCGCGCTCGTCCTGGTACTTGCCGACGCCGTCATCGGCGCCGTCGCCCATCGCCTGCTCGACCATGAGCGGGTCGAACGGCGATTCGATGTAGGCGCCGAAGATGGCGTTGAGGATCGATGCGTCCAGCTCGGCGCCGTCGTACTTGACGATCATTTTCAAGCGCCGCAGCACCGAGGAAAAGATACCGGCGCCGCCACGGTGCTGGCCGGCGCGCTCGTGGTCGAAGTCGTGGATGATGATGGGGCGGCCCCAGTCGGTCTCGCGCGGCACCCGCTCCCACGTCACCGCGTCGGCGGCGCTGAAGTAATCGCCCTGGTGCGCCTTGCGGATATGGTAGGCCACCGCCGCGCTGTAGGCGTCGACCTCGACGCCGCCGCGCATGGTGTTTTGGTCGAACTGCACCTGCGGGTTCGACAGCCGGTCGGGGTCGATCACCTGGACCGTTGTGGCGTAGCGCGCGCGGCCCTCGCCGATGCGGTCGGGCAGCCAGTGCAGCATCAGTAGGCTGTCGCCGTCGATCAGCTTGTGCCGGAAGCCCAGCCGGAAAATCTGCGACATCGTCAAATTGCGCTGCGCGTCACAGTAGCGGCCCGGATCATTGCTCCAGGTGCGCCACGCCGCCTCCAACGCCTGGCCGTATTCGTCGGCCCAGGTATGGTCGAAGGCCTTGATGCCAGTGTGCAGGGCCAGCGCCGTGTAGTCGGGTTTGGCGACCGGGCGGAAATTGGCGCCGATCGCGTTGTCCAGGATGCGAGTGACCGCGCCGCTGGCCCAGCCGTCGTTGCGGACCATGTCGCGCACGCGCGAGACAATGCGGTCGCGGTACATATTGAGGTCGCCGTCCGGCGATCCCAGGTAGGGATTCCATGCCTCCATGTGGTCGCTGCGGTTGTCGGCGGCGTCGTATGGCGCGCTGCCGCCGCCGACCAGCATGGAGGCGCGGCCGCGCTTCGCCGCGAACGGCAGGCCGTCCGGGCCGAGGATGGATACGGGGTTGCTCATCACATGCGGAACCGGATGGGCCGGCGGCCGGCGCCGGAGATCCCGAGCGCGACCTGCAGGCTGATGATGAGCGCGGTCAGCACCTCGATGTTGGCGCGGTTGTAGGTGACCGATTTCGCGCCGTCGCCCTGGGTGTACGAATACGACTCACCCTTGGCGCCGGTGGAGATGTCGAGATAGGCCTGCTGGGCGGCGGCGAGGTCTGCCTGCAGCATCGCGGTGGGGCGTCCGGCCAACAGGCTGACGCGGGGTTGATAACAGGCCATTTACATCCTTGCCAGCCGTGAGGCCATGGATTTTTTAACGGGCGGCAGAGTGACCTGCACGCCCACGGTTTTTTCTTGCGCTTGCTCAGGGACCGACTCGCCGGACAACGGCGGAACCATCCCTGACGCAACTTGTTCGTCGGGCTGGGGCTCGTTCGCGAACATGTCCCGGTTGGCCGGGTTCAGTTTTTCCCGCACCCCTTGCCAGTAGCCTTCGGTCTTCTTGTGCAGTCCCAGGTAGTACGCCGCGCCGAGGTTGTAGACCATCAGATCCAGCGCCTCATTGCGCGCCGCGGCCGGCTTTTCCCAAGCGCTGACCTTGCGGCCGCGCCGGTACACGTTGATGCGGTACTCGGCCGTCAACTGCTTGTAGTAGTCCTCGGGCAGATCGTGGGAGAAATGCACCGCTCCGGCGCCGCTGCCGCGCTTCCAGCGGCTGGCCAGGTAGTCCTTGGCCGTGTCCGTGCCGATGAACCAGAGCTGGCCGCCCCGCTTCTCCGTCTTGCCGCGCCAGTTGATGTCGATGATGGTCGGCTTCGACGCCAGGATCGGCCGGTTCGGCCGCGATTCACCCTTGATGGCGAAGATGGCGCGCCGGCGCCGCGTGTACGTGTAGTTGTAGACGTCCTGGGTGTGGTTACCGCCGGAATCGATGAAGGCGGCGTCGATGGCCATCATCTCGCCGTGCGCGTGCCGGTAGCGCGTCTTCAGCAGCTCGTCGGCGCGCTCCCAGGTAGCCTCCTCCGCCGGTGACTGGTGGATGATCTGGTAGTCGATGATCCAGCACTCCATGCCCTCGCCCCAAGCGACCACCTTCATTTCCAGGCGGTCGTTCTGGGTGTCGATAGCGGCGGTTAGTTTCAGGCCTCCGGCCGGTACGCGGCCCAGCTTGTAATCCTCGGCGCGCGCCATCAGTTCGTCGTGTTTGGTCTGCTCTTTCGCCCGCTCCCAGCAGCGCGCCAGGCGCGTGTTGTAGAACGCGATCATGGATTCCTCGCTGCCCTCGTCCAGCTTGGCCTTGGCGGCGGCGTATTCGCGTAGCAGCGCGAGCCAGGGCACCCAGCCGTACGGCAGGAACATGCCGCTGATGGTGAAGCTGACCGTCTCGCCGTCGCCGGCCACGCCGTCCGACCAGGCGCCGCGCGCGAACATGCGGTTCTTGTCCGCCTCGAACATGAAGGCGCCGCACTCGATGCACGGGTACATCGCGTTCTGGCCGTCTTCGGACAGCTGCAGGCGCTCGAACACCAGCGTCTGCGCGTGGTCGCAATGGACGCAGTCGGCCAGGGCCTCGTGCTGCGTGCCGCGCAGGTACAGCTTTTCGATGATCGATTCGCCCGCCACGGTGGGCGAGCTGGGGTAATAGGCCTTGCGGTTGCGCTCGAACGTCGTCTGCCGCGCCTCGGCCAGCGCGACCGGGTCGCCCTCGCCGTTGACGTTGGCCTCGGCCCGGTCCACCTCGTCGAACAGCACGCGGCGCGCCGGCACCTCGGACAGGTTGGCGGCGGCGCCGGCCGTCACGACGAACAGCGAGCCGCCGATGTACTCCTTGGTGTCGATCGTGTTCACCGAGTCGCGCGAGCGCGGCGCGGCGACGCGCTCGGCCAGCTCGGGCACCGCGGCGATCGTCTTGCTGATCCTGGTGGACGTGCGCTTGGCCAGCTTCCCGGTCGGCAGGATCCACAGGAAGTTCGCCGGCGACTGGTGGACGCTGGCGGAGAACCAGTTCAGGCCCACCTGCGTCTTCAGCATCTGCGAGGCGCCCATTAGGGCCACGCGCTTGCATGGGTGGTTGTCGGACAGCGCCCGCATCACCATGCGTGCGTGCGGCGTGCGGCTGGTGCGGTACTTGCCGTACTCGTTCGCGCCGGAGTCCTTGGGGATGATCATGAACTGATCGCTCCACTCGTCCACCATCATGTTCGGATCCGGCTCCAGGCCGCGCGCGAAGGCGCCGGCGACGACGTCGTTGGCCGGGCTCATGCGCCCTCCGCGCCGCCGTCGGCCCCCAGGCGCGCCTTGAGCGCGTGCGCCAGGCTCTCCAGCAGTGCGCGGTGCTCGCGGTCGATCACGGCCTCGCACTCCTCGGCCCCGCCAAGCGTCGCCACATCAGCGGCGATGCGCCGGGCGCAGTTCGTCAGCCCGTCCCGCATGGCGCGCGCGATTTCAAACACCGTCGAGTCGACGTCGGCCTTGAGCAGGTACTTGCCGCTCATCTCGGCTTCCTTCATCTCCGCCAGCGACGCCTCCGCCGCCTCCCTACGGGCGCGGCTGCTGTCGTAGCTCGGCACGGTGCCGGCCGGATCTGGCGCGCCGGGCGCGCCGGGCGCGGCCGGAGCGGTTGCCAGGGGAAGCCCCCGCTTGCCGTTTGCCCGGGGGCGCGTGTGGCGCTGATACAGGATACCGGCGTACTCGGTGTCGACCATGCCGTCGGTCACGGCAATCCCGCAGCGCTTCACCGCGGCGTAGCCCTGCTGACGGGAAATGCCCAGCGACTCAGCCCACTTAGCGATTGTTGTCAGGTTAGGCATCAAATTATTTCTAGAGTCAGGCGGCGTCAGGTTATATGTAAGGAAATTACCGGGCCAGCCGCTAGCGTTTTATCGAGGCGCGCAATGCCCTCGGGTTCCGGAACCCCCAGGAGGGACCCGGCCGCATAGGATGGTCGTGATGCCTTGAGGCATCGCCATTCACCTCGCAGTTCTGAGGGCTGCCTCGATGGCTGCGTTGAAGTCGGCAGCCAGGTAGCGCTCGACGACCTGCTTTGCACGCAGCCCGTAGTTCAGTTTCTTGTTGACTGGCAGTGCATCACCGAAACGCAGGATCAACTTCAAGTGGCCAGGCTGAGCCGTCGCACGATTCAATCCCCTCAGTCGCTTGCCCTTGCTGTTGAGCAGGGTCACTCGCTTGGCGTCGGTCACGCGCTGCCAGACGCCGTTCACCATGCCAGCCTTTGTCTTCACGCGCCCAATGAAGATATCCGGGCGCGCTTTGAGCGAAGCCAGCACGGCCTTTGGCAGCTGTCCGTACTGGTTGAGCTTCAGGTTCTTTGGGTTCAGCAGGGCGCGGCTGTTGAGCTTGTGCACGCCACCCGTTTCGTATGGCGCCAGATACTTGGCCGCAATCGACTTGACGAACACCGTGGCGACCGGGTTAGCCTTGCTCGCCCTGGAGACTCCCAGCGAATTCTGAGTGAATGGCGTCGGCTTCTTGAATGTCGCCCGGATGTTCTGCTCTTCAGCGGCCTTGACGCGCTTCGCCACCGAGTTCAACGCCTGGGCTATCGCAAACGGCACCTGCTTGCGCGTCAGATCATTCAGAGATCGTGTCAGCGTGCGCAGGTTTGATCTGACGTCAATATTGATCATCGTCGTTGCTCATATTGGAATTGGTCGTGAAAAATCCCGCGCGAGGCGGGCTGGCAGTGGAGTTTTAAATATAGCGACGATTCTGAATCTCAAGCACATTTTCCAAAGTCATCACATCGAGCGCGCCGGCCAGTTTCTTGGTGCCCAGATAGTCGATCACGGTCCGGAAGCTGTCGATCTCGTAAACCAGGAAATTATTGCCATTCCCGAACAGCGCTGGGCTGCGCTCAACCTCGTGGAAGACCAGCATCAGCAGCTCCTTGTTGGCGATGGCGTTGTCGATCAATCATGTGATCGTCGCCGTCGTCGTCGCGGCGAAGACACCAAACGAGCGGATGGCCTGGGCATCGCCGACCGGAATGGTCTCCCCCTTGAACGTCGCAACATTGCCGTAATACTGCCGCACAGTTCGATACTGGTGCTTGAGCGTCCCGAAAATGTGGATGTCGCTGGTCTGCGTATCGTTGAAGTACACGCAATCCTGCAAGCCCTTGAAGCCGCGGCTCATCAGGTACGCCTGGCTTTTTTGGAAGTCGCGGGCCACGCCGTCGGCATCGAACGCCATGAAATCCGCGCGGTTGTTGGATCGGTTGGTGTAGCTGCCGATCTGCCAGCCATTGATGTCCTGCAAGTTCTCCAGCTGTTTCGTCGTCATAAACGTGCTACCCGACGTGAGGGCATAAATCACATAACCACCGCCGGTGTAGGCGCCAGAAAACACGGTCCCGGTCTCCGAAAAGGACGTCGTGCTACCGTCGATTTTTGTCACGGCTGACAGTCGATTTGCCGTGGCCACACCTGTCACGCCGCCGACCGTCACCAGGCCACCCGTCTCCCAGATGCCAGCGTCCGCCACGGTGACGCGGTTGCTGCCGTCGACCGGGCTCGCATCCACATTCGTGACCAGTGTCACGGAAAAATTGGCGTCAGCACGGCTGTTGACGTCAAACGCTCCGCCAAACACCGAGCCGGCGAGGTCAAATGTTGATGCGTCTACTTTGATGATGGGGTAGACGTTCGTGCCGGTCATGGCCGCGCCGTTATCCGTCGCTCCGACAATGCCGGCGACGGCTACACTCTTCCCGTCTGCGAATACGCCTGGCGAGGCCAGCGTCACGCGTATCAGCGGGCTGGTAGGACTGGCGGCCACGGTGCCGATCCGTTTTGTATTCCAGACTGGCGATGGCTCTGTCCGTAAATTGAGGGACGCGCTGGCCGGGTACAGCACCGCAGGGAAATCATATTTTTTCAAGATGGGCGCGGCGTTGTTCCATTGACTCCGGTAGACACCGTCGAACATGACAACCACGGCCGCACGGATCAGCGCATTGTCGTATGCACTAATGTTACCCAACGCGATCCGCCATGGCGTCGCCGTTGATGGGCAGACGATCTCATACCCTGCGTATGTGATTGCGGTCAGATCGGCACCGGTACCGACGGCGGTGAAACGTGAGATCGCTGTACTCACCTTCATCCACTCATTGCTCAGCGGGATAAGCGGGCGCTGCGAACCGTCCGTAACGGTGTTGAACGTATGGTAATTCACACCTGGCGCGACGGGCGTACCTGCACTGTACAGTCGAATTCTGCACTCAAAGCCCGCCAGGTTCATCGAGCGGATTACCCGCGCGGCGAAACTCACGATTTTCCCGGTCAGATTGACGGGGGAGCCAGCGTTAATCAAGCTCAAAAACAGACGGCGTGAGGATGCGCTGGGGGCGAATTCCGCGACCGGCGAAAACGAACCCTGCAGCGGGTTGCTGGTGTCGTCGGACATTGCTGTATTCGCCCCCGAAACAGCAGTCGCCACACAGTTCGCCGAATCCACAAAGGTGCTGATGACCACCGTATTATTCGGCGGTAGTAACGAATTTTTCAGCATGTTCGGCGGCGTCAGGAGAGGGCCCAGACCGCGCGCGTTATCAGGTACATCAACATCAAGCGACAGCAGCGTGTCCGCTGAGATTGCATTTTCCATACTTAATACTCCAGAGCTGTGAAGCCGTTTCCGGCGCCGCGGCAAATGACCGAAAACGCCGATGTCGACGTGCCGAATTTCTGGGCGCCGATGATTTCATACGGCAAGACCTTACGCGATGACCCCGTAAGCGCGCCTGAAACAACCTCTTGCACGAACATCGGAAACTTGGACAGATTCTGGAAAATGAAGCCCTTGCGCGACGTATTGGCTGCGAAAAGAGCTTGCGACACGCCTCCATATGTAATCGTACTGCTGCGGCCGATGGCAGTCTTCGCGAACGCTTGTCCGCTTGCCGACGTGTACTCGGTGCAGCCGAATGCGGCGGTACCGCGCTGACATGCGACAGTGATCTGCGATGCCGATACGGCCAGCGGGTCGCTGGTAAATGTCCGCCCTGGAGGGATGAACAATGAGCCGATGCCAGCGCCGGGCGCAGAGACAGATCCCGATCCGCAAGCCGCGATTCCGCCGATCAGGTTGAGTCCGATCGGCCACGGCGAATTGTTCTGAAAAACGATTCCGGCGCGCGCCGCGTTTGCCGGCATGAGAACCTGAGATACATTGGCCGATGCTACAGTTCCACCGCGATTCGTCGAAGACGCTGCGGACAGCACCGGGTATCGTGTAAGTCCAACTTTCGCGGCCAACTGGCGAAATGCGCTTGGCGTCATACCAGCACCCAGGCCGAATCACCCATCCACACGCCGTTCGTCCAAGTCGATGTCTGACGGATCGAACGGCCGGAAACATCGGGGCCGTAGGTGATCGTGACCTGGTTGCCGTTGACGTCGTAGGTTGGCGCGCTGGCGAGTGAATCCAGATTGAAAACATACTGCCCCGTCGAATCAACCACAGACGACAAAGGAATGACGCGACCGTTCACATCGAGGGGCACTTGAACAAGAATATTTGGCATGTGTCACCTGAGTAAAAGCCCCGTCATGGCGGGAAAATGGAAATGAACAGCGGGACAAATCAGCCCAGCAACAGAGCGCGCATTTGCTCCAGGAGCGGCGTGATGTTGCCGACGAGGGCGTTGACCGCCGCAGCGCTCTCCGCAGTCATGCCTTGCGCAACGCCAGCCAGCTCGGCCTCGATCTGCGTCAGCAGCGCCAGGTGCGGCTGGGCGGCATCCAACTTGGCCTGGTCGACGGCAAGTTGGGCGCTGGCGGCGTCGGTCACGGCTTGCGCGGCGGCCGATGCTACGGCCTGGGCGGCGGCGAGCGCGACCTGATCTGCCTGGGCGGCGACGAGTGCAGCTTGGTCAGCGTTGATTTGATCCTGGAGGGACATGATTTTCTTTCGTTTTCTGGCGCCGATCATTCGGCAAATAAATTGGACGAGCTTCACTTGTACGGCCAGGTGCGCTCGACCGAACGGCGCGGCGCGGGTTTCACCCGAAGTTCACGACTAAACAGGATCAGCAGCATCGAGAGGAGCGACATGGCGGCCTTCAAATAAAAATGCCGCCGGCGCATGAATGCGGCCAGCGGCTAGGCCCGGCGCGAACCGAGCGTGGAGACTCTGTTTTCGTGGAGATGCATCACCTCCTTTCGAACGGTTGAAAATCTATTCGTCGCGCTCGGCCGGCCTGGTCTTGCGCTCGGCCTCGACCAGTGTCCAGCCCAACTCGCGGCGGATTTCGTCGCGCGTCGGCGGCGGCTCGGCCTCGTAAATTCTGGACTCCATATCCGCACGAGTGGCGGGTGGTGATTTGCGCTGGACATTGCTCATGGCAACCTCACAAAAATGCAGCCCACAATGCAAAAAGCCCCGCATGGCTGCGAGGCTTCAAAAGCTTTTGACGTGACGAATCCGTCCGGGGTCGATTTTAAAGAAAAAAACTTCGGGTCGCAATGTTATTTTTCAATTTCTTTTCGAGCTCGATTTCCGCCTCACCCAGCACGTCGGCGAACGGCATCGTCGGGAAGCGCCACACCATCGTGATGCCGCAGCGCTTGCGAATGGCCCAGTCCAGGTGGCGCGGCAAGCTGTTGATCATCGCCTCAACCGCCTGGGCGGCGTCGTTGTCCATGCCGTCGTAGACCTGCTCAGAGTCCAGCGAGCCGTCGCCGGACAGCATCGTCGAGCGACCACGCCAGCCCAAGCCGTTATCGCTGCGGCGCTGCCATTCCAGCCAAATTTCCAGGCACAGCTCCAGCGGGCTCTGTTTCCGAAACGTCGTGACCTCAACCATTCTCATCGCACGCATTTTTACCGCTCCTTTTTCTAATTTCAGTCACTACGCAGGGTTACTCATACTTCAATTCAAACCCTGCAACGTCACAACCCGCATGAGCACTCACTCTCAGCAGGGTATGTAGGGTATGCAGGGTTATTTCATAATCACGGCACAAAAAAATAGACGGCAGTGGCACATAAATATTCACGCATACGCGGGGAAACCCTGCAAACCGTGCGTACCCTGCCAAGACCCAGCATTCATGCGGCTGGCGGCGTTGCAGGGTATGAATGCAACCCTGCGCAACCCGGCAATCAACCCTGCACGGCGCCACCGCCGCGCACGTCGGCCAGGTCGCGGAAGCGCTCGATCTGCTGGTCCACGGTGTCCGTCTCGCCTTCGTGCTTGACCTCGAAAATCATGCGCGTGGTCTTGCCCTTGCTGCCGACCGCCACCGAGCGCTTCACCTTGTGCTCGCGGCTGGCGATCAGGCCGGCAAACTTGCACAGCGTCAGCGGCTTCTCGCCGGACCGGTCGCACCAGCGCCGGTAAATCGTGTACAGGTCCTCGGACAGGCAGGAGCAGTACGGCGCGCTCAGGTAGCCGTCCTTCCACGAGCGGTGGAACGACATCCAGCCGTTCAGGCCGAACTCGATCACGCGCTCCTTGGCCAGGGTCATCATCGGCTTCGTGTGGGCGTTGAATCCGTCCATCGGAAACGCCAGCAGGAAGTCGTAGAAGGCGGCCAGGCCGCCGCGGGCGATGGAGTCGGTGACGGCGTTATAGAACGCCTCCGGCTGTTTGTTCCTGGCCTCGATCACCATGAAGCGGCGATCCTCCAGCTCGATCGGGATCGGCTGGGGCTCGTTCGACAGAAACGCCGCGTTCAGGTGGTTTTGCTCGGTGCGCTCGGGCAGGTTCTTCTGGTTGATGCTCATCGACTTGCCGGTGATCATGTACTTGAGCGTGCCGTTGTGGCTGTACTTGTCCTCGCGGGACAGCACCTCTTCGAATAGGACGAACAGCTTGGCGGAGCGCCAGGCCGTGAAGCTCGAGTCCAGTTGATGCTGGCTGGCGACGGTGCCGTAGTCGCCGTAGATCGGACCCATCACGTCCTGGAAAAACAGGCTCTTGCCGGTGCCCTGCTTCTCGCCGAACATCAGCAGCGCGGTTTGCATCTTGGCGCCCGGGTTCTGCAGTGGGTAGGCCAGCCAGCGCAGTATCCAGACGACGCAGTCGTCGACGTTGTCCTCGGCGCCGCACAGGGACTCCAGGAGCGCGAGGATCGGCAGCACCAGGTCGGCGTCCGCTTTCGGTATCAGCGGCCAGCCCAGGAAGATGTTGACGTGCGTGACAGGGTCGGCGCGCTGGGTCGGGTCGAACACCAGGTTCTTGGCCTCCACCGTTTTGCGCAGCGCGTGCTCTTGCCACTTCGAAGTGAGGTCAGCGGTGTAGTCGGCGCGCACGGCGCCCAGGGTCATGACCTGCTGCCCAATCGCATCCCACACCGTCTCGGTGCCGCGCAGCAGCGTGATGTTGTCGAGCATTTCGCCCAGCTTACCGCCCCCGGCGCCCCCCGGGATGGCGCGGCCTCCCACCAGCACCGGCAGGCTGTCGCGCAGGATGGTGCGGCGCCGGCCGTCCTTCTCCCACGCCGCCGCCAGATCCTTGCCGACCCAGGCGTTGAAGGCCGAGCGCTTCATGCGCTGCTTGCGCAGGCCGTCCCAGATGTCGGTGGTCGGATAAATGATCGAGAAATGCGCGATCAACGCTTCAGCCGTGGGAATGTTTATGCCGACCGGGTCATCGCTGGCAAGGGGCGCGGGGATCGGCGGCTCGCCGGCGGCGCCGTCATCATGCGGCACGGGCGCGCCGCGATCAACCGCAGGGGCAGCCAGCGCCGCGGCGATTTGCGCAGTCACCTCGGCCAGGGACTGCGCCACGTGCAGGTCGTTGAAGTCGGTCAGCTTCGGCAGGGACTCATCTTTTTTGGTCGCCCGGCGCGGCGCCGTGATGGCGGGCACCAGCACCACGGCGTTGCCGACGGCGGTCGCCGCCTGCTCGGCCTTGATCACGCCGGCGCCGCCGGTCAGGTAATCGTCGTCAGCGAAGATAAGCAGGCGGCTGGAGGGAAACTTGGCGCGCAGCAGGCGCGCGACGTGCGGCAGGTTGCCGGCGTCGATCGCCATGTAGTAGGCGAAGGCGCGCTGGGTGGCCATGCGCACCGACAGGCCGGTTGCGTAGCCCTCGCCGATGCCTATATCGTCGCCGTCCTGCGGCACGTCGCCCAGGCGGCATGCGGCGGCCAGCTTGTCCATGCCCCCGCTGTTTTTCTTGACGCCAGCCGCGTCGATGGCCTGCTTGCCCACCATGCGCGCCGGCTCGAAATCGTAGCGCATGAACGGCACGATGATTCCACCGGCGCCGGTGTAGCGGCACGCCTCGGCCTCGACCAGCTTGCCGGCCAAATACGGCGACTCGCCGGTTTTCGCCGCCATGCGCCACTGGGCCTGCGCGCGTACGCCGGCGGCGGCGGCACGGGCCAGACGGTCGGCCTCCGCCTTTGCATCCCGCTCGGTACGGGCCAGGCGGTCCGCCGCCAATTTCTCGGGCGACACCTCGACCCCGGCCTGGTCGAACTTGAAGCCCTCGGCTTGCGCCGCGGCGAACAGGGAACCGATGCCGATCTTGCCGCCGTTCTTGAACGAGCGCCAGGACGAGGCAGCGGCGCCGGCATCGAAGCCGTCATACTCCGCGCTCCAGGTCAGCCAGACATCGCGCGCGTCTTCGCCGAACTCCGCCTTCAACGCCATGCCCATGCGCACCCACACGTCCCGGTCGCACGGGCTGACGAAGGACAGCGCGACGCCAGCCGTTGACAGTGTCGCCGGCGTCACTTCTCGGCCATTCTGACGGCGTCGCCCGATTGACAATGGGTGGAGGCTGGTTCCCGCGTTACCGCCAAGATATCGGCCACCGGGATATGAAACGTCATGTGTATATTCAAGACCATCGTGGCGCCGATAGACAGCTGGCCGTGCCGCTGCTTGCTGATCACCGGCGGCGCCACCTTCAACGCGCGCGCCAGGCCGGCGTCGTTCTTCAGGCCATGCGCGGCGATCACGCTGTTGAAGAGCGCGCCCAAGGTGGCCAGAGATTCGGGTGTGTTTGACATGCCACTCTCCTTCGGTTGATACGGGTTAAATCGGCCGTTGCCGGTCGTGTGATGCTGTAGTTGCTGGGGATCTGCGCGTCAGGATGGGGGATCAGCCTCATCGAGGTAGTTGTCGGCGGCCTCGCGCAACTTGTTCGTGTTACGGTGGTGGCGCGCCCCTACCGCCAGCCGCGCCGGGTCGCTCGGCAAGCCCGGCGCCGACAACTTCTCCCGGTCGCTCAGGCGCCAAACGCACACGGCGCGGAGGACTTGCTCCTCCGCTGTCGCTACCACTTGCTTTTTCATCCAGCCCCCTGCTTTGTTGCTGCGCCGGCCTCACCGGCCGGTCTATCGGTCTGATCTCGTACATTGCTGCGCCTCTATTCCGTTAAACCCGCATGCGCATTTTTGGCACCACGCCGTAGCTCGGGCGGCACGGCAGCAACTGGGCCCTACGCGAAGCGCCGTTGGGCCCTTCGTGGCGGATCGGCTGGCGCCTATCATGGCGCTGCCGTGACGCCCAGTGCAGCATCTCGGCCCGGGCCTGGTCGCTGCGCGTGACGCCGGCGGCGGCACAGGCTCGCAGGATCGTTTCTTCCTCGGCCGGGAGCAGGTAGCATTTCAAAAGCTTGGTGCGGGTGGTATCCATTGGTTTTCCTTGTCAAAGTGATTCAGGATTACGGTTTCAAAAATAAGGGTGGGGATTCCAATGCGTTACAGTGTCAGTTACATAACATTCACATTCACGAAAAGAAACCACCATGAAACTAGACTTCAGTGGCGAGACCATCGAAATCAACTGCCAAAGTTGCGGCAAGAAAATTGCGGAAAAGCTCGGACGGCTGCAACGTGATCCGCAACTCACCTGCCCGCACTGCAAGGGCGTCACTACGGTCGATGCGGCAAAGCTGCGCGCCGTTATCCAAACCCTCCAAAAATCGCTTGACGATCTCGGGCGAAATCTGCGCCGCACGTTCAAGTGATGCGATTGCCGCCCGAATTGGAGCGGCGTCGGGGATTACCTCAACGGTGAACTGCCCGAACACGATACCGGCGGACTGCACATCAACGGCACCCAAGAGGCGGGCTTTTGTGTTTTGGTTTCCCATGCTCATCCTTACTGTTTAAAAAATATGGGAGAGAATTCCAATCGAGCACCTGCTGTCCGCAGAGCACGAAGCCTTCTTTGCAAGCGCAGTCCCGAGCGAGTGGACCGATACCCAAATCGAACTGGCATCCAAGACGGTAGCGGCATTGACAAAGCGTTAAACCGCGCCACTTCCTCAGTGCGCTGGGCAAACAACTCAGTCCAGTCGGCCCGATTGCGATCTTCATGTGAAGTCATCATTTCCCCTTGGTTTGCGCGCGATCATGCGGCGCAGGTTGATCAGCGGCATGATCCGCTGAGGTATACAGCGGCGGTTGATCAAGGCCAAATTCCATGATGTTTTTGCGGGATGGCGTCTCGTCCGGCGAATCCGGCCCGAGTTCGGGCGCTGGATCGCCGGCGCGGCGGGTGGCGGGCTGCGCTGCAAGTTCGGGCCAGTGCGCTTCCCAGTCATCCGGGTGCAAGTCCTTGCGCGTGACCGCTCCGCCCGACTCACTCTCAATGAGAACGCAGGTGGTCGTGCCAAGCAGCTGCCCCGTGCTGACGGCCTTCCGCAGATAGCCCTCAGTGGTTTTGCAAGCACCGACAAAACGGAGGCGATCCACTTTCGACAGGCTGTTGAGGTATGCAAGTAGTTTTTCCATACTTAGATATTACTAAACGGTAATCCATAAGTCAATACCGTTTAGTGATTTACCATCTGGTAATTTACGAGGACAATCCGCATATGGACATACAAACAAACCGGCGAGTGAGGCTCGCGCAACTAATCAGTGAACACTATGAAACTCAAGCGAAATTCATAACTGCGACCGGGGAAAATCAAGGTGAAGTCTCAGCTCTATTGAAGGCGAAGTCATTCGGCGAGAAAAAAGCAAGAAAAATTGAGGAAAAATGCGGGCTGCCGGCCGGCTGGCTCGACGTTGAGCCGGCGGCGAACCAACCTACCGCCCAAGCAAACGCCACTGAACGGCGAACTGGAGTTGACCGCCGCGACGAAAATGCATCAAATGTTCGCGCTCACGATTCGGACGATGACTTGTCGGACGAGTATGTCTACGTGCCAGAATCTAGAATTGAGTTTTCAGCCGGCAACGGCCGCACGGCAGTCTACGAGTTGATCGAAGACGAGGAGCCGGCCACTTACAGGCGCGCATGGTTCCAAAAATACGGAATCAATCCGAAGCACGTCCGGCGCTTCCGTGTCCATGGCGACAGCATGGAGCCGTTGCTCTACGCGCGCGACACCATCCTGGTCAACCAGGATGAGACGAACGTTATCGATGGCAAGCTCTACGCGATCCGCTACGGCGACGAGTTGCGCGTCAAGTATCTGCGGCGCCAGCTGGACGGGACACTGATCCTGCACAGCGTCAACCCGCTATATGAAGACGAGAAGGTTCCACCAGAACTGGCTCAGGAGCACATCACGGTGATCGGGCGCGTCCGGGATCGCAGCGGAACAGGGGGGCTTTAATTGATACGTAATGGCATGCAAAAATGCCACCGTGGGAACACTAGATAGGATTGATACATGCAAACAATTACGTTTCTGGTCCAGGGCTCATCAGATGCGCCTTACGAAGTAGCATTTACAAAAAACAGCACTGCACTGTTCGCTACATGCACATGCAAAGCTGGATTAATGGGCCAATACTGCAAACATCGAGCCATTATTCTCGATGGCCAAATAGAAGGAATCGTTAGCAACAATACCGCTGATGTTGCTAGCGTTGTTGATTGGCTTCACGGATCAAATCTTGCGGAAATTTTAGCATCACTCTCCACAGCAGAAGCGGCACTTGAGCGCGCCAAAAAACATGTCAGTGACATTAAAAAAACCCTGTCTAACGCCATGCGGCCACACTAACTACTCTCTCGTGCAAATTCATTGACGCAGTGCCGGCCGGCGCCAGCGCGCCGCCGGCGCCGATCATAATTTATGCTCAGCCCGCCCCGGCCTCAGCTGTGATTCAGCCCCCGACACCCACGAAGCCGTAACGCTTGAACAGCCCGCCCCGCGCGGGCTTTTTAACGCCTAGCACCAGTTTCGCGCCACAAGATGCGCGGCCCAGGACCGGGCCGCCCCGCGTCGCCGTACACGATGCGATCTTCGGCGGCCTTGATGAGTCCGCCATACTCGACCACCTTCGCATCGACCTCTCTGCGCTCTACCACCGCCAGGCGCAGCACATCGGCGGCATCGACGCCAGAGATTGAGCCATCAATGATGGCTTTCAGTTTTTCTGTCTGCAAAAACATAATTCCTCCTTGTTGATCGCCCCGCCAGTCGGCGCATTTTTTCGTCCCCGGCGGGGTCGATTTATTGGGTATTGCGTAGCGCCATCCTCTGCCGCCGGCGGTTCCCGACGAGTGCAGCGGCTACCTGAATTTTGGCGAAAGATGAATTTCACTCTAAATATTACTAAACAGTATTGACATTGAGATTACCGTTTAGTAATATGCGTTCATCGAACAAGCAACCACACGGAGCAACCCATGACCACCACCGCAGTTGCAGCAACCAACCCCCTCAGCCTCCAGGCGCTCTGCATTCCGGGCGCCATCACCGCCGCCTGGATCGCCTCCGTCATCAAGCCGGGCGAGCGCTACGCCGGGATCGCCCTGGCCGAAGATGGCAGCTTGTCGCACCACCTGTTTCTACTGCCAGGCGAGGCTGATGGCGTTAGCTGGGATGCGGCGGTTGCCTGGGCTGCCGAGGTTGGCGGCGATCTGCCGACGCGGCGCGAGCAGTCCCTGCTTTTCGCCAATCTGAAGGATCAGTTCAAGCCGCGCTGGTATTGGTCTGGCGAGCAGTACGCCCCGGATCCCTCTTACGCGTGGGGCCTGGACTTCGACAATGGCGTCCAGTTCAACGGCTACGACACGTCTTACGCCGGCCGGGCGCGCGCTGTCCGCAGATTAAAAATTCAGTAATTCATCAATTCAAATCCGAGGATGCGGCACATAGCCGGCCTCACCGCCCACCAGAACCGGAGCAGATCATGACCGTAGCCACACCAGC